>NZ_JBEZBE010000029.1:0-116692 GCF_040646935.1 Streptomyces sp. NPDC044984
CGCCGGTGTCGGGGGGCTCGACCGATTCTGGCGTACTACCGGGGTCCTGGCAGACTGCGGACCCGCCGGCCCTGCCCTGTGTGCGATCGGGGACCGCGGCGCGTGAGAACGTGCCGCGGTCCGGACCGCCTCTTTTTTGTGTTTCCGCTGTGCGGTGGCATAGCGGGAGGCACCCGCGCGCGTCCCTAGGGGAGCGGGGAGCGGACACAGGGCCCGCCCCCGGGGGAAGAGAAGGTGACGATGGATGCCCAGGCGCAGGAGAGTTTCCGGGAGTTCGTGGCGAACCGGTCGCCCGCGCTGCTGAAGACCGCGGTCCTGCTGAGCGGCGGCGACCGGCACGCGGGCGAGGACCTGCTGCAGAACGCGCTGATCAAGGCGGCGGGCCGCTGGCACCGCGTCGACGAACCCGAGGCGTACGTACGGCAGGTCCTCTACCGGCAGCAGATCAGCCGGTGGCGGCTGAAACGGCGCGGGCGGGAACTCAGCGTGGCCGAGCCGCCGGAACCCGGCGCGGACGGGAACGCCGCCTCGGCCGACGCGGAGCTGCGTCTGCTGATGCGGGGCGCGCTGGCCCGGCTGACCGCGCGCCAGCGGGCCGTGCTGGTGCTGCGCTACTTCGAGGACCTGCCCGAGGCCGAGGTGGCCCGCATCCTCGGCTGCTCGGTGGGCACCGTACGGTCCACCACCCACCGTTCCCTGGCCCGGCTGCGCGCCCTCGCGCCCGAACTGCGCTCCCTCGGCCCGTCCGGGGCCGGGGGACGGCCGTCCGGTGACTACTCGCCCGTGGAGGTGCGGTCGTGAACGTCGACGAACTCGTGCGTGACGCGTTGCGTGAACAGGCGGCGGAACTGACGGCGCCCGGACCGGGGTTCGCCGATCGGGTGCTGGCGGCACGGCGGCGGCGCCGCGTGCGCGGGCTCGCCGCCGTGGCCGCCGCGACGGCGGCCGTGATCGCGGTCTCGGTGGGAGTGCCCGCGCTGTACTCCGGCGGGGAGGGGGCGCGGCCCTCGGGCGGCGGGGTGGAGCAGGGCGGGATCACCGCCCGGGCCGGTCAGTCGCCGCCGCGGGACCTGCTGGCCGCCGGGGAGGTGGCGATGGCCGCGTACTTCACCACCGAGAAGGTGCGCCTGGCCGAGGACCGCAGGACCTCCGAGCGCACCTACTGGCTGCTCGACCCGGGGACCGGGAAGTACGAGAAGGACGACCGGTGGTCGTTCGTCGCCGTGGCCCCCGGGCTGCGGACCGCGGCCGTGCTGGAGCGGGAGCTGCCCGCCGGGCGCATCGGGCTGCTCGACCTCGCCAGCGGCGAGGTCGAGCGGTGGATCCCGGTCGAGCACGAGGTCGCGGGCCTGGCCTTCTCCCCGGACGGCCGCAAGCTCGTGGCGACGACGTACGGCGAGAATCCCGATGTGCAGTACCGGACCGAGAACCCCGACGGGACGGTCGGCGGATGGCAGATGCGGGAGATCTCGTCCCGGAACGGGTTCCAGGTCATCGACGTGGCCTCGGGGACGGGGTCCTGGACCGAGGTCGGGACCAACGACGACCCGATGAGCCCGGCGGGCCTCATCAACTCCCGCCAGGACTTCGCCTTCAGCGCCGACGGCCGCTTCGTCTGGGCGGGGCGGATCTCCGTGGAGATCCCCCTGGACTACTTCGACCTCGACGGCGACGCCGTCGCGCCCCCGCCCCGCGAGGCGCACCGGGTCTGGCACGTCGACGCCGGCCTGTCGCCGGACGGGCGCAGGCTCGCCGGTGACTTCGCGGGGAAGTCACGGAAGACGTCCTCCTGGATCCTCGATCCCCGCACCGGGGAGCAGGTCGCCGAGATCCGCGGGCAGCAGCTGCTGGCCTGGGCCGACGACGACTCGCTCGTCGCCTGGGACATCGGTGCCGACGGCGACGAGTTCCACCAGCGGCTGGTGCTGGTCACCGTGGGCAGCGACAGGACGGTTCCGCTGAGCGGGTTCCGGTCGCCGAAGGACGACACGAAGGGGCGGTGGGAGCCGGTGTTCGCACGGCGGTGAGGTGAGTCAGGCGGCCGTCAGACCGTCGTACACCGCTCTGAGCCCGTCGGCCGTCTCCCGGTCGGCGGGCCTCAGCGGTGGGCGGGGCGGGCCCGCGGGGAGGCCCAGGGCGGTGAGGAGGGCCTTCGCGGTGACCGTGCCGGGGAGGCCGTTCGCCAGCACGGCCTCGATGAGGGGGGTCATCCGCTGCTGGAGGCGCGCCGCGCGGGCCGTCTCGCCGGCGTCGAAGGCGTCCAGCACGGCGCGTGGATGCCCGGGGACGACGTTGGCGACCGTGCTGACACAGCCGGCGCCGCCGACGGCGTAGAGGGCCAGGTTGTGTTCGTCGCAGCCCGCGTAGTACGCGAGGCCGGTGCGGGACATGACCTTCTGGGCGGCCAGGAAGTCGTAGGAGCAGTCCTTGACCGCCTGGACGCGGGGGTGCTCCGCCAGACGGAGGAGGGTGTCCGGTTCGATGCGGACGCCGGTGCGGGACGGGATGTCGTACAGGACGAGGGGGAGGGCCGTGGCCTTCGCGACGTCGAGGAAGTGGGCCTCGATCGCGTCCTGCGGGGGCCTGCTGTAGTACGGGGCCGGCACCAGGAGGGCGTCCGCGCCGGCCTGCTCCGCCTCGCGGGCCAGTCGTGCGGTGTGGAGGGTGTCGGGGGTGCCGACCCCCGCGACGATCGTCGCCCGGGTGCCGACGGCTTGGCGCACCGCCCTGATGAGGGCCGACTTCTCCGCGTCGGTGGTGGTGGGGGACTCGCCCGTGGTGCCGGAGAGGACCAGGCCGTCGCAGCCGTGGGCGACCAGGTGGTCGGCCAGGTGCTGGGCGCCGTCCGGGTCGAGTGCGCCGGTGGGGGTGAACGGGGTGATCATCGCGCACAGGGTGCGGCCGAGGGGCGGGGTCCTGGAGGTCATGGGGGTAGTGTCCACCGGTCGTTTGTGAAGGTCCACTTAAACGTGGTGTCGGGTATGGGTAAGCGTTGCTTTATGGATAGCGCCGGGGCGGTGGGGGTACTCGGGGTCCCGACCCGAGAGGAGGCGCATCGTGACCGGAACCATGGAGCGACGGCCGGTTCGTGACGAGCACAGCGTGGGTGAACTCGTCGGGCAGGCCACCGAGCAGATCTCCCGGCTCGCACGGCAGGAAGTGGCCCTCGCCAAGGAGGAACTGGCGGAGAAGGGGCGCCGTGCGGGGCGCGGCGGCGGGATGCTGGGTGCGGCGGGAGCCTTCGGCTACGCGGGGCTGCTCGCGCTGGCCGGCACGGGTGTCGCCGCGCTGGACCTGGTGCTGCCGCTGTGGGCGGCGGCGCTCATCGTCACGGGGCTGCTGTTCGCCATCGCCGGTGTGCTCGCTCTCGCCGGTCGCGGGCAGTTGCGCCGGGCCACGCCGCCCAAACCCGAGCGGACCATGGGCAGCGTGAAGGCCGATGTCGAGGAGATCAAGGGAAGGGCGCACCGATGACGCACGAGGTGAGGCGCGCGGGGGCCCGGCCGGGGACCCATGTGGACGCGAAAGCGGAGGCCGCGGCGACGGGGCGGGGGGCCAAGGGGCCGGACGAGCTGCGGCGGCAGATCGAGCGGACCCGGCACGAACTCGGCGACACCGTCGAGGAGCTGGCCGGGAAGATGGACATCAAGGGGAGGGCGCGGGCGCGGGCGGAGGATCTCCGGGACCGGGCCGGGGCGATGACCGTGCAGATGCGGAGCAGTGCGGCGCACGCCGGGCAGGCCGGCATGCGGTACCGCAAGCCGGTGGTGATCGGCGGTGCGGTGGTCGCGGTCGCCGTGGGTGCGGTGATGGTGCGGCGCCATCGTTGTTGAGGCGGCGCTGCCCGCGGCGCGGCGTTCGGCCGAGGGGCGCGCGGCGCCCCCGACCGGTGGGCGGGGCGGTGAGGGGACGGGGTGCCGTCCCCTCACCGTCGTGGGCGGCCACGCGTGTGCTACGGCCGGAAGCGGAGCACCTGCGGGTCGTGGTCGCTGATCTGGTCGTGGAACTCCGCGTTGATGTGCACGCTGTCGTACGCGAAGGTGCCGCGGCGGATCGACGGGCTGATCAGGATCTGGTCCAGGGCCTGGCTGTTGCCCTGGTAGACGTACGAGTAGCGCTCGCTCCGGGGGAGGGACTTGATCGCCGACCAGAGGGTGCCCCGGCCTTCGAGGAGCTCGGTGGTCCGTGAGAACTCGAAGTCGTTGATGTCGCCCAGGGCCACCACGTCGGCGTTCTTCTGGGTCTCGAGGATCTTCGCGGTGAAGTCGTGGACCGCCTTCGCCTGGAGGTGGCGCTGGGTCTCCGAGCTGCGGGACGGGGGCTGGTACTGGGCGGTCAGGCCCTGGTCGCCGCCCTTCGACGCGAAGTGGTTGGCTATGACGATGACCGTGCGGCCCCGGAAGGCGAACTCGCCGGCGAGGGGCTTGCGGCTGTTGTCGAAGGCCTCGGAGGCCGGGTCGATCCGGCCCGGGGAGAGGGTCAGGGCCGCCTTGCCGCGGACCTTCGTGACGTCGGTGGCCGTGGTGGCGTCGCCGCCCGCGCGGTCGGTGAACGAGACCCGGGCGGGGTTGAAGAGGAAGGCCTGGCGGATGTTGCCGCCCGGTTCGCCGCCGTCCTGCTTGTCGGCGGGGTCGACGGAGCGCCAGTCGTAGCGGGGGCCGCCCGCCGCCTCGATGGCCTCGATCAGCCTGGTCATCGTCAGATCGGCGGCGACCGTGCCGTCGTCGGTGGCGCCGTTGTTGTCCTGGATCTCCTCCAGGGACACGATGTCGGGCGACTTGAGGTTGTCCACGATCGCGGCGGCGTGGGCGGCGAAGGTGTCGTCGGAGGGGTCGAGGTTCTCGACGTTGTAGGTGGCGACGGCCAGTTCGGTGCCGCGCTGCGCGCGGGTCGTCTCGCGCTGGAGATCCGCGCTCTCGAGCGTGCCCAGCTTGCCGGCCACAAGGGTGTAGCCGCCGTACTGGTTGTAGTCCAGGGGGCCCTCGGTGGTGCCGGTGAGGGTGTCGCCGACGTTCGCGTCGGGGAAGTCGGACGCCTTGCCCAGCGACTGGATCTGGAGACGGCCGGTGTTCTGGGCGTCGTAGGAGCCGTAGACCGTGCCGCCCCGGTGGTTGCGGTGCTCGTGGGGCTTCACCGTGACCCAGAGCTCGGTGTACGGGTCGGTGGCGCCCACCACACGGGCGTCGGAGACCTGGACGTTCATGCCCTCCAGGGACTCGTAGAAGTCCAGGGCGTACCGGGCGGGGCGCAGGGGGAGCGCGTTGATCGAGCCGCCTGCGGCGGGGTCGCCCGCGGGGGTGTAGGCGGCGGGGACGGAGCGGGCGTCGACGGTGGTGGCGGCCGGGAGCGGGTTGCCGCTGGAGGTGACCGTGAACGTGGGGCGGGTGATCTGCGTCAGGGACTGGTTGCCCGAGGACGTGCCGCCGGGGACGTACTCCGAGACCGTGCCGGAGACGGTGACGGCGTCGCCGACCGCCACACCCTTCGGGGTGGAGCCGGTGAAGACGAAGACGCCCTCGCTGGTGGCCGGATCGGCGTCCGGGGCGGGGTCCTGGATCCAGAAGCCGCGGGACGAGCCGTAGGTGCGGACGCCGGTGACGACGCCGGTCACGTCGGTGACCTGCTCGCCCGCCAGCGGCGAGGTACGGGTGTCGCCCTGGACGTCGTGGATGCGCACGGTGTCGGCGTGCGCGGGCGACGTGAGGACGACGGTGGATGCCGCGGAACACACGGCGGCGACGGTGAGCGCGGCGAGGCGCGCGGACGACTTGCTCGGCAAGGGATTCCCTCCGGGAACGTGTGACCCGCCCATTTCTACGCGCGTCAATCTCCAGCCAGGCCGGGTCACTTGTCAAGGTTTCGGCCATGTCCGGCGGCTGAAGGGGAGATGAAGCGGGCGGCATGGGTGGAAATCCGTCTAGGCTGAGCGGCTGAGTCGTTAACGGGCCTAGGAGAAAAAGCCGATGTCAGACAGCTCCATCCTGCCGCCCGCGCGGCTGCGTCCCGAAGCGGAGCTGGCGCGCGACGCCCTGTCCACCCCGGTGCTCTCCCGGGCCGCCAGGCTCGCCCGCTGGGCCGGGCCGGACACCAGGGTCGACGCCGGCGGCGGGCTCGTCGACGAACAGGTGCCGGCGGCCGCCGCCGAGCTGGGGCTGACCGGGGAGGACGCCGCGGCCGACGCCGGTGAGGCCTGGCGCGTCGCCGTGGACGCCGGGCTCGTCGAGGTGGCCGACGAGGAGGAGGGGACCGTCGCCGCGGGGGCCGCACTGGCGCTGCTCACCGGCGGTTCGCCGCAGGACGTGCTCGGGGTGTGGCTCACGGCCCTGGAGACGGTGCTCGGTGACGCGAGCGTTCCGGACCTGGGCGGACTGGTCGACGCCATCGCCGAGGGGGAGGGGTCCGGAGAGCTCGATCTCGACGCGCTGGACTGGAACCCGGAGGCCGAGGCGGAGTTCCTGGACGGGGTGCTCGGCAACCTCTACCTGCTGACCGTGGGCGGGGAGGGCGTCGAGGGCGCGATGGTGCCGTTGCCCGGGCTGGCCGCGTCGGTGATCGTGCCCGATGACATGGCCGAGCCCACCAACGACGTCCTGGAACAGGTGTCCGACGCGATGATGCGGCTGGACGACCAGTTCCGGATGCTGGAGCCGGTCGGGCTGGTGGAGTACCGGCCGGTGGACGAGGCGCTGATGGCCGACACCGACGAGGAGCCCGCCGCCGCGCCGGTCGACGACACCGACGTCTCCCGGTACGGCATGGTCCGGCTGACCCCGCTCGGGCTGTACGGGCTGCGCGCCCGGCTGCTGGAGGCCGGGTTCGAGGCGCCCGCGGTGGGCGACCTCGTGGACAAGGGCGCGGACGCGCTGCTCGACGGCACGGCCGTCTTCCCGCCGGCCGCCGCCCACGCGGAGACCGAGCAGTGGCTGGCCCGGCGCGAACCGCTCGCCTCCGCACGCGAGTTGCTGGCGGCGGCACGGGGAGCGGACGAAGGCGCGCCGCTGCGGCGGCTGCGGTGCCAGCAGGCGCTGTCCCTGGTCGGCGCCTCGGCGGAGCCCGCGCTGCGGGAGGTGCTGGACGACCCCGAACTCGGCGGCCTGGCCCGGGTGTGGCTGGCCGAGCACGGGGCGGCCGACGTACCGCCGCCGTCCGAGGCCCTGATCTTCTGGCTGACCGTCGACACGGTCGCCGCCCAGCTCGCCGCCGAGGGCAACTCCGAGGAACTGCGCTCCCTGGTGGAGGGTCTGGCGCGGCAGCACAGCGGCTTCTTCGACACGGCCTGGCGGGTGGAGCACCCGGCCACCGCGGACGTGCTGGAGGCCATGGGGCGGCTGCACCCCGACAAGAGGATCGCGAAGGAAGCACGGAAGGCGGCGTTCAAGGCGCGCTCGCAGCACGGGAACTGAGCTCCGCGGCGGGACCCGTGCGGTTCACGGAAGGGAGAACCTCCGTGACCTCCGGCGTTCAGCCGGCGTTCAGGCATGGGCGGGAGCGTGGCGGGCGCACGAGGTTCGCCACCCTCCACGGCCCAGCCACGTCACAGGAGACAGCATGTCGCTCACCCGCAGGGACTTCGCCAGAACGTCCGCGATCGCCGGCGCCGGTGTCGCGCTGACAGGCAGTGTGGCCGCCCTCGCCTCCGCGCCCCACGCCCTCGCGACCGCCGACACCGAGAGCGCGGACGAAGACGCCGGGGAAGCGGCGGAGCGGCACGGCGGGGTCGGGTACGGGCCGCTCGTCGCGGACCCGGACGGACTCCTTGCCCTGCCCGCCGGGTTCACCTACCGCGTCCTCACCCACACCGGCAGGACCCGGCTGGAGTCGGGCGAGTTCACGCCCGCCGAGCACGACGGCACGGCCGCCTTCCCCGGCCCGCGCGGCAGCACCCTCCTGGTCAACAACCACGAGATGGACGGCCCGCGCGACGAGGTCGAGTTCCCCGTCCCGCTCACCGAGGGCCTCGTCTACGACCCGGCCGCGCCCGGCGGCTGCACCGTCGTCGAGGTCCGCCCCGACGGCGGCGTCGCCGAGTGGGTCGGCATCGCCGGCACCGCCAACAACTGCGCCGGCGGCAGCACCCCCTGGGGCACCTGGCTCACCTGCGAGGAGAACTCCGACCGGGCCGGCGAGAACGGCATGACCAAGGACCACGGCTACGTCTTCGAGGTCGACCCCGCCGACCGGCGCGCCAACCGCGACCCCAAGCCGCTGAAGTTCTTCGGCCGTTACGACCACGAGGCCGTCGTCATCGACACCAAGCGCGGCCACGCCTACCTCACCGAGGACGCCGACGAGCCCAACGGCCTCTTCTACCGCTGGACCCCGCCGGAGGGCTTCCGCTACGGCCCCGGCACCCTCCGCACCCTGGCCGACGACGCCGGCGTCCTCCAGGCGCCCAAGTGCTACGACTCCGGCGGCCGGTACGTCGACGACCTCTCCCGCGCCACGAGGACCGGCACGGTGTACGGCGTCGACTGGGTGGACGTGCCCGACCGCGACGCGCGGACCGTCGACGTGCGCGAGCAGTTCGGGGAGGGCGAGGTCACCCGCGCCCGCAAGCTGGAGGGCATGTGGTGGGGCGACGGCGGGGCGTACATCGTCTCCTCGTACGCCCGTGAGGAGAGCCCCGTCCAGCACGACGGGCAGGTCTGGTTCTACGACCCCAGGCGCCGCACGCTGACCCTGAAGGTCCTGCTCGGCGTCAACCGGGACCCGGCCAAGGACGGCTCCTTCGACGGCCCGGACAACATCACCGTCTCGCCGTACGGCGGCCTGATCATCGCCGAGGACGGCGAGGGCGTGCAGCACCTGTTCGGCGCCACCGACAGCGGACGCACCTACCCCATCGCCCGCAACGAACTCAACATCGGCACCGAGGAGGAGCCGGAGTTCAGCGAATTCACCGGCGTCACCTTCTCGCCCGACGGGAAGACCCTGTACGCCAACATCCAGGAACCCGGCATCATGCTCGCCATCACGGGTCCGTGGAAGCGACAGAAGAAGCGGTAGCTCCTGTCGCTCGAACGAGTGGCCTGGTCGGCATCACCCATCGGTATCTCTCGTTTCGTCATAGCGTTCGCATGTCACACTGATTGCGGAACTTTGGCGGGAGGGGACGCTGGAGGAGCGATTTCTTCCAGGAGTGGCAGAAGGGTCTCGCGTATGGCTTCCTGATGGATCGACGAGGAAGATCGAAGAAGTTGTCGGGAATCGCCTTTCTGTACTTTCGTACGACAAGGAGTGGGATACCAGGCCGGTCCGGTATGGAGCCAATCAGGGTTCGAGGGATCATACGGTCGGTGAACTCATTTCTGCGGTTCCATCTGTTTGGTGTCCTGCTCTCGTGGGGGAAGCTCACAGCGTTTCCTTCGTGTCGGGGCGTGTACTCGTCGCCGGGCCTGACCAGCGATGGGTGACTCAGCGGAGGAAGGGTCGTCAGGCGTGGGAATGGAAGCAGACTTCCTCTCTCACGGCTGGCGATCGGGTTCCGTTTCCACTGACCGCAGCACAGTTCGAGGTGGGAGGAAGTGAGTGCGAAGGCTACTTCGTGGGCGCGATGCTCGGCGATGGTGGCATGACGTCGTGCACTCCTGAATTCCACGGTGACCCGCATGACGGTGCTGTCGCGTTCATGAAAGGATTTGCCGCCGCGCGCGGGTGTGAGGTACGGGAGATCCCGCAGGGAAAGATCGTGCGTTTGCGGTTCCCGTTCATGGCTGGACGCCGTAATCCAATGACCGAGTGCCTCCGTAGTTACGGAGTATGGGGTCAGCGGTGTGAGCGGAAGGCGTTGCCGCATGATGCGCATGGCCGAGATTTCTGGGTCGGATGTCTTTCAGGGCTTATCGACACTGACGGTTGTGTGCGTGAGCGGATTAACCAGCGAGGCACGCTGCATGGTTCTGTTGAGTATGCGACAGTTTCGCTCGAAATGGCAAAGGATATGTCCGACTTACTTTTGCGATTCGGTGTCGCTAATCGTGTTCGGGCTGTGTACAGACAGCAGAGTGGTGACCGCTACATCAACGGATACGCCGTTTCGTCTCGAAGGCCGATACACTTCGTCGAAGTTACGCGTGCCGTTGCGCTCGTGCGTCTGGCTGGTACTCTGCGACTTCGCATCGGGTACAAGGCGAGAAAACTGGAAAAGGTGGCACAAGTTGTTGGTCACGTAAAACCGGCTCGCAGTGAAATGCATGGATACGACGAATCCGTGTCTTTGGACAGGGTGAAAAGTGTCCTGCCGGCCGGTAGCAGGCGTCTCTACAGCGTCAAGGTGAACAGGTCCGGGCTCTTTGTGGTGAACGGCCTTGTGATCGGCGCAGCGTAGACGTCGGCCCGCCCAGCTTGAGCAGAGGTGGCTGGCTGTAAGCGATAGGGCCGTGCTTGTACGGAGTCCTTCCCGTGCCGTCATCGGTAGGGTACGGGGAGGGTTCCCGGGGGTGAGGAGTGGGTGATGGCGCAGGTCAGGTCCATGCGCGCGGACGCCCGCCGCAATCGCGAGCTGCTGCTCCAGGCCGCGGTGGAAGCGTTCGCCGCGCACGGTGAGGGCGCCTCGCTCGACGACATCGCCAAGCGGGCGGGCGTCGGTTCCGGCACGCTCTACCGGCACTTCCCGACCCGTCAGGCGCTGCTGGAGGCCGCGTACGTCGACCGCATCGAGTCGATCGCGGCCCGCGCCGCCGAACTGGCCGGGCGGCTGCCGCCGGGCGAGGCGCTGGTGGAGTGGCTGAACGAACTCGGCGCCGGGATGCTCCGGATCCGGGGGCTGCGGGCGCTGCTGGGCGCCGCCGTCGGGGACGGCGGCACGGAGTGCTGCGATCCGCTGAAGGGCGCGGTGGACCGGCTGGTCGGGGCGGCGCGGGAGGCGGGCGCGCTGCGGCGCGACGTCGAGCCCGTCGATGTGCTGCGGCTGGCCCACGGAGTGGCGACGGCCTCGGAGCTGGCGGGCGGGGAGGGCACGCAGATCCGCCGCTACCTGGGGTTGCTGATGGAGGGGCTGCGGGCGTAGGGCCTGTCCGGGCGCCCCCTGGGCGGGGGCGCCCGACGGCTCGCCCGCGTGGTTACAGCGCCTGGCCGGCCGGCTTCACCATCCCCCGTACCGTGCGGGACTTCACGAAGTCGCCCATCGCGGTCATCTCCCACTCGCCGGAGTACTGCCGGATCAGCTTCGCCATCATCACGCCCGTCTGCGGTTCGGCGCCGGTGAGGTCGAAGCGGACCAGTTCCTCGCCGGTGGTGGCGTCCATGAGACGGCAGTACGCCTTGGCGACCTCGGTGAACTTCTGGCCGGAGAAGGAGTTGACCGTGAAGACCAGGCCGGAGACCTCCTGGGGGAGGCGTCCGAGGTCCACGGTGATCACCTCGTCGTCGCCGCCGCCCTCGCCGGTGAGGTTGTCACCGGAGTGCCGGATCGCGCCGTTCACGATCTGCAGCTTGCCGAAGTAGCAGCTGTCGATGTGGTTGCGCTGCGGGCCGTAGGCGATGACCGAGGCGTCGAGGTCGATGTCCTTGCCGCGGTAGGCCGGTTCCCAGCCGAGGCCCATCTTGACCTGGGAGAGCAGCGGGCGGCCGCCCTTCATCAGGGAGACGGTCTGGTTCTTCTGGAGGCTGACCCGGCCCTTGTCCAGGTTGATCTTCCCGGTGCCGGGGGCGGCGGCGGGCGGGGCCGGGGGTGCGGGCTGGGCGGCGGGGGCCGCGGCCGGCACGGGGGGTGCCTGCGGGGGTGCCGGCTGGGCGGCGGGGACGGCGGGGGCGGCGGGTTCCTCGACCGTGACGCCGAAGTCGGTGGCGATGCCGGCCAGGCCGTTGGCGTAGCCCTGGCCGACGGCGCGGGCCTTCCAGGCGCCGTTGCGCAGGTAGATCTCGACGACCACCAGCGCCGTCTCGGTGCCGAGGGCCGGGGGCGTGAAGGTGGCGAGGACCGTGTTGTCGTCCGCGTTGCGGAGGGTGGCGGTCGGTTCGATGCCCTGGAAGGTCTGGCCGGCGGCGTCGGGGCTGGCGGTGACGACGATCTTCTCGATGCCGGGGGGTACGGCCGTGGTGTCGACCGTGATGGCGTCGGGGGCGGTGCCGCCGCCGGACCGGTAGGTCACGCCGGGGCCGGCGGGCTGGTTGTAGAAGATGAAGTCGTCGTCGGAGCGCACCTTGCCGTCGGCGGTGAGCAGCAGGCCCGATACGTCGAGCCGCACGGGGGCGGCGACGTCCACCGTCACGCGGACGGTGGAGAGAGGGATGTTCGAGCCGGGGGTCATAGCTGTCATGCCTGAGTGAACGAGCGAGGGCGTTTTACCGTTCCCTTACCTCGGCCCGATCGGACCAGTGGGTTTTCCTCGCCCCCGCCGCCCCTTCCCGTTCCCGTCCCGGGGGCGCTGCCCCCGGACCCCCGCTCCTCAGACGCCGGAGGGGCTGACGTTCAGCCCCTCCGGCGTCTGAAGAGCGAGGTCTGGGCGGAGCCCCAGGTCGGGACGGGAAGGGGCGGCGGGGGCGAAAACCCTACGGAACCACCACGATCTTCCGCCCCACCCCTGCCGCGAACTGCTCCAGCGCCTGCGGGTACCGGTCCAGCGGGACGCGGTCGCTGATGAAGACGTCCGGGTCCAGCACGCCGTTCGCGAACAGCTCCGCCGCCCGCTCGTAGCTGTGCAGCACGGCCATCGAACCCGTGATGGTGATCTCCTGGTTGTAGATCCGGTACGGGTCGATCTGCACCCGCGTCGCATAGTCGGCGACACCGAACTGGAGGAACGTGCCGGCCTTGGCCACCCGCTCCAGGCCGTCCTGGATCGCCGCCGCGTTGCCGGTCGCGTCGATGACGAGGTCCCAGCCCTGGGGGCGGTCCAGCTCGTCCGGGGTGGCGGCCGACGCCGAGACGCCCAGCTTCCGGGCGGTCTCCAGACGGGTCGGGTTGAGGTCCACCATGTCCACGCTCGCCGCGCCGGTGCGCTTGGCCAGCTCCAGCATCATCAGCCCCATGGTCCCGGAGCCGTAGATCAGCACATGGGCGCCGAGGCGGGACTGGAGCACGTCGTAGCCGCGCACCGCGCAGGAGAGGGGCTCGATCAGGGCCGCGTCCTGGGTGCGGACGTGCTCGGGGAGCTTGACGCAGTTCGCCACCGGGGCCTTCGCGTACCGGGCCGCGCCGCCGGCCGTGGTGACACCGATCGCCGCCCAGCGTTCGCAGAGGTTGTTGTGGCCGTTGCGGCACTGGCGGCACTCGTAGCAGTAGAGGGAGGGGTCCACCGCGACCTGGTCACCGACCGCCACCTCCGTGACCTGGGCGCCGACGGCGACCACCTCGCCGGCGAACTCGTGCCCCGGCACGATCGGGAGCTTCGGGGCGAACTCGCCCTGGAGGATGTGCAGGTCCGTGCCGCACAGACCGCAGGCCGCGACCTCGACGACGACGTCACGCGGCCCCGGCGTCGGGTCGGGGACCTCGGTGACGACGGCCTTGCCCACGGACTCGATGACGGCGGCCTTCATTTCACTGCTCCCAACGACAGGCCCTGGACGAGTTTGTCCTGGGCGGCGAACCCCGCGGCGAGCACCGGCAGGGAGATGACGAGCGACGCGGCGCACACCTTGGCCAGGAACAGGCCCTGGCTGGTGATGAAGCCGGTCAGGAAGACGGGGGCGGTCTCGGCGACCACGCCCGTCAGGACCCGGGCGAACAGCAGCTCGTTCCAGCTGAAGATGAAGCAGATGAGGGAGGTCGCCGCGATGCCGGGGAGCGCGATGGGCGCGACCACCCGGGCCAGGATCGTCGGCAGCTTCGCGCCGTCCACCCGCGCGGCCTCGATGATCGCGACCGGCACCTCGGCGAGGAAGGACTGCATCATCCACACCGCGATCGGCAGGTTCATGGAGGTGTAGAGGAGGACCAGCAGCCAGATGTTGTCGAGCATGTCCGTGTTCTTGGCGAACAGGTAGATCGGCAGCAGGCCGGCCACGACGGGCAGCATCTTGGTGGAGAGGAAGAAGAAGAGGACGTCCGTCCACTTCTTCACCGGGCGGATGGACAGCGCGTAGGCCGCGGGGAGGGCCAGCAGCAGGACCAGGAGCGTCGAGGCGACGGACGCGACCGTGGAGTTGATCAGGGCCGGCCAGGGGCTCGCGCCGCCGCCCGCGCCGAAGAACTCGCGGTAGCCGTCGAGGGTGAGGGCGGCGGTGAAGGACGGCGGGTTGGTGGCCGCGTCCGCCTCGGAGTGGAAGGACGTCAGGGCCATCCAGGCGATGGGCAGGAAGAACACGATTCCGGCCAGCCAGGCGACCAGACCAAGACCCGCTCCGTTGCGGAACCGGCCGCGGGTGCGTACGGCGATGCTGCTCATGCGCGGGACACCTCCTCGCGGAACAGGGACGACACCACGCGCAGGGCGAAGGTCGCGATGATGATCGAGCCGATGACGACCAGGACGCCGGCCGCCGAGGCGAGGCCGTTCTCGTGGGCCTGGTAGAAGGTCTGGTAGACGGTGTAGGGCAGGTTGGCGGTGCCCAGACCGCCGGACGTGATCGTGAAGACCGCGTCGAAGTTCTGCACGATGTAGATCGAGCCGAGCAGGGCGCCCAGTTCGAGGTAGCGGCGCAGGTGGGGCAGGGTCAGATGGACGAAGATCTGCCAGTCGCTCGCGCCGTCGACCCGGGCGGCCTCGAGCTGCTGCTGGTCCCGGCTCTGCAGTCCGGCGAGCAGGATGAGCATCATGAACGGGGTCCACTGCCACACCAGCGAGGCCTCGACGGCGAGCAGCGGTGTGTTGCTGATCCAGTCGGGCTGGGGGCCGCCGACGTAGTGCAGCAGACCGTTGAGGAGGCCGTACTCCGGGTTGTAGAGGACGTGCTTCCACAGCAGGGCCGCCGCCACCGGGACCACCAGGAACGGGGCGATGAGCAGCGTGCGGACGATGCCCCGGCCGCGGAACTTGCGGTCCAGCAGCAGGGCGAGGAGCAGTCCGAGGACCAGGCTGGCGAGCACCACCGCGACGGTCAGCAGGATCGTCGTCCAGACGGACTTGCGCAGCGCCGCGTCGGTGAGGACCTCCTGGTAGTTCTCGAAGCCGGCGAAGTGCCGGGCGTCGGGATAGAGGGAGTTCCAGTCGAAGAAGGAGATCACCAGCGTCGCCACGAAGGGCAGCTGGGTCACCGCGATCATGAAGATCAGGGCGGGCAGCAGCGGGGCCCGGGTGGCCCAGGCGCGCAGCCGGGCGGAGGGTGGGCGGGGGACGGAGCGTGTCTCCGGTGCGGCCACGGGGGCCGTCGTCGTGGCGGTCATCGGCCCTCGTACTCCTCGGAGATCTCTTCGGCGAGCTGCTGGGACTTCTTCAGGGCCGACTCGACGGACTGGCGTCCGGCGATGGCCGCGCTGATCTCCTGGGAGACCTTGGTGCCGAGGTCGGTGAACTCGGGGATGCCGACGAACTGGATGCCGGGCGCCGGGCGGGGCTGGACGCCGGGGTCGTCGGGCCGGGCCTGCTCGATGGCCTTCTTGGTCATCTCCTGGAAGGCGGCGGCCTCCGCGCGGTAGGCGGGGTTGGCGTAGGTGGAGGCGCGCTTTCCGGCCGGGACGTTCGACCAGCCGATCTCGTCGCCGACCAGCTGCTCGTACTCCTTGCTGGAGGCCCAGGAGACGAACTTCCAGGCGTTGTCGGGGTTGCGGGAGGCGTGCTGGATGCCCCAGGCCCAGGTGTAGAGCCAGCCGGAGGACTCGGTCTTCTCGACGGGCGCGGGGGCGTAGCCGACCTTGCCCTTGACGGGGGACCCGGCGGCCTCCAGGGAGCCGGCCGCGGAGGTGGCGTCGTACCACATGGCGACCTTGCCCTGGGTCATGTTGTTCAGGCACTCGGCGAAGCCGGCCTGGGGTGCGCCGGACTCGCCGTGCTCGCGCACCAGGCCGACGTAGAACTCCACGGCCTCCTTCCACTCGGGGGAGTCGAGCCGGGCCTTCCAGTCCTTGTCGAACCAGGTGCCGCCGAAGGTGTTGACCACGGTGGTCAGCGGTGCCATGA
Organism: Streptomyces sp. NPDC044984; assembly: GCF_040646935.1. Taxonomy (NCBI): domain Bacteria; kingdom Bacillati; phylum Actinomycetota; class Actinomycetes; order Kitasatosporales; family Streptomycetaceae; genus Streptomyces; species Streptomyces sp. NPDC044984. The sequence continues at coordinate 16,002 of NZ_JBEZBE010000029.1, forward strand.
CCTCGCCCCAGCCGGGCAGTCCCCGCAGGCAGATGCCCTTCATGCCGGGCTCGGCGCCGTCGAGTTCGGCGGCGAGGCCGGCCACCTGCCGCCAGGTGGGCTCGGCGGGCATGGTCAGGCCCTCCTTCTCGAAGACGTCCTTGCGGTACATCAGGAAGGACGACTCGCCGTAGAAGGGCTGGCCGTAGAGCTTGCCGTCGTCGCCGGTGAGGGACTGGCGCATCGGCCCCAGCACGTCCTGCTCGTCGTAGGCGCCGTCCTTCGCGACATACGGGTCCATCTCGCGCAGCCAGCCGTTGCGGGCGTAGATGGGGATCTCGTAGTTGGACAGGGTGGCCACGTCGTACTGGCCGGCCTGGTTGGCGAAGTCCTGGCTGATCTTGTCGCGGACGTCGTTCTCCGGCAGCACGGTGAAGTTGACCTTGATGCCGGTGTCCTCGGTGAAGTGGTCCGCGGTCAGCTTCTGCAGCTCGACCATCTGCGGGTTGTTGACCATCAGGACGTTGATGGAGTCACCGCCGGATCCGGCCCCGCCCGCTCCGACCCAGCAGCCGGAGAGCAGCGGGGCGAGCAGCGTCCCTGCGGCGACCGCGGCGAGTGTGGCTCGCGGTGGCCTCCGTCGGCTCTGGGTTCGCATGGATCGCTCCTGGACGTGTAGGGAGGTAACGGGCACGACGTGGTGCGGGTCGGCCCGAGGGGGACGTGAAACGGTGTGCTGATGTGGTTCAGACCCGGATGACCTGCGGTCCGAGCAGGGAGTAGCGATGGGCCTCGGCCGCCGGGAGCAGGGTGCTCGTGACGATCGCCTCCAGCGCGCCGACCTCGGCGAACCGGCAGAAGCTGACCGCCCCGAACTTGGTGTGGACGCCGGCGAACACCACCCGGCGGGAGGCCCGGACCGCCTGCGCCTTGACCTCGCTGACCGCCGGGTCGGGCGTGGTCAGTCCGTGTTCGCGGGAGATCCCGTTGGCGCCGATGAACGCCAGGTCGATGACGAAACCGGAGAGCATCCTCGTCGTCCAGTGGTCGACGGTGGCGAGGGTTCCGGAGCGGACCCGGCCGCCGAGCAGCAGGACGGACGTGGTGCCGGTCCCCGCGAGCGCGCCCGCGACCGGCAGGGAGGCGGTGACCACGGTGAGCGGCCGGTCGGTGGGCAGGGCCTCGGCGATGAGCTGGGGGGTGAAGCCCTCGTCGACGAAGACCGTCTCGGCGTCCCCGAGCAGCTCGGCCGCGGCGGCCGCGACCCTGCGCTTCTCGGGGACGTGGCTGGTGGCGCGGAAGGCGAGCGTCGTCTCGAAGCCGGCGCTCTCCACGGGATAGGCGCCGCCGTGGGTGCGGCGCACCAGACCGTGGTCCTCCAGGGCGCGCAGATCCCGCCGTACGGTCTCCTTCGCCACGCCCAGGTCGGCGGCGAGCGCGCTGACGTCGACCGAACCGGTGGTGCGCGCCACCCGTACGATCTCCCGCTGGCGCTCTTCGGCCGTCCTGTTGCTCATGGCCGGACTCCCGCTTCCTGATCTCGCTGCCCGTTCGGGCCCGGTGGGACCCATGCAGGAAGTTGTACAGGGGGCTTCCGGCGCTGACCAGGTCTGTTACGGGCCCGTTCCTGCCCGGTTGTGCCCGTTCGGCTCGCCTCGCGCCAGGCTCGGACCTGGGAGGGCGCGGGGGAACGGGTGGGAGCGGGCAGCGCGGATGCCCGGATACGGCGGCGGGCGGGCCCGTTCGGTGCCCGCCCGCCGTGGGTTGCGTCGATTTTCCGCCCGAGTTCCGCCGTCAGTACGGCCAGACGGGCGGGTCGGTGACGAAGTGGCCGCCCAGGCGGGCGTGCGCCGGGTTGTCCGGGTCCAGCTCGCCCTGCTCGGCGATCAGCTTCTCGGCGTACGGCTCGGAGTCGTCCTGCGGGTCGTAGCCGAGCGCCCGCGCGGAGGTGAGGTCCCACCACAGCCGGGTGTTGGCGGAGGAGCCGTGGACGACGGTGTGGCCGACGTTCTCGGCGGTCAGGGCGGCGTGGAAGAGACGGGCGCCGTCGGCGGGGCTCATCCACACCGAGAGCATCCGCACGCTGGTCGGCTCGGGGAAGCAGGAGCCGATGCGCACGGAGACGGTCTCGACGCCGTGCTTGTCCCAGTAGAGCTGGGCGAGGTCCTCGCCGAAGCACTTGGACAGGCCGTAGAAGGTGTCGGGGCGGCGCGGGGTGTCGACCGGGATGAGGGGGTCGTCGCCCTGCGGGCGCGGGGTGTAGCCGACGGCGTGATTGGAGGAGGCGAAGACGATGCGGCCGACGCCCTCCTCGCGGGCGGCCTCGTACAGGTTGTACGTGCCCTCGATGTTGGCCTTCAGGATCTTCTCGAACGAGGCTTCCAGGGAGATGCCCGCGAGGTGGATGATCGCGTCGACGCCGCGGACCGCCTCGCGCACGGCGTCCCGGTCGGCGAGGTCCGCGACGATCGCGTCCGGCTCGCCGTCGATCGGGCGCAGGTCGAGCAGGCGCAGGTCGTAACCGTGGTCCGGGAGCAGGCCCCGCATCAGCGTGCCGAGGCCGCCGGCGGCGCCGGTGAGCAGAACGGTGCGGGGAGCGGGCATCCTCGGGTCTCCTTGCCTCGTCGACCGCGTCACCCTTACACATGGGCGCACGATGTTCATATTCTTGGACACGCTAAGGAGGCAGGGCGCGGCGCGTCAAGTATTCCGCGACTTCCTGCGGAACGGAAGAATTCGCTGGTGTGTGGCGGGTTGCAGCGCTTGACCGGGGTCCCCGGGGCATCTTAGCGTGGACATGTTCAGAGATATGGACGTGAATCAGGAATGTGGACCTGGGAGAGCTTGTGACGTCAGCCCCTCTCGCCGCCCGACTCGGTGTCCCCGGCGGGCCGTTGTTCTTCCCGGTCACCGCCTACGGACCGGACGGCTCCGTCGACCTCGACACCTACCGGCTCCATGTGCGGCGCGGGGTGGAGGCCGGGGCCGCCGCCGTGTTCGCCTGCTGCGGCACCGGTGAGTTCCACGCGCTGACGCCGGAGGAGTTCGAGCTGTGCGTGACGGCGGCCGTGGAGGCCGCCGGGGGGCGCGTCCCGGTGGTCGCGGGCGCCGGGTACGGCACCGCGCTCGCGGTCCGCTACGCCCGCCTCGCCGAGCGCGCCGGAGCGGACGGGCTGCTCGCGATGCCGCCGTACCTGGTCAGGGCCGCGCAGGAGGGACTGCTGCGGCACTACCGGCAGGTGGCCGCCGCGACCTCCCTGCCGGTCATCGTCTACCAGCGCGACAACGCCGTCCTCACCCCCGGGAGCGTCGTCGAACTGGCCCGCACGGAGGGGATCGTCGGCTTCAAGGACGGCCTCGGCGACCTCGACCTGATGCAGCGGATCGTCAGCGCCGTACGCGCCGAGGGCCCCGGTGACTTCCTGTACTTCAACGGGCTGCCGACCGCCGAACTGACCCAGCCCGCCTACGGAGGCATCGGTGTCACCCTCTACTCGTCCGCGGTGTTCTGCTTCGCTCCCGAGATCGCCCTCGCCTGCCACACGGCCTTCCGCACCGGCGACACGGACACCGCGCACCGCCTGATCGACGGCTTCTACCGGCCGTTCGTCGAACTGCGCGACCGGGGCAGCGGTTACGCCGTCTCCCTCGTCAAGGCCGGCGTGCGCCTGCGCGGCCTCGACGTGGGGGAGGTGCGGCCGCCGCTGCACGAACCGGCCGGGGATCATGTCAAGCAGCTCGCTCGGCTGATCGAGCGGGGACACGCGCTGCTCGAGGAGGGCCAGTGAAGGCGTCGGCGTTCGTCTACCCCTGGGACGTCAACGGGGACCCGGAGGCACCCGCGCGGATCGCCGCGCTCGGCACGGCGCAGGTGACGCTCGCCTCCGCCTACCACTCCACCCGCGCGCTGACCCCGCGCCACCCGCGCCACCGCGTCGTCACCGCGGAACACGCGGCCGTGCTCTACCCGGCGGGCGACCGCTGGTCCGGCCGCGTCCCGCGCCCGTACCCGGCCGGGGACTGGGCGCCCGGCGACGCCTTCGGCGAGGCCGCCGCCGCGCTCGCGGACGCGGGCCTCGAGGTGCACACCTGGGTGGTGCTGGCGCACAACTCCCGCCTCGGCGTGGAGCATCCGGACACCTCGGTGGTCAACGCCTACGGCGACCGCTACCCCTGGGCGCCGTGCGTCGCCCAGCCCGCCACCCGCGCGTACCTGACCGACCTGGCCGCCGAGGCGGCGGTACGGCCCGGAGCGCGCGGCACCGAGCTGGAGTCCCTCGGCTGGTACGGACTGGCCCATCTGCACGCCCACGACAAGACCGCCGGGGTCGGGCTCGGGGACGCCGGGCAGTACCTGATGTCCCTGTGCTTCTGCCCCTCCTGCCGGGAGGGCTACGGGGCGCACGGCCTGGACGCCGACGAGCTCGCCGCCGCCGTACGCGCCGCGCTGGAACCGGTGTGGCGGGGGGCGCCCTCCGACGGGGGCTGGGCGGGCGTCGGGAAGCTCCTCGGCGAGACACCGGCGAACGCCACGCGTGCGTGGCGCGACGCGACGGCCCGCACACTCCAGGAGGCGGCGGTCCGGGCCGTACGGGAGGCCGCGCCCGAGGGCTTCCAGGTCCTCCTGCACGCGGACCCGGTGTCCTACCACTGCGGCGCCAACGCCGGCGTCGACCCGGCGCACATCCTCTCCGTCGCCGACGGCGTGGTCGTGCCCTGCACGGGGGGCGCCGGCCTGCTGACGCCGTTCGCGGGGGAGGCCCGCGCGGACACCGTCCTGGCCGCCAACTTCACCGTCGTCTCCGGGATGGGCGGCAGCCCCGGCACCCTCGCGGCCGACGCCGCCGAAGCCCGCCGTCTGGGTGCGACGGAGCTGCGCCTGTATCACGCGGGGCTGGCGTCGGACGGGGACCTGGAGGCGGTGCGGGCGGCGCTGGCCGGGCTCTGAGGCGCCGGGGGCGTGACGGTGCGGGGGTCGGGCCGGGGGGTGTGTTGCGCAGCCCGGCGTTTGCGGGGTGCCTCCCCCACCCTCGGCCGCGCTCGAGCAGGAGGTACCCCCACCGCCCACCCTCCCCCACCCTCGGCTGCGCTCGGGCGGGGGGACCCCCATCGCCCTGGGGGCACCTCCCAGGACTTTTAAGGCACTGGGGGAGGCACGATCGCCCGCAGCTGCGGCGGCGCGGTCGGTCGCAGTTGTGTCATGCCGGGGTGGGGTTCGGCCGGTGGGCGAGGAGTGTTGCCGCCGTTGCCGTCAGGGCGCAGCCGAGGGCGGCCAGGAGCAGGCGGTGGTCGAGGAGTTCGACCAGGGCCGCGCCCGCCGCCAGGCCGAGCACGTTCGGCGTGTACACCAGGGTGTTGGCGGTGGCGGTGACCCGCCCCAACAGCGGGCCCGGGGTCTCGTGCTGCACGGCGGTGAGCGTGGCGATCAGTACGGCGGGCAGCCCCGCGCCGATCGCCGCGCTGCACCCCCACGCCAGCGGGTCGTCCGGCACCGCGCGCAGCGCCACCGCCACGGCCAGCAGGGCGATGCCGTACGCCGCGAAGCGCCGGGCGCCGAGGCGGCGCAGGGCCGGACCGGAGAGCAGGCCGACCGCCACCGACCCCGCGCCCTGGACGGCGTACAGCACACCGGCGTACGCGGGGGAGTGGCCGAGGGCGTCGACCACGGCGTGGACCAGCGCCCCGCTCAGGCCCGCGCACAGCATCGTGGCGCCGCCCGCCAGCACCAGCGGGCGGAGCACCGGATGCGCCCACAGATGGCGGGCACCCTCGGCCGTCTGCTTCCGGCGGCTGCCCTTCGGGGGCGCCGGCCGGTCCTCCCGTACCCGCAGGAACGCGTACACCACCGCGGCCAGCAGGAAGGTGACCGAGTCCAGGACGGCGACGGCCGCCCCGCCGTACGCCGCGTAGAGGCCCGCGCCCGCCAGCGGGGCCAGCAGTTTCATGCCCTCGTTCGCGGTCATCCGCAGGCCGTTGAAGTCGCCGAGCAGGGAGCGGTCCACGGCGGTGGCGAGCAGCGCCGACTCGGCCGCGTCGTGGACGACACCCGCCGCGCCGTACACGAACAGCACCGCGTACAGCAGCCACAGCCCGCGCGGTGAGCCGACGGCGCAGAGGGTGAGCAGGAGCCCCGCCATGAGCAGGCTCGCGGCGATCAGCAGCGGCCTGCGGCGGAACCGGTCGGCCAGGGTGCCCAGCAGCGGGCCGGCCAGGGTGGGGGCCCACATCGCCAGCAGGCACAGGGCCGCGAGACCGTCCGAGCCGGTGAGGTCCTTCACCCACACACCCGAGGCCAGCCACAGCGCCGAGGTGCCGAAACCGGAGACCACCACCCCGGTGAGGCAGAGGCCCGCATTGCGGTCCCGTACCACGCGGGCCACCGTCCAGGTCGTCGTCATGCCTGCTCATCGTGGGCCTAAGGACCCTGCGTGGGGATCGGGCAGGTGCCTTGGAAGGAGGGCCGCCGAGCGATGAGTTCCGCGGGGCCGGCCGGTCTGTCTCCCAGGAGCACCGTCCATGAGGAGCACCGTCCATGAGGAGCAACCCGATGACCGACATCCCCCTCGACCTCGGACCGCAGGCCCGGGTCGTGGCGCGCCTCGCCGAGGGCGTCACCGACGAACAGCTGGCGGACGGGACCCCCTGCCCGCGGTACGCGGTACGGAACGTGCTGGGCCACCTCCTCGGGCTGGCCGTGGCCTTCCGGGACGCGGGCCGCAAGGACCTGGGCGCCACCACGGACACCAGCCCGGAGGCCGCCGTGCCCGACATCGGGCCCGGCTGGCGCGAGGAGCTGCCCAAGGCGCTCGACGAACTCGCCGAGGTCTGGCGGGACCCGGCGGCCTGGACCGGCATGACCCGCGCCGGCGGCGTGGACCTGCCCGGCGAGGTCGCCGGCGCCGTCGCCACCGACGAACTGGTGGTCCACGGCTGGGACCTGGCCCGCGCGACCGGACAGGCCTACGCGCCCGACCCCGCCGCGCTGGAGGCCACGCACACCTTCCTCCTGGCCGCCGCCGCCGAGGATCCCGACCGGGCCGGCGGCATTTTCGGCCCCGTCGTCCCCGTCCCGCCCGACGCCCCGCTCCTGGACCGGACGGTCGGCCTCAGCGGCCGGGACCCGGGCTGGACGAGGTCCGCGTAAAGGACGAGGCCGCGTAAAGGACAAGGCCGCGTAAAGGACGAGGCCCGCGTAAAGGACGAGGCCCGCGTAAAGGACGAGGCCCGCGTGAAGGACGAGGCCCGGTAAAAGGCGAAGCCCGCGTAAAGCAGGCGCGCGGGCCGAGGGCGCCTCATAGCCTCCCCGCATGACTTCCGATCTCACGCTCACCGTCCTCGGCACCGCCTCCCCGCACCCCGGCCCCGACCGCCCCAGCTCCGGGTACCTCCTGCGTGGTGGTGGCGCCGAGGTGTGGGTGGACGCGGGGTTCGGGACGTTCGCGGAGTTGCGGCGGCACACGGATCCGGCGCGCATCGACGCCGTATGGATCTCCCATCTGCACGCCGACCACAGCGCCGATCTGCTCGCCGCCGTGTACGGCCTCGCGTACGGCGGGCTCACCCCGCCCGCGCCGATCCCCGTCCACGCGCCGGCCGACTGCGCCCAGCGGCTCGCCGGGTTCCTCGGGCGCCCCGACACCGGTTTCCTCGGCGGCGTGTTCGACTTCAGGCCCCTGCGCGACGGGCAGACCGTCCGGCACGGCGGCCTGGCCCTCACCTCCACCGCGGTCGTCCACGACGTCGAGGCCTACGGGCTGCGCGCCGAGTGCGCGGGGCGGGTGCTCGCCTACTCCGGGGACAGCGGACCGTGTGACGCCCTCACCGGACTCGCCCGCGACGCCGACCTGTTCCTCTGCGAGGCGGACATCGACGAGCATCGCGAAAGCGAACAGGTGCACCTGACGCCCGAGGACGCCGGTGACACCGCCCGGCGGGCGGGCGTGCGCGAACTCCTCGTCACCCACGTCGGCCCCGCGCTCACCCCCGAGGCGGCGGCCGGCCGGGCCGCCTCCGCCTTCGGCGGACCCACCGCCGCCGCCCGGGAGGGCCGCACGTACGCCGTGTGAGGCAACAGAAACTTTCTGTGTCAGAAGCATTGACGAAACTTCGGGCCACTCCTACGGTCATCGCGTCGTACTTCGTACGTCATATATGAGACGCGATACGCGAGATCCGATACGCGAGATCCGACGCGAAATCCGAGAGGCGCGCATGACCTCTGTGCCCACGCCGATCCCCTCCCGCACGCAGTACGTGCGGGAGGAGATCAAACGCCGCATACTCACCGGCCGGTTCACACCGGGCCAGGCCCTGGTCGAGACCGACCTCGCCGCACAGTTCGGGGTGTCCAAGACCCCGGTGCGCGAGGCGCTCAAGACCCTGGCCGGCACCGGTCTGGTCGTGATGAGCCAGTACAAGGGCGTCACGGTGCGCATGGTCGACGCGGACATGGCACGCGAGGTCTACGACGTGCGGCTGCTCCTGGAGCCCGAGGCGCTCAAGCGCGCCGTGCGCCGCGGCGCCTCCCTGGACGCCGCACGCGACGCGCTGACCCGCGCCGACGAGGCCGGTGACACGGCCGAACGGTCGCTCGCCAACCGCGCGTTCCACCGCGCCCTCTACGTGCCCTGCGGCAACCCGCTGCTCAGCCGGATGCTGGACGAGGTCCGCGACCAGGCCGCCCTCGTCTCGGCCGTCGCCTGGGCAGCCGACCCCTCCTGGGAACGGGAGGCGAGCGAGCACCGCGAGATCCTGCGGCTCGCGCTCGACGGTGACGCGGACGGCGCGGCCCGCGCCCTGCACTCGCACATCGCGTCGTTCGTGCGACGGGCCTTCCCCGAGGTCGAAGGGGACTTCGAGGCGGCCCCGGAAGCCCAGAAAGAGGACGGTCAGGCATGACAACGACGTTCGAGACCCAACGGGCGGCCCTGGCCGACGTGGTGGCGATCCCGGTGACCCCGTTCGCCGAGGACGGCTCCGTCGACCCAGGCACCTACCGGGCCCTGCTGCGTCGTCTCCTCGACGGTGGCATCACGACCCTCACCCCCAACGGCAACACCGGCGAGTTCTACGCCCTGACCCCCGACGAGCGCCGGCTGGTCACCGAGCTGACCGTCGAGGAGGCCGGCGACCGCTCGGTGATCCTGGTCGGCGTGGGCCACGACGTGCCCACCGCCGTCGCCTCCGCGCGGCACGCCCGGGAACTCGGCGCGCAGATGGTGATGGTGCACCAGCCCGTCCACCCCTACGTCTCGCAGAGCGGCTGGGTCGACTACCACCGCGCGATCGCCGAGGCCGTGCCCGAACTGGGCGTCGTCCCCTACATCCGCAACGCCCAGCTCACCGGCGCCCGGCTCGCCGAACTCGCCGACGCCTGCCCCAACGTGATCGGCGTGAAGTACGCCGTGCCGGACGCGGCGAAGTTCGCCGCCTTCGCCCGCGACGCGGGACTGGAGCGGTTCGTGTGGGTCGCGGGGCTCGCCGAGCCGTACGCCCCCTCCTACTTCTCGGCCGGCGCCACCGGCTTCACCTCGGGCCTGGTCAACGTCGCCCCGTCCGTCTCGCTGAACATGATCGAGGCGCTGCGCTCCGGCGACTACCCGACCGCCATGAAGGTGTGGGAGCAGATCCGCCGCTTCGAGGAACTGCGCGCCGCCAACGGCTCCGCCAACAACGTCACCGTCGTCAAGGAGGCCCTCGCCTCCCTCGGCCTGTGCCGCCGCGAGGTCCGCCCGCCGAGCAGGCCGCTGCCGGAGAGCGAGCGCGCCGAGGTCGCCGCCATCGCCGCGGGGTGGTCGATATGAGCGCCGGGAAGTCCCCCGAGCAGCTCCGCAGCCACCAGTGGTACGGCACCGACGGACTGCGCTCCTTCAGCCACCGCGCCCGCACCCGCCAGCTCGGCTACCTGCCCGAGGAGCACCTGGGCAAGCCGGTCATCGCGATCCTCAACACCTGGTCCGACATCAACCCCTGCCACGTCCACCTGCGTGACCGCGCGCAGGCCGTCAAGCGGGGCGTCTGGCAGGCGGGCGGCTTCCCCCTCGAGTTCCCGGTCTCCACCCTGAGCGAGACCTTCCAGAAGCCGACCCCCATGCTCTACCGCAACCTCCTCGCCATGGAGACCGAGGAACTGCTGCGCTCCTACCCGGTCGACGGCGCCGTGCTGATGGGCGGCTGCGACAAGTCCACGCCCGCCCTGCTGATGGGCGCCGCCAGCGCCGACCTGCCGGCCGTGTTCGTGCCCGCCGGGCCGATGCTCCCCGGTCACTGGCGCGGCGAGACCCTCGGTTCCGGCACCGACATGTGGAAGTACTGGGACGACAAGCGGGCCGGCCTGATCGGCGACTGCGAGATGCAGGAGCTGGAGAGCGGCCTGGCCCGCTCGCCCGGCCACTGCATGACCATGGGCACGGCGTCCACGCTGACCGCCGCCGCCGAGGCCCTCGGCGTCACCGTCCCGGGCGCGTCCAGCATCCCGGCCGTCGACTCCGGGCACGACCGGATGGCCGCCAAGGCGGGCCTGGCCGTCGTCGACCTGGTCCACAAGGACCGGAAACTGAGCGACGTCCTCACCGCGGAGGCCTTCGAGGACGCGGTGACGACCGTCCTCGGACTCGGCGGCTCCACCAACGCCGTCATCCACCTGATCGCCATGGCCGGACGCGCGGGCGTCAAGCTCACCCTCGACGACTTCGACCGCATCGCCCGCACCGTCCCGGTGCTGGCCAACGTGCGGCCCGGCGGACAGACGTACCTGATGGAGGACTTCCACTTCGCGGGCGGACTGCCCGGGTTCCTCTCCCGGATCCCGGACCTGCTCCACCTGGACCGTCCCACCGTCTGCCACGACACGATGCGCGAGCAGATCGCCGGCGCGCAGGTGCACAATGACGACGTCATCCGGCCCCGCGACAACCCGGTCGCGGACGAGGGCGGGGTCGCCGTACTGCGCGGCAACCTCTGCCCGGACGGCGCCGTCATCAAGCACATCGCCGCCGAACCGCACCTGCTGAAGCACACCGGCCGCGCCGTCGTCTTCGACGACTACAAGCAGATGCAGCGGACCATCAACGACCCGGCGCTGAACATCACCGCCGACAGCGTGCTGGTCCTGCGCAACGCCGGTCCCAAGGGCGGCCCGGGCATGCCCGAGTACGGGATGCTGCCCCTGCCCGACCACCTGCTCAAGCAGGGGGTGCGGGACATGGTGCGGATCTCCGACGCCCGCATGAGCGGGACGAGTTACGGCGCGTGCGTCCTGCACATCGCCCCCGAGTCGTACGTCGGCGGACCGCTCGCCCTGGTGCGCACCGGGGACTCGATCACCCTCGACGTCGAGAACCGCCTCCTCCGACTCGACGTCGACGACGAGGAGCTTCAGCGCCGCCGGGAGCGGTGGACGCCGCCGCCCGTGCGCTACGAGCGCGGCTACGGCGCGCTCTACCACGAGCAGATCACGCAGGCCGACACCGGCTGCGACTTCGAGTTCCTCGCCCGCCCGGGCACGGTCCAGGACCCGTACGCCGGCTGACCGGCCGCTCCTCCCGGCCCCCGCACACCTACGAAGAAAGCGCTTCACCCGCTCACGCACCACACAGCACGACGTACCGAGAAACGGAGAACAGTCATGGCCCATGCCGCAGCCGTGGCGAAACCGCCCAGGCCACCCCGGCGGCGCCGTGCCTCCGCCACGCCCCGCAGGCTCCCGTACCTGCTGATCGCGCCGGCCGCCCTGCTCATGCTGGGTTTCATCGCCTACCCGGTCATCAGCGTCTTCTACTACAGCCTGCAGAACTACAACCCCACCAAGCCCTGGCGGAACGGCTACGCGGGCTTCGACAACTTCACCCACATCTTCACCGAGGACCCGCTGTTCTGGGACACCCTCGTCTTCAGCGCCAAGTGGGTCTTCGTCGAGGTCGGACTGCAGCTGCTGTTCGGCCTGGCCCTCGCCCTCATCGTCAACCAGACCTTCGTCGGCCGCGCACTGGGCCGCGCCATGGTCTTCTCGCCGTGGGCCGTCTCCGGCGTGCTGACCTCCGCGATCTGGGTGCTGCTCTACAACTCCCAGACGGGTATCACCCGTTACCTCGCGGACATGGGCATCGGCGACTACGGCGTCAGCTGGCTGTCGGACACCTCCACCGTCTTCCCGGCGGTGGTCGTCGCCGACCTGTGGCGCGGTGTCCCCTTCTTCGCGATCCTCATCCTCGCCGACCTCCAGTCCGTCTCGAAGGACCTCTACGAGGCCGCCGAGGTCGACGGAGCCAGCCGCATCAAGCAGTTCTGGCACATCACGCTGCCGCACCTGAAGGACGCCATCATCCTGTCCACGCTGCTGCGCGCGGTGTGGGAGTTCAACAACGTCGACCTGCTCTACACGCTGACCGGCGGCGGACCCGCGGGCGAGACCACGACACTGCCGCTGTACATCGCCAACACCTCGGTGGACGCCCACAACTTCGGCTACGCGTCGGCCCTGACCACGGTCGCGTTCCTCATCCTGCTCTTCTGCTCGATGGTCTACCTGCGGCTGAGCAAGTTCGGAGGCGAGAAGTGATCACCAAAGAGGCCACCGTGGCCGCCCCCGCCCCCGCGCGCACCGCCCCCGAGCCGCCGCGGCCGAACAAGAGGCGCCGGGCCTGGGACGAGGCCCCCCGCTGGCAGATCTACCTGCCGCTGGGCATCTACCTCGTCTTCACCCTCATCCCCTTCTACTGGATCCTGCTCTTCGCGCTCCGCCCGGCCGGCTCCACCTCGCTGGTGCCCTGGCCGATGACCTTCGTCCACTTCGAGAAGGTCTGGACGGACCGCAGCTTCGGCACCTTCTTCTACAACAGCGTGCTGGTCGGCGTCGCCACCCTGATCATGACGACGCTGGTCGCCCTGGCCGGCGGCTACGCCCTCGCCCGGTTCGACTTCAAGATCAAGCGGGGCTTCATGCTCGCCCTGCTCTGCTCCCAGTTCGTGCCCGGCGCGCTCCTCCTGGTCCCGCTGTTCGAGATCTTCGCCGAACTGCAGATGATCAACTCGCTCGGCAGCGTCATCATCGCCGAGACGGTCTTCCAGCTGCCGCTGTCGATCATCCTGATCAGCAACTTCATCAAGAACGTGCCGTACTCCCTGGAGGAGGCCGCCTGGGTCGACGGCTGCAACCGATTCAAGGCCTTCCGGGTGGTCGTCCTGCCGCTGCTGCGGCCCGGTCTGATCGCCGTCGGCTCCTTCGCCTTCGTCCACTCCTGGAACCACTTCCTGTTCGCCCTGATGTTCCTCAACAACCAGGAGAAGCAGACCATCCCGGTCGGCCTCAACACCCTGATGAGCGCGGACAGCGTCGACCTCGGCGCGCTCGCCGCGGGCGGCATCATCGCGGCCGTCCCCGTCGTGCTCGTCTTCGCCTTCATCCAGAAGTGGCTGATCACCGGGTTCAGCGCGGGGGCGGTGAAGGGATGACCGCACCTCGGACCGCGCCCCGGACCGCACCCCGGACCGCACCCCGGACCGCGCCCGGCACCCCGCTGCCCGTCGTCCTCGCCGGCGCCCGCGGCCACGGCCGCTGGCACGTGGCGAACATCCGCCGCCTCGAGGCGGAGGGGCTCGTACGGCTCGCCGGGATCTGCGAACTCACCCCGCTCACCGAGGACGAGTTCGGCGGTGAACTCCCCGAGCAGTCAGCCGACTTCGGCGCGCTGCTGGACTCCACCGGAGCCCGGATCGCGGTGATCTGCACCCCGATCCCGACCCACACCGACCTCGCCCTCGCGGCGGCCGAGCGGGGCGTGCACATCCTGCTGGAGAAGCCACCGGCGCCGTCGTACGCCGAGTACCGCCGGATGGCCGACGGGGTCGCCGCGGCCGGGGTGGCCTGCCAGATCGGCTTCCAGTCGCTGGGCTCGCACGCCGTGCCCGCGATCCGCGGGCTGGTCGCCGAGGGCGCCGTCGGCCGGGTGGTGGGGATCGGCGGAGCCGGTGCCTGGGTGCGGCCCGAGGAGTACTTCCGGCGGGCGCCCTGGGCGGGCCGGCGCCGGCTGAACGGCGTCGACGTGGTCGACGGCGCGCTGACCAACCCGCTCGCCCACGCCGTCGCCACCGCCCTCGCGCTCGCCGACAGCACCCGAGCCGAGGACGTCGCCGGCATCGAGACCGAGCTGCTGCGCGCCAACGACATCGAGTCCGACGACACCTCCTGCGTACGGATCACCACCACGCGGGGCGGTTCGGTCACCGTCGCCGCGACCCTGTGCGCCGAGCGGGCCGACGAGCCGTACGTCCTGGTGCACGGCACCACCGGCCGGATCACCTTCTGGTACAAGCAGGACCGCGTCCTGCTCCAGCGCGCGGACCACGGCCCGGAGGAGATGCGGTTCGACCGGACCGACCTGCTGGAGAACCTCGTCGCCCACCTCACCGACGGCACCCCCCTGCTGGTCACCCCGGACGGGACGGGCGCCTTCATGCAGGTCGTCGAGGCGATCCGCAAGGCCCCCGACCCGGCCCCATTGCCCGACGGAGCCTGGCGGCACGTCCCCGGTGAGAACCGACGGGTCGTGCCCGGCGTCGACGGCCTCGTCGCGGCCGCCGCCGACACCCTGTCCCTCTACTCCGAGCTGGGCGCCCCCTGGGCGCTGCCCGCCCACCACCTGCCGAAAGAGGTGAGCACCCGATGACCGGCAACGACTCCGTGGTGCTGCGCGTCGCGGGCCGGCCCGTCGGCCGGTACGTCACCCGGCCCGAACTGCCGGCCCGGCTCTCCCCGCGGCCGTACCTGCACCCCGTCACCACCCTGGCCGGCACGGCGGTCACCGAGCTGAGCCCCGCCGACCACGCACACCACCTCGGCGTCGGTGTCGCCGTTCCCGACGTCGAGGGGTTCAACTTCTGGGGCGGACGCACCTACGTCCGCGATCAGGGGCCGACCGAGCTCGACAACCACGGCTCCCAGCGGCACACCGCCTACCAGCTGCGCGACCCCGACGGGTTCGTCGAGGAGCTGCGCTGGATGGCCGCGCCGGGCGAGCTGCTGCGCGAGCGCCGCACGGTCGCCGCCACCGAACTCACCGGCGCCGCCTGGGCGCTGGACTTCACCTTCTCCCTCACCAACGTCACAAGCGCACCGCTCTCCGTCGGCAGCCCCGCCACCAACGGCCGCCCCGGAGCCGCGTACGGCGGCTTCTTCTGGCGGGCCCGCAAGGAGGAGACGGCCCCGGACGTCTTCACCGCCTCCGCCGAGGGCGAGGGCGAGGTGCACGGCCGGCCGGCCGACTGGGTCGCGCTCGCCGGATCCACCTGGACGCTCGTCCTCGCGGGGGCCACCGAACGGACCCGGCGGGACCCCTGGTTCGTGCGCACCGCCGAGTACCCGGGCGTCGGCTCCTCCCTCGCCCACACCGCACGGCTGCCGCTCCCGCCCGGGGAGACCGTGGTCCGCCGGATCGTCACCGTCGTCGCCGACGGACGCCTCGACCGGAGCGCGGCCGCCGCCCTGGTCCGCAAGGCGGTGAGCCCGTGACCGCCGAGCAGACGGACACCGCCTACCGCAACCCGGTCCTGAACGCCGACTGGTCCGACCCGGACGTGATCCGGGTCGGCGACGACTTCTACCTGACCGCCTCCAGCTTCGGCCGCGCCCCCGGACTGCCCCTGCTGCACTCCCGCGACCTGGTCAACTGGACCCTCGTCGGCCACGCCCTCGAACGCCTGGAACCGGAAGCCGAGTTCACGACGCCCCGGCACGACTGCGGGGTCTGGGCCCCGTCCCTGCGCCACCACGACGACCGGTTCTGGATCTTCTGGGGCGACCCCGACCAAGGCATCTTCCAGGTCAACGCCCCCGAGATCCGCGGCCCCTGGACCCGGCCGCTGCTGGTGAAGGCCGGCAAGGGCCTGATCGACCCGTGCCCCCTGTGGGACGAGGAGACCGGCGAGGCCTACCTCGTGCACGCCTGGGCCAAGTCCCGCTCCGGCGTCAAGAACCGCCTCACCGGCCACCGGATGCACCCCCACGGCACCGAACTCCTCGACGAGGGCAAGGTGATCGTCGACGCCGACCGCATCCCCGGCTGGTTCACCCTGGAGGGCCCCAAGCTCTACAAGCACGACGGCTGGTTCTGGATCCTCGCCCCCGCCGGGGGAGTGGAGACCGGCTGGCAGGGCGCCTTCCGCTCCCGCGCGTTCTTCGGGCCGTACGAGGAGAAGGTCGTCCTGGAGCAGAAGGACACCGACGTCAACGGCCCCCACCAGGGCGGCTGGGTGCGCACCCCGTCCGGCGAGGACTGGTTCCTGCACTTCCAGCAGCGCGGGCCGTACGGCCGTGTCGTGCACCTCCAGCCGATGACCTGGGGGGCGGAAGGCTGGCCGGTGCTCGGGGACGACGGCGCCCCCGTCGCGGAACACCGCCGCCCGGACCTGCCGCCGCAGCCGCCCGCCGCGCCGGCCACCGACGACGACTTCCCCGGCGGACGGTTCGGCCGCCAGTGGCAGTGGACCGCCAACCCGAAGGAGGGCTGGGCCACCCAGCACTCCGCCGACGGGCTGCGGCTGACCTGCGTCCGCTCCGCCGACGCGCACGACCTGCGCAGGCTGCCCCACGTCCTGACCCAGCGGCTGCCCGGCGACCCGTGCACCGTCGAGGTGGAGCTGCGGCTCGACAGCGAGGAACCCGGGGCACGCGCCGGGCTCGCCGTCCTCGGGGACGCCTACCGCTGGATCGGGCTCCAGCGCGGCGCGGACGGCACGGTCCACCTGGTGCACCGGTTCGCCGAGACGGTCGCCATGGGGGCACCTCCCACGCCTTCAGGGCAGTGGGGGAAGGAACGCGACGCCGACCACCCGCGGCCCGCTCCCGGCGGCCGGGCCCGCCTCCGGGTCGAGATCGGCGCCGGGGCCCGCTGCCGCTTCTCCTGCGACACCGGGGACGGCTTCCGCCCCTCCGGCCAGGTCTTCGCCGCCACCCCCTGGCGCTGGGTCGGAGCCCTGCTCGGCCTGGTCGCCGTGGCACCCACCGGCCAGGGACACGCCGGCACCGCCACGTTCACACAGTTCAGGATCAACGCCCCGGCGCACGGCTGAACACCGCCGGACGGTCCTGACAGACCCCCCACAACTTCATAGTCCGTTGGATCCAGAAGAAGAGAGCCGACCAATGAAGATCAGCATTCTCAGAAACAGCAAAGGCGGACGCCGCACGTCGGCCGCCGTCGCCCTGAGCGCCGTGCTCGCCCTGACCGCCACCGGCTGCGGCGACGACGGCAGCGGCGCCGGCGGCGACGAGGGCGCCGAGGGCAGCGGCAAGGGCAAGATCGTCTTCTGGGACAACAACGGCGGTGTCCGCACCGACATCTGGAAGCAGGTCATCGCCGACTTCGAGAAGGCGAACCCGGACATCGACGTCCAGTACGTCGGTATCGCCTCCACCGAGTACCAGTCCAAGGTCGACACCGCCATCCAGGGCGGCGGCCTGCCGGACGTCGGCGGCATCAGCGCCTCGATGCTCGCGGGCTTCGCCGCCCAGGGCGCGCTCGACACGCTGGACTTCCGCCTGGCCAAGTCCCCGTTGAACGGCAAGCTCAACAAGGACATGATCGAGTCGATGCGGGCCGCCGGCGGCGGTGACGACAAGCTGTACTCGATCCCGACCTCGGCGAACAACGGCGTCCTGTACTACCGCACCGACCTGTTCGAGAAGGCGGGCCTGGAGGAGCCGACCACCTGGGACCGGTTCTACGAGGCCGCCGAGAAGCTGACGGACAAGGGCAAGAACGAGTTCGGCTACACCATCCGCGGTGGCGCCGGCTCCATCGCCCAGGCCCTGGACGCGATGTACGGGCAGTCCGGCATCACCTCGTTCTGGGACTCCTCCGGCAAGAAGACCACGGTCAACGACCCGAAGAACGTCGCGGCCCTGGAGAAGTACGCGGGCCTGTTCAAGAAGGCCACCCCCGCGGCCGACCTGAACAACGACTTCACCAAGATGGTCGCGCAGTGGGACTCCGGCACCATCGGCATGCTGAACCACAACCTCGGTTCGTACCAGGACCACGTCAAGGCGCTCACCACCGATAAGTTCCGCGGCATCCCGCAGCCGACCGGGCCCGGCGGCAAGCGGGTCCAGGTCTCCAACCCGGTCGACGGCGTCGGCCTGTTCAAGAGCTCCAAGAACAAGGAGGCCGCCTGGAAGTTCATCGAGTTCGCCACGTCGGCGCAGGCGAACTCGAAGTTCAACGAGTCGGCCGGTCAGGTGCCGGCGCACGCGGACGCCGCGAAGGACGAGTGGATCAGCAAGGCGGAGCCCACGAAGCTGGCCGCGGACGCGCTGAGCGACGGGTCCACGACCATCGTCCAGCTGCCGTACTACCTGCCGGACTGGAACACCATCTCCAAGGCGGACAACGAGCCGAACTTCCAGAAGGTCCTGCTCGGGGACATGAGCGCGAAGGACTTCCTGGACACGATGGCCGAGCAGCTGAACGAGGCGCAGGCCGAGTGGCAGGAGCAGATGGGTTAGTCGGCGGTCTCGCCGGGGGCGGCCCGTTTCGTTTCGGCTGCGGGCCGTCCCCGGTCGTTCACGCCCACGCGGCGGAGCCGCACATCGATACGGTCCCGCGCCTCTTCGGGGTGCTTCCGCCACCCCCTGTTGAAAGGCACAGCTTGTGTCACTCACGCGTAGACAGGTCGGTATCGCCGGGCTTGGCGCGCCTCTCGCACTTGCCATGACCGGGACCGCGCAGGCCAGTCCAAGGCACCACCGCACCCTTCATATCGCCGGTGATTCCACCGCCGCCCAGAAGTACGCCGACGCCGCGCCCGAGACCGGGTGGGGGATGGCGCTGCCCTTCCTGCTCCACCGGCATCTCACGGTCGCCAACCACGCCGTGAACGGGCGGAGTTCCAAGAGCTTCGTCGACGAGGGGCGGCTCGAGGCGGTCCTCTCCTCGATCCGGCCCGGTGACTTCCTCCTCGTCCAGTTCGCGCACAACGACGAGAAGACCGCCGATCCCACCCGCTACACCGAGCCCTGGTCGACGTACCAGGAGTACCTGCGGATGTACGTCGACGGAGCCCGGGCCCGCGGGGCGCGGCCCGTGCTGGCCACCGCCGTGGAGCGGCGGCGGTTCGACGCGGACGGGCGAGCCGTGCCGAGCCACGGGGAGTACCCGGCGGCGATGCGGGCGCTGGCCGCCGAGGAGGGGGTCGCGCTGCTCGACGTGCAGGCGCTGTCGCTGGCGCTGTGGCAGGAGCTCGGGGCCGAGGAGACCAAGAAGTACTTCAACTGGACGGCGGTCGAGCAGGACAACACGCACTTCAATCCGCCGGGCGCGATCGCCGTGGCACGGCTGGTCGCCCGGGAGCTGCTGCGCACCCGGGTGCTCGCGCCGCGCGACGTGCGCCGGCTGGACGACGAGATCCCTCAGTCGTGGATCACCTGGCCGGAGGCCGTCGCGTAACACCCCTGGACCACTCAAAGGAGAGCCGCACCATGAGCACATTCGGATGGCATGGGCATGCCACAGTGAGAGTCGCCTCGCTGGCCGGCTGCACCGCCCTCGTGCTGGCCCTGACCGGCACCGGCGCCCAGGCCCACTCCCCGTCGCACCACCGCCACGACCCCGCCCGGCAGACGCTGGGCGCGGGTGACGGCTGGGCCTCCCACGGCACCGGCACCACCGGAGGCGCCGCCGCCGACCGCGAGCACGTCCACACCGTGCGCACCTGGGCCGAGTTCAAGGCGGCCCTGGCGGACGGCGGGGACGCCCCGAAGATCATCAAGGTGAAGGGGACCATCGACGCGGTCGCCGAGGGCTGCGAGGCGTTCGCCGCGCCCGGCTACGACTTCGACGCCTACCTCCAGACGTACGCGCCGGAGACCTGGGGCCTGGAGCAGGACCTGAGCGCCGAGCCCGACGACAGCCCGGAGGGGCTGCGCAGGGCGTCCGCCGCCGCCCAGGACGCGGCGATCAAGGTGAACGTCCCCTCCAACACCACGATCATCGGCGTCGGCCGGAACGCCGGCATCAAGGGCGCCAGCCTCCAGATCAAGGGCGTGGACAACGTCATCGTCCGCAACCTCGTCCTCGAGAGCCCGATCGACTGCTTCCCGCAGTGGGACCCGACCGACGGCAGCCGGGGCAACTGGAACTCCGAGTACGACACCGCCGTGGTGTACGGCTCCACCCACGTCTGGCTGGACCACAACACGTTCACCGACGGCGAGCACCCCGACAGCGAGGCCCCGACCCACTTCGGCATGCTGTACCAGCAGCACGACGGCGAGCTGGACATCGTCCGGGGCGCCGACTACGTCACCGCCTCCTGGAACGTCTTCACCGAGCACGACAAGACGATCCTCATCGGCAACAGCGACGGCGAGTCCACCGCCGTCGGCGACCGGGGCAAGCTGAAGGCGACCTTCCACCACAACCTGTTCTCGGGCCTGGTCGAGCGCGCGCCCCGCGTCCGCTTCGGACAGGTCGACGTCTACAACAACCACTTCGTGGCCACCGAGGGCTACTCCTACAGCTTCGGCATCGGCAAGGAGTCCCAGCTCGTCGCCGAGCACAACGCGTTCACCCTGGCGAAGGGCATCAGCCCGGCGAAGATCCTCAAGCGGTGGAACGACTCGCCGGTCACCGCCGCGCACAACCTGGTCAACGGCGAGCGGGTCGACCTGATCGCCGTGCACAACGCGGAGATCCCGGCCGAGACCCTGCGGTCCGGAGCCGGCTGGACCCCCACCCTGCGCGCCGCCGTCCACCCGGCCCGTGCCGTCCCGTTCCTGGTCGAGCGCGGCGCGGGCGCCGGCCGCATCCGCTGACACCCGCGCGCACGGGCCGGGGCGGTCCGCCCCGGCCCGGCACCCGTCGCCGAAGGAGTTTCCGCATGCCCTCGCCCCTGTCCAGAAGGAACTTCCTGCTCACCGGCGCCACGGCCGGTACCGCGCTCGCCCTGGCCGCCGTCCCTGCCCGGGCAGCCCACCGGCCCCGCGGCCCGTTCGGCCGGTACGGCTCACCGTCCGCCCGCCTCACCCCCCAGACCCTGTACGTCCACCCGGGCGGCGCCGGTGACTTCACCACCGTCCAGGCCGCCGTCACCGCCGCCACCGGCACCGGACGCACCCTCGTCATCGCCCCGGGCACCTACCGCGAGACGGTCTCCGTCGACGCCGACCGCACCGGCATGACCTGGCTCGGCGCCTCCGAGGACCCCCGCGACGTGGTGATCGTCTACGACAACGCGGCCGGCACCCCCAAGCCGGACGGCTCCGGCACCCACGGCACCTCCGGCTCGGCCACCACCACCGTGCGCCCCGACGGCTTCACCGCCCGCTGGATCACCTTCGCCAACGACTGGCTGCGCACCGACCTCCCCGGCACCAGCGGCACCCAGGCGGTCGCCCTCAAGGTGCAGGGCGACCGCAGCGCCTTCACCCACTGCCGGTTCCTCGGCCACCAGGACACCCTGTACGCCGACTCCCTCTCCCTGGACACCTTCGCCCGCCAGTACTTCTCCCACTGCTACGCCGAGGGCGACGTCGACTTCGTCTTCGGCCGGGCCACCGCCGTCTTCGAGCACTGCCACTTCCGCACCCTGGTCCGCCCCGACCTCACGGCGGCGCCGTACGGCTTCGTCTTCGCGCCCTCCACCGCCGGCGCCAACCCGCGCGGCTACCTGGTCACCCGGAGCCGGATCAGCAGCGAGGCCCCCGACGGCCACTACAAGCTGGCCCGCCCCTGGGTGCCCAGCTCCGACACCACCGCCCGCCCCATGCTCACCGTGCGCGAGACCCGCCTCGGCGCGGGCATCGACGCGGTCGCGCCCTACGCCAACATGCGGGACGCCCACCCCTGGCAGGACCAGCGGTTCGCCGAGTACCGCAACACCGGCCCCGGCGCGGTGATCACCGTGCCCGGGAACCGGCCCCAGCTCACCCGCGCGGAGGCCGCCTCGCACACCCGGGAGGCGTACCTCGGCGACTGGCGGCCGTATGACCGCCACCGGTGACCTGCCCGGCTTCCACACGGTGCTCAAGGACGAGCTGACCTTCCCGCTCGCCTGGGGCACCTCGCCGGTCCGGGACTTCGACGCGTGGCGGCGCACGGCCCGCGCGGTGGTCGAGGAGCACCTCCTCGTCGACCGGCAGGACGGGACGCCGTACGACCCCGAGTTCACCGCCCGCGCGGACGGCGACGGGTACACACGGGAGCTGGTCACCCTCTCCCTCACCCGCTACGGACGGGTCCGCGGCGCCCTGCTCACCCCGCGGGGCGCCGGCCCGTTCCCGGCGGTCCTGCTGCTGCACGACCACGGGTCCCGGTTCGACATCGGCAAGGAGAAGGGCGTCCGGCCCTGGTACGACGAGACCCGCCTCGCCTCCGCCGAGGAGTGGGCGGACCGGTACTTCGACGGGCGCTTCGTCGGCGACGAACTCGCCCGGCGCGGCCATGTGGTGCTCTGCCTGGACGCGCTCGGCTGGGGCGACCGCGGCCCTCTGGGGTACGAGCGGCAGCAGGCCCTGGCGAGCAACCTCTACCACCTCGGCTCCTCGCTCGCCGGACTCCACGCCCGCGAGGACCAGCGGGCCGCGGCCTTCCTGGCCGGCCTGGACCGGGTGGACGCCCGCCGGGTCGCCGCCGTCGGCTTCTCCATGGGCGGCTACCGCGCCTGGCAGGCCGCAGCGCTCAGCGACGACATCGCCGCCGCGGCGAGCGTGTGCTGGATGACGGGGCTCAAGGAGATGATGGTGCCCGGCAACAACACCCTGCGTGGGCAGTCGGCGTTCCACCTGCTCCACCCGGGGCTCGCCCGGCACCTCGACATCCCCGACGTGGCGGGCATCGCCGCGCCGAAGCCGATGCTGTTCTTCCACGGCGGACTCGACGCCCTGTTCCCCGCCGACGGGGTACGGGCCGCGTACGACAGGCTGCGGACCGTGTGGCGCTCGCGCGGTGCCGGGGAGCGGCTGCGGCTGAAGACGTGGCCGGGGCGCGGCCACGTCTTCGACGCCGTGATGCAGGACGAGGTCTTCGCCTGGCTGGAGTCGGTCAGCGGCGCACCGGCCTGACCGACTCCAGGGTCGGCACGACCGGTTCGATGGTGCCGTCGGCGGCGAACTCCAGGCGGTCGACCGTGGTCTCCCGGTGCGTGCCGTCCCCGCCGGACCTCCCGGGGCCGTTCAGCGCGAACCGGTGGTAGACGATGTACCAGTCGTCGGTGCCCGGGGTGTTGACCACGGAGTGGTGACCGGTGCCGAGGATGCCGTACTCGGGGCGCTTGGACAGGATCGTGCCGCGCTTCGTCCACGGGCCGAGCGGGGACGGGCCGGTCGCGTAGGCCACGTGGTAGTTCTCGCTGCGGGTGTCGTCCTCGGACCACATGAAGTAGTACGTGCCGTCGCGCTTCACCACGAAGGAGCCCTCGCGGAAGTTCTCCGGGGTGATGTCCTTCACCCGGGAAGCGTCGAAGGACACCATGTCGTCGTCGAGCGGGACCACGTAGCCGTGCCCGTTGCCCCAGTACAGGTACGACTGCCCGTCGTCGTCCGTGAACACGGCGGGGTCGATCATCTGACCGCTGAACTGCGTCTTCCCGATCAGCGGCTTGCCGAGCGCGTCCGTGAACGGGCCGGCCGGGGAGTCGGCCACCGCGACGCCGATCTGCTGCTCGGCGCAGAAGTAGAAGTAGTACTTCCCGTCGCGTTCCGCGATCGCGGGCGCCCAGGCGTTCTTGTCGGCCCAGGACACGTCGGGCCCGAGGTCCAGGATCACGCCGTGGTCCGTCCAGTGGACCAGGTCCTTCGACGAGAACGCCTTGAACCGCGTGCCGCCCCAGCCGGGGAAGCCGTCCGTGGTCGGGTAGATCCAGTACCGGCCGTCCATGTGGCGCACGTCGGGGTCCGCGTACAGGCCGGGCAGGACCGGGCTGCGGGTGGGCACCGCCTCCACCGTCCAGGTGCGCTTCGTGCCGTCGGCGGCCGTCACCGTGTACGTCTGCGGTCTGCGGAAGTCGCGGCGCGTACCGGACCTGGGGCTGACCGTCGCGCCCTCGCCGACGTACAGCTCGGGCGCGAGGCCGCGCAGGTCGGCGCGGGGTTCCATCGGCAGGACGACCTTGTTCGACTCCTCGCTGACGACGGCCCAGCCCTTCTGCCCGCGTGCCGTGGCGTCCACGACCGACGCGGGGCTCTCCGGGTACGCGGCCAGCAGCCGGTCGTACTCCGCCCGCGTCACCGGGATGACGGTGCCGTGCCGCGGGCTCGCGGGCAGCTGGTAGTCCGTCGACGGGGTCCACTCGCCCGAGTCGAGGTCGGTGGTCTCGAAGGGGAGGTAGCCCCGGCCGCCGTACTCGTCGATGAACAGGTACCACTTCTCCTCGGTGTTCGACTTGAACACCGTCGGCCCCTCGCCCCGGCTCATCGCGCCGCTGCCGATGCAGTCGGAGACGAAGTCGTACGAGGTGTCGGTCAGCGACGCCGACTTCTCGCCGGTGATGAACTTCGAGCACGGGGAGCCGGAGGACGGGTCGCGCTCGTCCTTGGTGTAGCGGTAGTACGTGCCCTCGTGCTCGACGACGGTCGAGTCGATGACCGAGTAGCCCGGGTCGTTCCAGACCTTCGGCTCGCTGAAGGTGCGGAAGTCCTTCGTGGTCGCGTACAGCATCTTGTTGTACGTCGAACCGGTGTGGTCCGGGTCGTCGTCGGCGTACAGCTTGGACGCCCAGAAGACGACGTACGCGTCGAGCTCGTCGTCCCAGTAGGCCTCCGGCGCCCAGGTGTTGCCCGCGTTGTCCGGGGACACCCTCACCAGGCGCTGGTCGGTCCAGTGGACCAGGTCGGTGGACTCCCACACCATGATCGACTTGCTGCCGTGCCGCTGGACCTCGTCCCAGCTGCCGCTGCTGCTCCGGTACATCCGCAGGTCGGTGGCGATCATGTAGAACCGGTCGCCCTCGGGGGAGCGGATCACGAACGGGTCGCGCAGCCCCTTCTCGCCGATGGTGGAGGTCAGCACCGGCTTCCCCGCGTTCAGTTCGCGCCAGTGCAGGGCGTCGTTGCCGCGGCTGAGGGCGTAGCGGATCTGCTCGCCGTCGGCGGTGCCCTCGCCGGTGAAGTAGGCGAAGAGGTAACCGGCGTACGTGGGCTTCTTCACGGGTGGTGCTCCGGGGTGTGCGGTGCCCGGCGGGGCGGCGAGCAGGGCGAGGAGGAGGGCGAGGAACGGGACGAGAAGCGTGCGACGGGCGGTGTGGCGGCGCATGACACTTCCTGTCGGAGTCTGAGGGATTCTGTTGTTTCCCGGAGTGTCACCAGGGGAGTGCAGGGCGTCAACCGATGCGGGTGGGACGGGGAGCACCGAAAGTTTTCGGGTGTTTTCGCCGTTCGGAGCCTCGGACGAACGACGGACGCCCCGCCGGGGTGAACCGGCGGGGCGTCCTGGTGGCGGTCCGGATGGGGGTCCGGACCGCCGGGGGAACCGGCCGTCCGAGGGGGGATCGGACGGTACCGGTCACCGGGCCGTCGGACGTCGAGACGGCGGCCCGGGGTCATGGGCCCGGAGGGATCACTTGTAGGTGATGTCCGAGGAGGAGAACTTGCAGTACTTCCCGTCGGCGCCGGTGCCGAGCTCCTTCGGCTCCTTGCCGGTGTTGTTGCCCTGGTAGCGGATGCAGGTCTTGATCTTCTTCTTGCTGTCGCCCTGGATGCGGATCTGCGACAGCGTGGCGGTGTCGCCGTAGTTGGTGTTGATGCCGACGAGGGACTTGCCGGGCGCGACGACGTCGATGTCCTTCAGCACGATCGTGCGCTTGTACTGCGTCTTGCAGTTGCCGCAGGAGCGCACCAGCTTGCCGAAGTCCTCGACCCGGAAGCCGCTCACGGTCAGCGTGCCGGCGCCGTTGAACTGCAGCACCTTGTCGTCGGCCTTCTTCGCGCCGCCGCCGATCACCTTGTACTGGGCCGACGAGGACGTGCCCTTGAAGCTGGCGGCGTCCTCGCCGACGTCCAGCCACCACACGTTCTGCAGCGTGCAGCTGCCCTTGCAGTGCACGCCGTCGGCGGCCGGGGTGCCGATGATCACGTTCTTCAGCGTGGCGCCGTCGGCCAGCTCGAAGACCGGGTCCTGGCCCTCGTCCTGGCCGTCGCCGCCGAGGGCGCCGGTGCCGTAGAACTTCTTCATGCCGCCGTCGTAGACGCCGGAGACCGGAACGGTCTTCGACACCGGCTTGCTGCCGGTGTCCGAGGGCCAGGACGAGGCGGCGCCCGCGGTGGACAGCATCGTCGTGGTGACGATCGCCGCCCCCGTGATGCCGAGCGCGGAGACTCCGGCGATCACGGCCCGCCGCCTGGTGGTCCGGCGGCGGTGGGAGACGGGCTGTTCGGGTCGTGCAGTCATGCGCGATGTCCTTGTGTGGAGAGGGTCTTTGCGTCTCCTGGTCGCCGCCGCCCCGGAAAGGGTTGCCGTCCCGGACGATCTTTTTTCACTCGTCCTCGTCGTCCGCCGCGTCCTCGTCGTCCCGGTCGTCCTGCGCCGCGAAGTCGCCGCCGACCGCGCGCTCTTCGGAGCCGGTGCCGGCCCACGCCGTGTAGGTGTCCTCCCCGGCGTCCCGGCCGCCGCGCTCGTGGTCGTACTGCCCCGCGAAGAGCCACTCGCCGGGCTCGATCGTCAGGCCGTCCTTGAGCGTCCAGACGTAGACGAGGAAGCCGTCCCGCTCCTCCACCGAGAGCTCGAAGTCGTCCTCGGGCAGCGAGCGCCAGGCGCCCGTGGAGGTCACCCCGCCGGTCTGCGCGATCCGCAGCTCCACGGTGAGCGAGGTCAGCCGCTCGGTGGTCTTCAGGGTGACGTTGCTCTGCGCCCAGAACTCGTTGCTGTGCGGGTCCACCGAGCCGTCCGACCACAGCGGCCCGTCCTCGACCCCGGCCGGCGTCCGGGCGGGGCGGTCGGACGGACTCTGCTTCCCCGCGGGCGGGGCGGCCGTGTTCCGGGACTGCTCCGGGGCGTCCGGCGTGGGGTCCGCCGACGGCTCGGGCGGCCTGCTCGTCGCCTCCGGGGACCGCGTGGGCGTCGGCGAGACGGCCACCTGCCGCTGCGGCGGCTTCTCGTCCTGCACCGACGACGCGACCGCGTAGCCGCCCACCGCCAGCACTCCGGCCACCGCGGCCGTCGCGCCCGCCACCCGGAACCAGCCGAACACCGGCCGGCGCGCGGCCCGGTGCTCGGGGCGGGCCGGTCCGGCCATGCCCCGCTCCACCCGGGCCAGCATGCGCTCCCGGTCGGGCTCGTGCGCCCCGGCCGCCTCGTGCAGCCGGGCGCGCAGCTCCTCGTGCACGTCCCGCCGCATCGTCATCGGTTCCTTCCCCTGGCCCCGTTGGGGCGTTTCCGCGCGTTCCCGACCGCTTCCCCGCCCGCGGTGGCCGCCACCGCCGCGTGCACCTGACGCGGTACCTCCCGCGTGCCCAGCAGCCGCTGCAGTTCGGCCATCCCCTTCGAGGTCTGACTCTTCACCGTACCCACCGAGACGCCCAGAGCCAGCGCGGTGTCCTTCTCCGACAGGTCGAAGGCGTGTCGCAGCACCACACACGCCCGCTTGCGGAACGGCAGCCGGCGCAGCGCCTCCTGCACGTCCACCACTCCCGGCACGTCGGGGTTCTCGATCCGTTCCTCGCGCGGCGACCAGAACAGCGCGATCCGCCGCCGTTCGCGCACCGCGCTGCGGATCCGGGTACGGGCCAGATTGGCCACCACGCCCCGGGCGTACGCCGCCGGATGGTCGGCGGCGCGCACCCGGTCCCAGCGGTGCCACAGCGCCAGCAGCGCGTCCGCCGCCAGATCGTCGGCGGCGTCCGCCTCACCCGTCAGCAGATGGGCCAGCCGGGACAGTTCGGCGTAGTGGCGTTCGAAGAACGCGTGGAACTCCACGGCGGCGGCGTCGTCGACGACGGTGCCCACGGGCGACCTCCCCTCGCAGTGGCGTCGGGCGCCCGACGGGCACCGGTGACAGTGTGTGTCATGTAGATGACACGTGAAAATCCGGAGTGACCGGCGTGAGTTCCGGAGCGTAGCAGTGATCATGTACGGGCTCGTGCGGAGGGTCGAACGCTGTCTGGTCGGCCGGTGTACGAATCCGTAACACGCGCCACACCTGAACGAGGTTCACCGCGGGCACGATCCAGCCAGTATCCGCAGGATCGATCTCCAGGCATCGAGGAGTGGTTGTCATGTCCGAGGCGCAAAAGGCGGCAGACCGTCAGGGAGCCGGGCCCTCCGCGGTGAACGGCCTCGACCGGTTCTTCCGTATCTCCGAACGGCGTTCCACGTTCGGCCGGGAGATACGCGGCGGCTTCGCCACGTTCTTCACCATGGCGTACATCCTCGTCCTCAACCCCCTCGTCCTGGGCAGCGCGAAGGACAAGTACGGCGAGCAGCTCGACCCCGTCCAACTCACCACCGCCACCGCCCTGGTGGCCGCCGTGATGACCGTCCTCATGGGCGTCGGCGGCAATCTGCCGCTCGCGCTCGCCGCCGGACTCGGCCTGAACGCCGTGGTCGCCTTCCAGATCGCCCCGTTGATGAGCTGGGACGACGCGATGGGCCTGATCGTCCTGGAGGGTCTGCTCATCTGCGTGCTGGTGGTGACCGGGCTGCGCGAGGCCGTCATGCACGCCATCCCGCAGCCGCTCAAGCAGGCGATCAGCGTGGGCATCGGCCTTTTCATCGCCTTCATCGGCTTCGTGGACGCCGGGTTCGTCAGCCGCGTCCCGGACGCGGCGAACACCACCGTGCCGGTCCAGCTCGGCGGCACCGGCACCCTCACCGGCTGGCCGATGCTGGTGTTCTGCCTGGGCGTGCTGCTCACCGTCGCACTGCTCGCCCGCAAGGTGCGCGGCGCCATCCTCATCGGCATCGTCACCATGACCCTGGTGGCGATCGTCGTCAACGCGGTCGCCGACGTCCGCACCTGGGGACTCACCACACCCGAGTGGCCCGACCGGCTGGTCGCCACCCCCGACTTCGGCCTCATCGGCGAGTTCAGCCCGCTCGGCGCGTTCGGGCAGGTGAGCGTGGTCACCGTCGTCCTGCTGGTGTTCACGCTGGTGCTGTCCGACTTCTTCGACACCATGGGCACGGTCGTCGGTGTCAGCGCCGAGGCCGGGCTGCTGGACGAGCGGGGCAAGGTGCCGGAACTCGGCCGGGTGCTGCTCATCGACGGTGCCGCGGCCGTCGCGGGCGGCGCCTCCTCCGCCTCGTCGGCGACCTCGTACATCGAGTCGGCGGCCGGTGTCGGCGAAGGCGCCCGCACCGGCTTCGCCAACCTGGTCACCGGCGGACTGTTCGCGCTGGCGCTCTTCCTGACCCCGCTGCTGACCGTCGTCCCGCTCCAGGCGGCGGCCCCCGCGCTGGTCGCCGTCGGCTTCCTGATGATGACCCAGGTCAAGCACATCGAGTGGGACCGCTACGAGATCGCCGTCCCGGCGTTCCTGACCATCGCCGTGATGCCGTTCACGTACTCCATCACCAACGGCATCGGCGCCGGCTTCGTCGCCCACGTCGTCATCATGGCGGTGCTCGGCCGGGCGAAGGAGGTCCACTGGCTGCTGTGGGGGGCCTCGGCGCTGTTCCTGGTGTACTTCGCGATCGACCCGATCGAGCAGCTCCTCGGCGCCGGGTAGCCGCGCGGGCGGGACGACGGGCCGCCCCCGGGGGAGGGGGCGGCCCGTCGTCCGTACGGACGGCCTTCCGGCCGGGAGGGTTCAGTCCCGCAGCGCCGCCTCCATCGCCGCCTTGGCGACCGGGGCCGCCAGGCCGTTGCCGCTGACCTCCGAGCGGGCCGCGTCGGACTGCTCCACCACGACCGCCACGGCGACCTCCTCGCCCGAGGAGTCCGACTTCGCGTACGAGGTGAACCAGGCGTACGGCGTCTCGCT
The DNA here is from genome assembly GCF_040646935.1 of Streptomyces sp. NPDC044984. Classification (NCBI taxonomy): domain Bacteria; kingdom Bacillati; phylum Actinomycetota; class Actinomycetes; order Kitasatosporales; family Streptomycetaceae; genus Streptomyces; species Streptomyces sp. NPDC044984. The sequence continues at coordinate 45,889 of NZ_JBEZBE010000029.1, forward strand.
GTTGTTCTCGCCGTGCTGCGCGGTGCCCGTCTTGCCGCCCACGGTGGCGCCGGAGATCCGCGCGTTCGACCCCGTGCCCTCCTCGACGACCGTCTCCATCGCCGACCGGAGCTGCTCGGCGGTCGAGGCGCTGACGATCCGTTCCGTCCCGGCCTCGTCCTCGTAGTCCTTCAGCACGTCCCCGCCGCTGTCGGTGACGCGGCTGACCATGTGCGGCGACACCAGCTCCCCGCCGTTGGCCATCGCCGCCGACACCATCGCCATCTGCAGCGGCGTCGCGGTCACGTCGAACTGGCCGATCCCGGTGAGCGCGGTCTGCGACGGCACCATGTCCGAGGGGTACACGCTGGTGTGGGCGCGCACCGGCACGTCCTGCGTCCCGTCGTTGAAGCCGAACCTCTCGGCCATCGCCCGCACCTTGTCCTGCCCCAGGGTGACGGCCGTCTTCGCGAAGACGTTGTTGCAGGAGTACTGCAGCGCGACCCGGATCGAGGCGTCCTCACAGGGCGCGTCCGGGTTCTCGTTGGTGAGGTCGGTGACCGTGCCCGGCAGCGTGTACGGGTCGGGGCTGTCGGTCTCCTCGTCCACCGACGCGTACAGCCCGTCCTCCAGCGCGGCTGCCGCGACGACCAGCTTGAACGTCGAGCCCGGCGGCAGCGGCTGGCGCAGCGCCCGGTTGGTGAGCGGCTTGTCCGGGTCCGCGGTGAGCTCCTTCCACGCCTCGCCCGCGGTGTTGGCGTCGGTCAGCGACGCCGGGTCGTACGACGGGGTCGACACCACCGCGAGGATCCGGCCGGTCTTCGGGTCGATCGCGACCGCCGCGCCCTTCTCGTCGCCGAGCGCCTCGTACGCCGCCTTCTGCACCGCCGGATCGATGGTCGTCACCACGTTGCCCGGCTCGGCGCGCCGGCCGGTGACGGTGTCCGTCACCGTCTTCAGCCGGGGATCCGTGCCGTTGAGCAGATCCTGGTAGATGCCCTCCAGCTGCGTCGGCGCGTACGCCTGCGAGGCGTAGCCCGTCACCGCCGCGTACAGCGGGCCGTTCTCGTACGTGCGCTTGTACGCGAGGTCGCCCCCTTCCGTCCGCGCCGAGCCGGTGATCGACTCACCGGCCACGACGATGTTCCCGAGCGGCTCCGCGTACGTCTCGATCGCGTTGCGCCGGTTGTCACTGCTGTCCGCGAGCGCCCGGCCCTCGTAGAACTGCACCCAGGTCGCCCTGACCAGCAGGGCGAACACCAGGAGCAGGATGAAGACGGAGGCACGCCTGATCGTCCTGTTCATTCCGCTCGGACAGACGAACGGCAGGCGCCGGATCGTTCCCTACCGCCCGGTTTCTCATCGGGTGTTCAGAAAGCCGGTCCCGCGCCGGGCACGGGGGCACACGCCGCGCGGCGGCCTGCGGGAGCGGAAAGAGCGGACCGGCGGTGGCGCGGCGGCCGGGGCGGGTGTCCGCGACGCGTCCTCGGCCTCGCGCGCGGCCGCCCGACGCCACCTCCCGCGCGGCGACGATCCGCCTCCGCCACGCGGGGGAGGGCCGCGTCAGCCTCCCAGCGTGAGCACGAGCTCCTCGATCTCCGCACCCCGCGCGGGCGCGTACGCCGTGGCCCGCGCGCGGACCTCGAAGCCGCACCGCTCCAGCACCCGCCGCGACCCGGCGTTGTCGGCGGCCACGCGCGCGTACAGCGGGCGTTCGCCCACCTCCGTCAGCAGCCCGCGCAGCGCGGCGGTGGCGATGCCCTCGCCCCAGTGGGCGCGGTCGACCCAGTACGTCACCTCGCGCTCGCCCGGCTCCCCGTACACCGCCGCGTGCCCCACCACGTCGCCGTCGCCCAGGACCGTGCGCACCACGGTCCCCGGCGAGCTGCGGACGCGCGCCCAGTGGGCGTCGAAGCCGGTCCGGTCGGCGGGGTCCTCGGGGGTGAAGGCCGCCATGCGCAGCGCCTCCGGGTCGTTCAGCTGCCGGTAGAAGACCGGCAGGTCGCTGTCGTGCACCGGCCGCAGGGCGATGTCCACGGGTCAGAGCCTCCGGGTGGCCAGGGTCAGCCGGTCGCGGGCGTCGAACAGGGCGTCCTTGACCATCTGCTCGTGCGCGGGCGTGAGTCGCGCCACCGGCACCGAGCAGCTGATCGCGTCCCGCGCGGGGGTGCGGTACGGGATCGCCACACCGAAGCAGCGCAGCCCCAGCGTGTTCTCCTCGCGGTCCACGGCGAAGCCCTGCTCCCGCACCAGGTGCAGCTCCTCGATGAGCTTCTCCCGGTCCGTGATGGTGTGCTCGGTCAGCGCGGGCAGCGTCTCCGGGAGCATCTTGCGCACCTGCTCGTCCGGGTACGTGCTCAGCAGCGCCTTGCCCAGCGACGTCGAGTGCGCGGGCAGCCGGCGGCCGACCCGGGTGAACGGGCGCAGGTAGTGCTGCGACTGGCGGGTGGCGAGGTAGACCACGTTGGTGCCGTCGAGCCGGGCGAGGTGGATGGTCTCCGTGGTGTCGTCGGAGAGCCGGTCCAGGGTGGGGCGGGCCGCCGCGACGACCTCGTCGCCGTCGATGTACGACGTGCCCACCAGCAGCGCCCGCACGCCGATGCCGTACCGCGTGCCCGTCGCGTCCGTCTCCACCCAGCCGAGGTCCACCAGGGTGCGCAGCAGCATGTAGAGGCTCGACTTGGGGTAGCCGACGGCCTCCTGGACCGCCGCCAGGGAGTGCATACCGGGGCGCCCGGCGAAGTATTCGAGCAGTTCAACGGTCCGCACCGCGGACTTGACCTGTGCCCCGCCGCCCGTCTCGCCAGCCGACATCGCCCTTGACCCCTTCGTTCGCCTGGAAATAGTCTCCGAAGCACATTCACCGACAGAGACAGCGTTCAGTATATCGAACAACCCTGGTGGATGACGTACATCCTGCGGCATTGCATGCGGCAATCAAGTGGAGGGACCCGCGGTGGCAGCAGCACCAGTCTGGAGTGTCGACCCCCGAACCGGGAAGCAGCGTGAACAGGTTGCGGTGGAGGCCACGGGCCAGGAGGTCGACGCCGCCGTCCGCGCCGCGCACGACGCGCGCGGCGCGCTGACGGACCGCACCGTCCGCGCGGCCTTCCTGCGCACGGCCGCCGACGAGCTCGAAGCGGCCAGGGAGCAGCTCGTCGAGGCCGCCGACGCGGAGACCGCGCTCGGCCCGGTCCGGCTCACCGGAGAACTCGCCCGCACCTGCTACCAGCTGCGGGCCTTCGCCGACATCGTCGAGGAGGGCGCCTTCCTCGACGTCGTCATCAACCACCCCGACGACACCGCGACCCCGCCCGTCCCGGACCTGCGCCGCTACAAGATCCCGCTGGGCGTCGTCGCCGTCTACTCGGCGTCCAACTTCCCCTTCGCCTTCTCCGTGGCGGGCGGCGACACCGCGAGCGCGCTCGCGGCCGGCTGCCCGGTCGTCGTCAAGGCCCACCCGGACCACCCCGGGCTGTCCGAGCTGGTCGCCGCGGTGCTGCGCCGGGCCGCCGCCCGGCACGACGTCCCCGAGGGCGTGCTCGGCCTGGTGCACGGCTTCGAGGCCGGCATCGAACTCATCGAGCACCCGCTGGTCTCGGCGGCCGGTTTCACCGGATCGATCCGCGGGGGCCGCGCCCTCTTCGACGCGGCCGCCGCCCGGCCCGTCCCGATCCCGTTCCACGGTGAGCTGGGCTCCCTGAACCCGGTCGTCGTCACCGAGGCCGCCGCCGCCGAGCGCGGCGAGGCCATCGGCGCCGGGCTCGCCGGTTCGATGACGCTGGGCGTCGGCCAGTTCTGCGTGAAGCCGGGCCTCGTCCTCGCGCCGGCCGGCGCGGCCGGTGACGCGCTGGTCAAGTCGCTGACGGACGCCGTCAGCGACACCGACGCCGGCGTCCTGCTCGACCACCGCATGCGCGACAACTTCGTCGCCGGGGTCGCCGAGCGCGCCCAGCTGCCCGACGTGGAGTCCCCGGTGACCCCGGGCGCGGGCGGCGAGCACACGGTCAGCGCGGGCTTCCTCACCGTCCCGGCGAGCCGGCTGGCCCAGGAGGGCGAGCACGACCTGCTGCTCGAGGAGTGCTTCGGGCCGGTCACCGTCGTGGCCCGCTACGAGGACGACGCCGAGGTGCGGGGTGTGCTGTCGCGGCTGCCGGGCAACCTCACGGCGACCGTGCAGCTGTCCGCCGAGGAGGCGGCGGGGGAGGGCCGCGGGGCGGAGCTGGTGCAGGAGCTGACGCCGCTGGCCGGACGGGTCCTGGTCAACGGCTGGCCGACGGGTGTCGCGGTCGCCCCGGCCCAGCACCACGGAGGGCCGTACCCGGCGACCACGTCGACGTCCACGTCGGTGGGCGGCACGGCCATCGAGCGGTGGCTGCGGCCGGTCGTCTACCAGGGGACGCCCGAGGCCCTGCTGCCCGCGGAACTCAGGGACGACAACCCGCTGGGGCTGCCCCGGAGGTTCAACGGCAGGCTGGAGCGCTGAGCTTCACCCCGCGCTCGGCTCCAGGCCCGCGTCGCGGGCCAGGAGCGCCGCCTGCACCCTGTTGTCGCAGTCGAGCTTGGTCAGGATGCGGCTGACGTACGTCTTCACCGTGGCCTCGCTCATGTGCAGGCGGGCGCCGGCGTCCGCGTTGGACAGGCCCTCGCCGAGCAGGGCCAGCACCTCGCGTTCGCGTGCCGTCAGCCCGGCCAGGCGGCGCCGCGCCTCCTCGCCGCGCACGGTGGCGGCGGGGGAGGCGAGGGAGTCCACCACGTGCCGGGTGGCGGCCGGGGACAGGTAGGCGTTGCCGGCCGCCGCCGCGCGGACCGCGTGGATCAGCTCCTGCGGCGCGGAGTCCTTCAGCAGGAAGCCCGCGCTGCCGTGGCCGAGCGCCCGCAGGACGTTGTCGCGCTCCCCGAACGTGGTCAGGATCAGCACGCGCACCCCCGGCGCGGCGCGGCCCAGCTCGGCCAGGGCGGTCAGCCCGTCCATCACGGGCATCTGGATGTCCAGCAGGGCCACGTCGACCGCGGTGCTGCGGGCGGTCTCCACCGCCTCCCGGCCGTCCCGGGCCTCGGCCACGACGTCGATGTCGTCGGCCGAGGTGAGGATCATCCTGATGCCGGCCCTGATGAGTGGCTCGTCGTCGGCGACGAGGACCCGGATCACGCGGCCTCCTGCGCGGTGTCGGTGTGACAGGCGGATGGTGGAGCCCGCCCATCATGCCCGATCCGGTCGCGGTCGCGGCCACGGACCGCGTCAGGCCTCGTACGTGTAGGACTCCTTGGAGGACAGCTTCCCATCGCGGAAGCAGAACCGGTAGACGATGTCCTTCTCGTCGTCCACGAAGTGCTCGCAGTCGGCGTCCGCGGGCAGCGGCGGGCCGTCCTTCTCCACGCCGTCGGTGAGCAGGGAGCCGCCTTCCGGGAACTTCTTCCGGAGGTCCGCCTCGTCGTCGCCGACCCGGGCCGACTCGTACACGCTCGCCGAGATGACGCCCTTCTCCACCTCGTCGATCAGTTTCGACACCCCCCACACCAGGAGGACGCCGGCGCCCACGACGAGGACCACGGAGATGAGGGCGCATCCCAGGGCGGCGTTCTTCTTCCTGCTCATGATGGTGGTGAACTCCTTCTGCGGATCGGTGCGTTCGATGACGTCACCACCGTCCCCCGCGGAGCCCTCGTCGATCTGCCCCCGGAAGTCGTCGTCCGCCGCGACCGAAGTCGCGCCGTCCGGACGGGACCGCCGCTCGCCGTCGCCGTACGGCAGCACACCGGCGAGCCGGAAACCCCCGTCGGGGGTGGGGCCGGTGTGCACCATGCCGCCGACCAGCCGGGCCCGCTCCCGCAGACCCGTGAGCCCCTGGCCGCCGCTGATCGCGGGCGGCCCGGCCGGCGCCCCGGCCGGCACCGGCCCGTTGGCCACCTCGACCACCAGGCTGTCCGGTTCGTAGCGCAGCGCCACGGTGATCGGGGCGCCCGGCGCGTGCTTGTGCGCGTTGGTCAGGCCCTCCTGGGCGATGCGGTACGCCGCGCGGTCGGCGGCGGGTGCGAGGGCCCGCTCGGTGCCGGACCGGTGCAGTTCCACCGTCGCGCCCGTGGCCCGCGACGACGCGACCAGCTTGTCGACGGAGGCCGCCGTGCGGTCCGCCGAAGGCCCGGCCTCCTCCGGGCCGGGCACGGACGCCTCCCCGTCGTCCCGCAGGATGCCCACCGCCTCGCGCAGCTCCCGCATCGCCGACCTGGAGGCCTCCCGGAGGATGCCCACCCCTTCCCGCTGGCGGCCGTTCAGCTCCGGGTCCACCTCCAGCGCCCCGGTGTGCACGGCGATCAGGGCGAGCTGGTGGCCGAGGCTGTCGTGCATGTCCTGGGCGATGCGCTGCCGTTCCAGCAGCCGGGCCTGTCGCGCCACCATCGCCTGTTCGCGCACCAGTTGGGCGTTGTGCCGTTGCAGGGCGTCGAGCAGGGCGTGGCGCTGGGCGCGGTACCGGGAGGCGAGCCCCGGCACGACCGCCAGCACCAGGAACGGGCTCCCGCCCAGCACGGCCGTCATCAGCAGCGACATCCCGAGCGCGTCGTCGCCCGCGGTGGTGACGGCGAGGACGAGGTGGAGCGCGAGCCCGGCCGCGTACGCGGCCAGCGCGCGCGCCGGGCGCTCGATGCGGCTGCCCGCCGACCAGCTGGCGCAGATCAGCAGCGCGAACGTACCGACGACCGCTCCGGCCAGGGCCGACGAGACCATCAGCACCGTCGCCGGCAGGGCGCGGCGGGCCAGGGACAGTACGGCGATGAGCAGGGCCAGGGCGCCGCCCCGCGCCACGGATCCGGTCTCCGTCGTGTAGAGGAGGCCCGCGATCCCGGAGAGCGTCACGGCGAGTACGGCCTCCCCGGCGATCCGCTTGCGGGGCCAGGGGGAGGCGGCGGCGAGCCGGGAACGGAGCGGCAGGCCGGCGCGGGGTGTTTCTGCTACGTCCACGCGCAGACGATAGAGGGCCGCCCCCGGACGCCCGCATCCCCCCTTCGGCGCGGCCTCGGACGACGAAAGTGGACTCCCGGTTGCCAAGGGGCCTGTCCTCTTTGGTCGTTGCCGGTGACGACTTACGGAGACTGCTCCGGGGCGGGGCACACGGCGACGATGGCTCCGCCGGACGCACACGGGCGACGGCGCGGGACCGACGACTCGGGGAGCGGAACAGTGGACAGTGCGAAGCAGTGGACCGGCGGACGTTTCACCGTCCGGCAGGAGACCGCCCTCACGACCGAGCGGTACACCGTGAGGGAGTCGCTGCCGGACGGTTCCGACGGCGGGATCCTCGCCTTCGCCGAGCTGAAGCGGTTCTCGCTCAAGGAGGAGGTGACCTTCTACGCCGACGAGTCCAGGACGCGGGTCTCCTTCACCGTCAAGGAGCGCAGCCTCTCCGACATCGACGACGGCTACGACGTGCGGGACGCGGAAGGCAACCCCATCGGCGCGTTCGAGGAGAAGGCCCTCGCCTCCCTGCTGCGCTCGACGTGGGTTCTGGACCAGCCGGGCTCACCCGCGGCGGTCGGACGGGAGCGCAACCGGTTCGTGGCCGTGCTCCGCCGCGTCTGGGACTTCCTGCCGCTGGACCTGGTGCCGTTCCTCTGGCCGTACCACTTCGACTTCGAGACGGACGGCAAGCCGGTGATGAAGGTCGACAAGAAGTTCGGGCTGCGCGACCGCTATGTGGTGGACGTGATCGCGCCCGGTCTGGACCCGCGCCTCGCCATCGCCCAGGCCGTCGCCCTGGACACGTTCCAGGATCGCTGACCGGGACCACCCCCCGGGCCCCCGGCACCGGGCCCGGCCTGGAAGACTCCCGCCATGGACCTGGTCATACCCGAACTGCCCTTCCCCCTGCGCACCTACGGCCCCGACGGCCACTGGTCCCACGAGGACGGCGTCCTCACCGGATGGGCCGGACCCCGGCAGGACCGTTTCGTGCCGCCCACCGACGAGGCCCTGGACCCCGCCTCCGACGCACCGCGCCTGCTGGGCGCGCCCGAGGGCGACTTCCAGCTGATCGCCCGCGTCACGGTCGGCTTCGCCGCATCCTTCGACGCCGGCGTCCTCTACGTCCACGTGGGCGAGCGGGCGTGGGCCAAGCTCTGCCTGGAGTACTCGCCGGCCGTGCCCACCGTCTGCACGGTGGTCACCCGGGGGCACTCCGACGACGTCAACTCCTTCACCGTCGACGGCAGTTCCGTCTGGCTCCGGGTGAGCCGCACCGGTCGTGCCTTCGCCTTCCACGCCTCCCGGGACGGCGAGCGCTGGACCTTCGTCCGCCTCTTCACCCTCGGCGACGAGAAGGAGACCGGGGCCGCGCTGGTCGGCTTCATGACCCAGTCGCCGATGGGAGAGGGCTGTGTGGTGACGTACGACCACCTCGAGTACCGGCCCCACTGGCCGCGTGATCTGCGGGACGGCAGCTGAGGGAAGGGAATGAGGGCGGCTCGTTGAATGTTCACGTAGTCGCCGGAGGGAGTCTCCGTACCCGTACGAGCTGGAGTGCCGATCACGATGCGCGTCGAAATCTGGTCCGATATCGCCTGCCCCTGGTGCTATGTCGGAAAGGCCCGTTTCGAGAAGGCGCTGGCCGCCTTCCCGCACCGTGAGCAGGTCGAGGTCGTGCACCGTTCCTTCGAGCTGGACCCGGGTCGCGCCAAGGACGACGTCCAGCCGGTCATCTCGATGCTCACCAGGAAGTACGGCATGAGCGAGGCGCAGGCCGAGGCAGGCGAGGACAACCTGGGCACCCAGGCCGCCGCCGAGGGCCTGCCCTACCGCACCCGGGGCCGCGACCACGGCAGCACCTTCGACATGCACCGCCTGCTGCACTTCGCCCGCGAGCAGGGCCGCCAGGTCGAGCTGCTCGACCTGCTGTACCGGGCGAACTTCGCCGAGGAGCGGTCCGTCTTCGGCGACGACGAACGGCTCGTCGAGCTCGCCGGGGCGGCCGGTCTCGACGCCGACGCGGTGCGCGAGGTGCTCGCCGACCCGGAGGCGTACGCCGACGAGGTGCGCGCCGACGAGCGCGAGGCCGCCCAGCTCGGTGCGAACGGTGTGCCGTTCTTCGTGCTGGACCGCACGTACGGTGTCTCCGGCGCCCAGCCGGCCGAGGTGTTCACCCGGGCGCTGACGCAGGCCTGGGGCGAGCGCTCGCCGCTGCGGCTGATCGACGGCGACGCGGAGGCGTGCGGCCCGGACGGATGCGCGGTGCCGCAGCAGTAGAACGCGCAGGTCAGCGCGTACGCATAAGCCTTCCTTTGTGATATCGCACAGAACTCGGCAATGGACGGGGAGGTCCTCGGGCCGCAGAGTGGTTCCATGGAGACCTTCGAGAACCTCGTCCGCGCCGAGTTCACCCCGAAGAACACCTACCTGAACACCGCGAGCAGCGCCCTCCTGCCCGCCCGTACCGTGGCCGCGCTCCAGGACGCCGCGCGGCTGCGCGCCGAGGGCCGTGCGCTGGATCCGCTGTTCGCCGACGTCGAGGCGTGCCGGGCCGCGTACGCCCGGCTGGCCGGCGTCCCGGCCGAGCGGGTGGCGGCCGGGGCCACGGTCGCCCTGCACTCCTCACTGGTCGCGGCCTCGCTGCCGCCGGGCGCCGAAGTCCTCACTGTGGAGGGTGACTTCACCTCCGTACTGAACCCCTTCCACACGCGCGGCGACCTCAAGGTGCGGGCCGTGCCGTTGGAGCGGCTCGCCGAATCCGTCCGGCCCGGCACCGGGCTGGTCGCGGTCAGCGCCGTGCAGTCCGCCGACGGCCGGATCGCCGACCTCGCGGCGCTGCGTGAGGCGGCCCGGGACCACGGGGCGCGCACCTACGTCGACTTCTCCCAGGCGGCCGGCTGGCTTCCGGTGGCGGCCGACGCGTACGACTACAGCGTCTCCATCACCTTCAAGTGGCTGCTCGGCCCGCACGGCGCGGCCTTCCTCGTCGTCCCCGAGGACTTCGGTGATCTGACGCCGGTGCAGGCGGGCTGGGTCGCGGGGGAGAGCCCGTGGGACAGCTGCTACGGACCCGTCACCGAACTCGCCCACTCCGCCCGGCGGTTCGACACCAGCCCCGCCCTGCTGGACTACGCGGGGCTGCGGGCCTCCCTCGGACTCGTCGAGGAGATCGGCGTGGACGTCATCCGCGCCCACGATCTGGCCCTCGCCGACCGCTTCCGCGCGGGGCTCGCCGGCCTGGGCCACACGCCCGTGCCCGCACCCGGCTCGCCGATCGTGTCCGTGCCCGGACTGGGCCGTCTGCAGCCGGAGCTGGCCGAGGCGGGCGTCCAGGTGTCGAACCGCGCGGGCAATCTGCGGGCGTCCTTCCACCTCTACAACACGGCCGCCGACGTGGACCGGCTGCTGGACGCGCTGTCCGGCTGACCCCGGGCGGACACACGGGCACACGGGCACACGGCAGCGGGCCGGTGCCTCCCTGTCCCACACGAGGAGGCCCGGCCCGCAGTCCTGCGGTGCGCCTACTTCACCGGGGTGAAGTCCCGCGCTCCAATGAACTCCGGCCGCCGGATCGGTGCCGCGAACGGCTCGACCGCCGTGTTCTCCACGCTGTTGAAGACGATGAACACGTTGCTGCGCGGGAACGGCGTGATGTTGTCGCCCGAGCCGTGCATGCAGTTGCAGTCGAACCAGGTCGCCGAGCCGGCCTTGCCGGTGAACAGCTTGATGCCGTACTCCGACGCCATCCTCGTCAGCGCCTCGTCGGACGGCGTCCCCGCGTCCTGCATCTGCAGGGACTTCTTGTAGTTGTCCTTCGGCGTGGCCCCCGCGCACCCGAGGAACGTCTTGTGCGACCCCGGCATGATCATGAGACCGCCGTTGGTGTCGTGGTTCTCGGTGAGCGCGATCGAGACCGAGATGGTGCGCATGTTCGGCAGGCCGTCCTCGGCGTGCCAGGTCTCGAAGTCGGAGTGCCAGTAGAAGCCGCTGGCCCCGAAGCCCGGCTTGACGTTGATCCGCGACTGGTGGACGTAGACGTCCGAGCCGAGGATCTGCCGGGCCCGCCCGACCACCCGCTCGTCGCGCACCAGGTTCGCGAAGACCTCGCTGATCCGGTGCACCTCGAAGACGGACCGGATCTCCTTGGACCGCGGCTCCACGATCGAGCGCTCGTCCTCGCGGATCGCCGGGTCGGTGATGAGCCGCTCCAGCTCCCGCTGGTAGACGCCGACCTCGTCCGGTCCGATGAGCTGGTCGACGGCGAGGAAGCCGTCACGCTCCAGGGCCTCCAGGTCACCGGCCGAGACGGGACCGGGCGTGTCCGGGCCGCCCCACACCACCGGGTCCTGCCGGGGCGTCGCCACCTCGGTGGCGCCGCGGGTGGGGTAGAGGTCGGTGACGTTCGTGGTCGTGGTGGTCACGGTGACTCACACCTCCTCGGTGAGCTGGGGGTCCCCCCAGGCTTCAGGCTCTGGGGGAGGGTAGACGCCGTTCTCGTCGTGGTCCTCCCGTCCGGTGACGGGCGGGTTGAAGACACAGATGCAGTGGAAGTCCTCCTTGACCTTGAGCGTGTGCCGCTCGTGGCCGTCCAGGAGGTACATGGTGCCGGGCGTGATGGTGTACGTCCGCCCGGTCTCGCGGTCGGTCAGTTCGGCCTCGCCCCGGGTGCAGACGACGGCCTCGATGTGGTTCGCGTACCACATCGACGTCTCCGTGCCCGCGTACAGGATCGTCTCGTGCAGGGAGAAGCCGACCTTCTCCTTGGCGAGGACGATGCGCTTGCTCTCCCAGGTGCCGGACGCCGATTTCACGTGCCGGTCGGTGCCTTCGAGCTCCTTGAACGAACGGACGATCACGGTGTTGCGATGCCTCCTCGGCTCGGATGTGTGCTTCAGGCGGTTTCCCGGACGGCGCGGGCGAGGGTGGTGAGACCCTCGTCCAGTTCGTCCGGGGTGATGGTCAGGGACGGCAGCAGCTTGACGACCTCGCTCTCGGGGCCGGACGTCTCGATGAGCAGCCCCAGCTCGAAGGCGCGTTTGGCGATGCGGCCAGCGCGCTCCTTGTCGTGGAACTCCAGGCCCCACACCAGGCCGCGGCCGCGGTACTCCTTGACGTCGGCGGGGTTCTCCTCGGTGATGGCGACCAGCGCCCGCTCGACCTGCTCGCCGCGCGTACGGGTCTGCTTCTCCATCGCGGAGCCGTCGGCCCAGTACGCCTCCAGGGCGGCGGTGGCCGTGACGAAGGCGGGGTTGTTGCCGCGGAAGGTGCCGTTGTGCTCGCCCGGCTCCCAGACGTCCAGTTCGGGCTTGAACAGGGTGAGCGCCATCGGCAGCCCGTAGCCGCTGATCGACTTGGAGACGGTGACGATGTCGGGCGTGATGCCGGCCTCCTCGAAGGAGAAGAAGGCACCGGTGCGGCCGCAGCCCATCTGGATGTCGTCGACGATCAGCAGCATGTCCTGGCGCTCGCACAGGTCGGCCAGGGCGCGCAGCCACTCGGGCCGGGCGACGTTGATGCCGCCCTCGCCCTGCACGGTCTCGACGATCACGGCGGCGGGCTTGTTGAGTCCGGAGCCCTGGTCCTCGAGCAGCCGCTCGAACCACAGGAAGTCCTCGACCTTGCCGTCGAAGTAGTTGTCGAAGGGCATCGGCGTGCCGTGCACCAGCGGGATGCCGGCGCCGGCCCGCTTGAAGGCGTTGCCGGTCACGGCGAGCGAGCCCAGCGACATGCCGTGGAAGGCGTTGGTGAACGACACGATCGCCTCGCGCCCCTTCACCTTCCGGGCCAGCTTCAGCGCGGACTCCACGGCGTTGGTGCCCGTCGGGCCCGGGAACATGACCTTGTACGGCAGGTCGCGCGGGCGCAGGACGTAGTTCTGGAAGGACTCCAGGAACGCGCGTTTGGCCGTCGTCGACATGTCGAGGCCGTGGGTGACGCCGTCGCGCTCCAGGTAGTCGATCAGGGCCCGTTTCAGCACGGGGTTGTTGTGCCCGTAGTTGAGCGAGCCGGCTCCGGCGAAGAAGTCGAGGTACTCGTGGCCGTCCTCGTCGTACATGCGGCTGCCGTGCGCACGGTCGAAGACGGTGGGCCAGCCGCGGCAGTAGCTGCGCACCTCGGACTCGAGGGTCTCGAAGACACTGAGGTCGGGCTGGGTGATGGTCACGACGAATCGCTCCTCGGTGGCGTGGGAGGTCAGAGGGAGTCGGAAGAAGTCGGAAGATCAGGGGTGCGGGCCGCGCGGTCAGCGGGTGAGCGGCCCGATGCGGTACAGCACCTCGGGGTCGTGCGGTCCGTCGGGGAACCGGCCGGCGTCGAACAGCACCTCGCGCTCCAGCAGGGCGCCGTGACGCTCCGCGAACGCGGTGAACAGGCGCTCGGACGCGGTGTTCCCCGGGGCGATGGTGGTCTCCACGGTGTCCACCGCGTGCTCCTCGGCGGTCCGGGCGGCCAGTCCGTCGAGCATCGCCGCGGCGAGGCCGCGGCCTCGGTAGGACGCGTCGACCGCGACCTGCCAGACGAGCAGGGTGCGCGGGCTGTCCGGCCGCAGGTATCCGCTGACGAAGCCGATCGGCTCTCCGCGCTCGTCGCGAGCGACGGCCGAGGTGGCGGCGAAGTCACGGCACCACAGCAGATAGCTGTACGACGAGTTCAGGTCGAGGACCTTCGAGTCCCTGGCTATCCGCCACAGCACGGCTCCGTCCGCCACGGTGGGGCGGTCGATTTGCAGGTCTGTTTGTGCGGCAGTCATGCGAATTGAACTTACCCAGGTAAATTCAAAATTGCATCGTCTGCCGGGGTTACGTGCCGGCTTGGTCTGTGTTATCGCGCGGGCAGGCGGGTCCGCGCGAGAACTCGACGAGATGCACCGTTTGTCCTGGTGGATAAGGCGCAAATCGTGCGCACTGTGGAACCGGTCACAACTGCGTAACTCCCGAAACGCCTTACTTCCCGTTCACGAAATCGTGGCGTTTAGGGTCGAGGAAAGCGGGCAGAAGAAGACGGGAAGCTACTCCGTGGAATAATCGAAAAATAAGCGAAAGAATGCCGCTGAACAATTCCGGAATCAGTGTTCTCCGTCAGTCCGTCCGGCATTCGGGGGCGAGGCCCGAAGGGCCGGCGGGAATCCGGGGGCGCGGCCCCCGGGGACGGGAAGGCGAAGGAGCGGCGGGGGCGGGGAACCGCACCCCCGCCCAGGGCTCAGCGCCAGGCCTTCCCGGCCGCGCTCAACGCCGCCGGCAGGTCCACGGCCGCACCCGCCTCCACCAGAGCGGTCCCCAGCCCCGTCAGACACGCCCGCACCGCCCCCGGCGTCGCCTCGGGGCCGTAGTGGTTGACCCGGATCATCTCCTGGGCGAGCGCGCCCCCGCCCGCGGCCAGCGGAAGGGCCGGGTCGGCGGCCAGGGCGCGGGCGACCAGGTCCGCGGCCACCGTGCCGGACGGGGCCCGCAGGGTCGTGGCGACGGGCGCCGCCTCCGCCGCGTCACGGACGTACGGTTCCAGCCCCCCGCCCAGCGCGAGCGCACCCGCGCGGGTGGCCGCCGCGGCAGCCGCGTGCCGGGCCATCACGGCGTCCAACCCCGCCGCCTCGATCCGCTCCACGCACGCCTCGAGTGCCAGCATCTCCAGCTGCGCAGGAGCGTGCAGCAGCGCCTTGCGGCCGCCGTCGATCCAGCGTTCCTTCCAGTCCAGCAGCGACAGGTACGAGCGGCGCGGCGCCCGCGGGTTCGCCGCCATCCGCTCCCACGCCCGCTCGCTCACCGACACCGCCGAGACCCCGGCCGGACCGCCCATCGCCTTCTGCGCCCCGATCACGCACAGGTCCACGCCCCACGCGTCCGGCAGCACCGGCTCCGCCCCGATCGACGCCACCGCGTCCAGGTAGAACAGCGCCCCGTGCGCCCGCACCACCTCGCCGATCTCCGCGACCGGGTTGGTGTTCCCGGTCGCCGCCTCCGCGTGCACCAGGGACACGAAGTCGATCTCCGGGTGCTCCGCGAAGGCGGCCCGGACCTGCTCGGCCGTCACCGCCGTGTGGAACGGCACCGCCAGATCGATCACGGTGGCGCCGCAGTCCCGCAGCCAGTCGCCGAAGGTCTGCCCGTAGGGGCCGGTGATGACGTTCAGCGCGGTCGTGCCGGGACCGGCCGTCGCGCGGATCGCGCCCTCCAGCGGCAGCAGGGCCTCACCCTGCATGATCACGACGTCCTGCCCGGTGCCCAGCAGCCGTGCCACCCGGTCCTCGATCGAGGCGAAGCGCGCGGCGCCCAGCGGGGGCAGATCGAGGAGGAGGTGGGTCACGGCGGTGCTCTCTTTACTTCGCGACTGCGCGGGTACGTACGACGAAGTCGAGGGTAAACCTTCGCCCGGGGTGCGGCCCGACCGCAGGGTTCCCAGGCCGCACGGCCCCGCGACCATCGGTTTGGTTTGAGGCACTCAAACCTCTCCTTATAATCGGAACTCACAGTTCCCTGACAGGAGGCTCCCGTGAAGACGCTCCTCGGCCGCCGGACCCGTGTGCTGGCCGCCACCACCGCGACGGCCGGGCTGGTCCTCCTGTCCGCCTGCACCTCCAGCGACGACGGAGGCAGCGGCTCGAAGACCGCCGCCGGCGGGGTCGAACTCGTCAAGGGAGGGCAGCTCACCACCTGCACCCACCTCCCGTACCCGCCCTTCCAGTCGGAGATCGACGGCAAGGTGCAGGGCTTCGACGTCGCGCTGATCGACCTGGTCGCCGACGACCTGGGCGTGCGGCAGGAGATCCTCGACACGCCCTTCGAGAACTTCAAGACCGGCGCCTTCCTCAACTCCGGCGAGTGCGACCTGGCCGCGGCCGGCATGACCATCACCGAGGAGCGGAAGAAGAACGTCGACTTCTCCGACCCGTACTTCAACGCCACCCAGGCCGTCCTCGTCGACAAGAAGAGCGGCGTCACCTCCCTCGCCGACGTGAAGTCGAAGAACGTCAAGCTGGGCGCCCAGGCGCAGACCACCGGCGAGGACTACGTCAAGGGGCAGGGCTTCGACCCGGTCTCCTTCGAGTCCTCCGACGCCGTCCTCAACGGCCTGCGCACCGGCCAGGTCAAGGCCGTCGTCATCGACTACCCGGTCGTCCAGGGCTGGCTGAAGGACAAGGCCAACGCCGACGCCTTCGAGGTCGCCGAGCAGATCGACACCGGCGAGCAGTACGGCTTCACGGTGAAGAAGGGCAACACGGCACTGCGCGAGGCCGTCGACAAGGCGCTCGCCGACGCCAAGGCCGACGGCACCTACAAGAAGCTCTACGAGCAGTGGATCGGCCCGTACGACGAGTCCGCCGCCTCGCCGGCCGCGTCCTGATCCCATGACCGACACGGAGAAGCAGCGACTCCAGCCGAAGAAGAAGGGCCTGACCCGGCGCCAGAAGCGCAGCCTGTCGCGCGGCATCCAGTACGCCGTCTTCGTCGCGGCCGTGATCGCCTTCGCGGTCGCGGCCGACTGGGACCGGCTGCAGAACCAGTTCGCGCAGGCCGACATCGCCGAGCGGATGTTCCCCGAGGTCATCACCCTGGCGCTGAAGAACACCGTGCTCTACACGGTCACCGGCTTCGCCGTCGGACTCGCCCTCGGCATGGTGATCGCGCTGATGCGGCTGTCGTCCGTCGGGCCCTACCGCTGGCTGGCCGGCATCTACATCGAGATCTTCCGCGGCCTGCCCGCCCTGCTGATCTTCATCTTCATCGGCGTCGCCGTACCGCTCGCCTTCCCCGGCACGGAGATCATCGGCGGCACCTACGGCAAGGTCGCCCTCGCGCTCGGCCTGGTGGCCGCCGCGTACATGGCGGAGACGATCCGGGCCGGCATCCAGGCCGTGCCCAAGGGACAGCTGGAGGCGGCCCGTTCGCTGGGCTTCTCGCCCGCCCGGGCCATGGTCTCCATCATCATCCCGCAGGCCTTCCGGATCATCCTCCCGCCGCTCACCAACGAACTCGTCCTGCTCTTCAAGGACTCCTCGCTGGTGCTGTTCCTCGGCGTCACCCTCGAGGAACGCGAACTCTCCAAGTACGGTCGCGACCTCGCCAGCCAGACCGCCAACTCCACCCCCATCCTGGTGGCCGGGCTGTGCTACCTGCTGATCACCATCCCGCTCGGCTTCGTCGTGCGCCGCATGGAGGCCAAGGCCCAGGAGGCCGTCAAATGACCCCGAGCCGGCCGGAGATCCGCGTCAGCGGTCTGCACAAGTCCTTCGGCGACAACCAGGTGCTGCGCGGCATCGACCTGGAGATCGGCCAGGGCGAGGTCGTCTGCGTGATCGGCCCGTCCGGGTCGGGCAAGTCGACCCTGCTGCGGTGCGTGAACCTCCTGGAGGAGCCCACCGAGGGCCAGGTCTTCGTCGGCGGCACCGAACTCACCGACCCGGACGTCGACATCGACGCCGTACGCCGCCGCATCGGCATGGTCTTCCAGCAGTTCAACCTCTTCCCGCACCTCACGGTGACCGAGAACCTCACGCTGCCGCAGCGCAGGGTGCTGGGACGGGACAAGGCGCAGGCGGCGAAGGTGGCCGCCGAGAACCTCCGGCGGGTCGGGCTGGCCGAGAAGGCCGACGCCTACCCGTCCTCCCTCTCCGGCGGCCAGCAGCAGCGCGTCGCCATCGCCCGCGCGCTGGCCATGGGCCCCGAGGTGATGCTGTTCGACGAGCCGACCTCGGCCCTCGACCCCGAGCTGGTCGGCGACGTCCTCGCCGTCATGCGGATGCTCGCGGACGAGGGCATGACGATGATGGTCGTCACCCACGAGATGACCTTCGCCCGCGAGGTCGCCGACCGGGTCGTCTTCATGGACGGCGGAGTGATCGTCGAGGACGGCACCCCCGAGCAGGTCATCGGCCGCCCCCGGCACGAACGCACCCGCCACTTCCTTTCCCGCCTCCTCGACCCCGCCATGGCGGACGTGGAGGAGGAGACCTCGGACCAGGTGGGCGGGCCCGGGTAGCGTCTCACTAGGGTGCCGGATATGAGCGAACGAGCGGTGCTGCACGTGAAGGGGCGGATCCTCGTCGGCCCGGACGAGGTCCGCGACGAACTGTGGGTCGTCGACGGGCGGATCTCCTACGACCGTCCCGCCGGCGCCCGCGACATCCGCGCCGTCACCGGCTGGGCACTGCCCGGCCTGGTCGACGCCCACTGCCACGTGGGCCTCGACCGGCACGGCGCGGTCCCCGCGGACGTCGCCGAGAAGCAGGCGCTCACCGACCGCGACGCCGGCGCCCTGCTGCTGCGCGACGCGGGCTCGCCCTCCGACACCCGCTGGATCGACGGCCGCGACGACCTCCCGAAGATCATCCGGGCCGGCCGGCACATCGCCCGCACCCGCCGCTACATCCGGAACTACGCCTGGGAGGTCGAACCCGACGACCTCGCCGCGTACGTCGCCCAGGAGGCCCGGCGCGGCGACGGCTGGGTGAAGCTGGTCGGCGACTGGATCGACCGCGACCTGGGCGACCTGTCCGCCTGCTGGCCGCGCGGCGCCGTCGAGGCGGCCATCGCCGAGGCGCACCGGCTGGGCGCCCGCGTCACCGCGCACTGCTTCGCCGAGGACTCCCTGCGGGACCTGGTCGAGGCCGGCATCGACTGCGTCGAGCACGCCACGGGCCTCACCGACGACACCATCCCCCTCTTCGCCGAACGGGGCGTCGCGATCGTCCCCACCCTCGTCAACATCGCCACCTTCCCGGCACTCGCCGACGGCGGCGAGTCCAGGTTCCCCCGCTGGTCGGCCCATATGCGCCGGCTCCACGCACGCCGCTACGACACCGTGCGCTCCGCCTACGACGCCGGCGTCCCGGTGTTCGTCGGCACGGACGCCGGCGGCACCCTCCCGCACGGCCTGGCGGCCGAGGAGGTCGCGGAACTGGCCAAGGCCGGCA
Organism: Streptomyces sp. NPDC044984; assembly: GCF_040646935.1. Taxonomy (NCBI): domain Bacteria; kingdom Bacillati; phylum Actinomycetota; class Actinomycetes; order Kitasatosporales; family Streptomycetaceae; genus Streptomyces; species Streptomyces sp. NPDC044984. The sequence goes on from NZ_JBEZBE010000029.1 coordinate 64,734, forward strand.
TTCCGCCGGTCGAGGCGCTGGCCGCCGGGACCTGGGCGGCCCGCGCCTGGCTGGGCCGCCCCGGCCTGGAGGAGGGCGCCCCGGCGGACCTGGTGGTCTACGACTCCGACCCGCGCGCGGACGTCCGCGTGCTGACGGATCCGCGCCGGGTGGTGCTCAACGGGCGCGTGGTCGGATAGGGCGGGCGCCGTGCCCCGGAACCGGAACCGTGGTGGGCGCACGATCGCTCGTCCCCGCCCCTCGGACGCCGGGCGCTGAAACCAGCCCCTCCAGCGTCCGAGGGGCGGGGTCCGGGGCGGAGCCCCGGGTTCGGGACGGGAAGGGGCGGCGGGGGCGGATCAGGCTGCTCCCAGCACCTGCCCCAGCGCGCCCAGGAACCCGTCCACCGTCCCCCGGTCCCGCACCGCCAGCCGCAGCCACTCCTCGCCCAGCCCCGGGAACGTGTCCCCGCGGCGCACCGCGTAGCCGAGAACGCGCAACCGTCGCCGTACCGCCGCCGCGTGCGGCAGCCGGACCAGGACGAAGGGCCCCTCGGCGGGCTCCACGACCCGCAGCCCGTGGCCGGCGAACTCCCGCAGCCCCGCCACCAGATGCGCGCGGTCCGCCGCGACGAGGCGGGCCGCGCCGGCCGCCTCCGCGAGTGCCGCCGCCCCCACGCACGCCTCCGCCGCCGCCAGCGCCGGCGTGGACACCGGCCACAGCGGCTGCGCCCGCTCCAGGTCCGCGACGGTCTCCGGGGCCGCCAGGACGTAGCCGACGCGCAGCCCCGCGAGGCCCCACGTCTTGGTGAGGCTGCGCAGGACGACGAGACCGGGGACGTCCGTCCGCCCGGCCAGCGCCTCGCGCTCGCCCGGCACCGCGTCCATGAACGCCTCGTCCACCACCAGTGTCCGCCCGGGGCGGGCCAGCCCGGCGACGGCGGCGGCCGGGTGCAGCACCGACGTCGGGTTCGTCGGGTTGCCGATCACCACCAGGTCCGCGTCCTCCGGCACCGCCGCCGGGTCCAGCCGGAAGCCGTCCGCCTCCCGCAGCAGCACCCGGTCCACCGTGTGCCCGGCGTCCCGCAGCGCCGCCTCCGGCTCGGTGAACTGCGGATGCACCACCACCGGCCGCCGCACCTTCAGCGCCCGCGCCAGCAGCACGAACGCCTCCGCCGCCCCGGCCGTCAGCAGCACCCGCTCCACCGGCAGCCCGTGCCGCGCCGCCACCGCCGCCCGCGCGGCCCGCCCGTCCGGGTAGGCGGCGAGCCCCGACAGCGACCCGGCGATGTGCTCCCGCAGCCACCCCGGAGGCGTGTCCGCGCGGACGTTCACCGCGAGGTCGACCAGCGCGGAGCCGTCGTCGCGGACCTCGGCGTCCCCGTGGTGGCGCAGATCGTGCCCGCCGTCCGCCGGCTCAGTGCGCATGGGAGTGCGCGTGGCCGTGGCCGTGCCCGTGATGGTGGTGGCCGTCGTCGTCCGGGTGGAAGTGCGGCTGCTGCGGCTGCCCCACCTTGTCCTCGAAGCCGGGCAGCGCGATCCGGTACACGCACGAGTCGCAGTTCATCCGCAGATCACCCTTCACCGCCTCCTCGTACCGCTCCCACACCAGATCCAGCAGCTCCGGCTCGGGCCCGATGACGTCCGCGGAGCGCACCTCCGTCCCCGGGTGCGCCGCCGCCCACTCCTCGGTCTGCTGCCGCACCCGGTCCGGCAGGATCCCGGTGAACAGGAAGTACGGCAGGACCACGACCCTGCGCGCCCCCAGCCGCGCGCAGCGGTCCAGGCCGCCCGGCACGTCCGGCGCCGCCAGCGACACGAACGCCGTCTCCACGCCCGCGTACCCGCGCCCCTCCCACAGCAGCCGCGCCGCCTTGAACACCTCGGCGTTGGCGTCCGGGTCCGTCGACCCGCGCCCCACCAGGAGCACGGTCACCTCGGCGGGGTCCCAGGAGGGGTCGACCGCCTCCGCCAGCCGCCGCTCCAGCACGCTCAGCAGCACGGGGTGCGGGCCCAGCGGACGGCCGTAGGTGTACGAGATCCCGGGGTGCCGTTCCTTCTCGCGGGCCAGCGCGGCCGGGATGTCCCCCTTGGCGTGCCCGGCGGACACCAGCATCAGCGGCACGGCGGCGAACCGCCGCGCCCCCCGCTCCACCAGCTCGGCGACGGCCTCGCCCAGCGGCGGCGGGGACAGCTCGATGAAGCCGCCCGCGACGGGCAGCCCGGGGTGGCGGCGCCCCAGCTCCCGCACGAAGTCACGGAACGCCTCCGCTCCGGCGTCGTCCCGGGTGCCGTGGCCGGCGATGAGCAGGGCGGGCGGGGTGGTCACAGGTTCTCCTCGGTCGAAAGGGGGTGGTACAGCAGGGCGTTGAGCGCGGCGGCGGCGACCGCCGACCCGCCCTTCTCGGACACGTTGCTCACGGCGGGCAGCCCGCTCTCCCGCAACGCGGCCTTGGACTCGGCCGCCCCGACGAAACCGACGGGCAGCCCGATGACGAGCGCGGGGGATGCGTCCAGGGTCAGCAGTTCCTCCAGGGCGGTCGGCGCGCAGCCGATCACCCACAGGGCGCCGGGCCCGACCTCCTCGTACGCCAGCCGCACGGCGTGCGCCGAACGCGTCAGCCCCGGCCCGGACTTCGCGTCCCTCAGCCGGCACACGGTCTCCCGCCGGGTGATCCCGGCCGCGACCATCTCCACGTCCGCCACGACCGGCGCCCCGGCGTGCAGCGCGGCGTGCGCCTTGGCCAACTCGCCCTCGTCCATGACGAGGTCGGAGGCGTACTCCAGGTCGGCCGCGGAGTGGATGACCCGCTCCACGACCGCCCGGGTCAGCGGCGGGAAGTGCGAGGTGTCCAGACGGGCCCGCAGCCGCCGGAAGGACTCCTGCTCGATGGGGTGCACCACGCGGTTCACCGCGCCTCCTCCTGCCAGCGGTAGCCACGCGGGGTGACCATGCGCCCCGCGATCTCACGGGTCGCCGTGTTGCCCACGGTCACGACCGTCATCATGTCGACCGTCGCCGGGTCCAGCGCGGCCAGCGTGGTCAGCCGGCTCGACTCGTCGGCGCGGGACGCGTTGCGCACCACCCCGACCGGCGTCGCCGGCGCCCGGTGCTCCGCGAGGATCGCGAGCGCCTTCGGCAGCTGCCAGTCACGGCCCCGGCTGCGCGGGTTGTAGAACGTCACCACGAGGTCCGCCTCGGCCGCCGCCCGCACCCGCCGCTCGATGACCTCCCACGGCGTGTGCAGGTCGGACAGGCTGATCGACACGTGGTCGTGGCCCAGCGGCGCCCCCAGGACCGCCCCGGCCGCCAGCGCCGCCGTCACCCCGGGCACCCCGACCACGTCGATGTCGTCGGACGCCTCCGCGAGCGCCGGGGACGCCATGGCGTACACCCCGGCGTCCCCGCTGCCGATCAGCGCGACCGCCTGCCCGCGCCGGGCCTCGGCGACGGCCGTGCGGGCCCGCTCCTCCTCCGCCCCGAGCCCCGACTCCAGCACCCGTGTGCCCGGCCGCAGCAGATCGCGGATCTGGTCGACGTACTGGTCGAGCCCCACCAGCACGGAGGCGCGCCGCAGTTCGGCCTTCGCCCGCGGGGTGAGCAGGTCCCGGGCACCCGGCCCCAGCCCCACCACCGCGAGCCGCCCGCGCCCCGGCCGCCGTACGACGGCACAGGTCGCCATCGCGGGCCGCGCCGCCGACTTCCGCTTGGGCACGAGCAGTTCGCCGCCGCCCACCAGCGCGGCGGCCTCCGCGACCGACGGGGTGCCGACGGCGGCCAGCGGCGCGTCCGACGGGTTGGGCACCTCGACCCGCGCCAGCTCCTCGGCCGCGTACGTCACCAGCGGCACCCCGAGCCGCCGGGCCGCCGCCACGATGCCGGGCTCGTCGGCCTTGGCGTCCACGGTGGCCAGCCCGGCGACCGACGCCGCCGACAGTCCCGCCTCGCGCAGGGCGTCCTCGACCAGACCGAGCACCTCGTCCGCGGGGGCGCCCTTCGAGGCGCCGACGCCGACGACGAGCGTGGGCGGCCGCAGCACCGCCTCCCGCTCGCCCGGCTCGACCAGCCGGTCCGTGACCCGGATCGTGTACGCCCCCGCGTCCGCGACCGGCAACGGCGGCAGCGGCCAGGCCACCTCGGCGCGCAGCGCCACCGCCTCGCCGTCCAGCAGGGCCCGCGACACGGCGGCGACGTTCCCCTCCACCGGCAGACCGAGGGTGTCCAGACCCGGCAGACCGGCCGCGTCGGTCGCCGTCGTCACCACCGGCTCGGCGCCCAGCACCTCGCCGACCGCGCGGGCCAGCTCGTTCGCCCCGCCGCCGTGCCCGCCGACCAGCGACACCGCGAACCGTCCGCCCTCGTCGACGCAGACCACACCCGGGTCGCTCGCCTTGTCGTCCAGCAGCGGTGCCACCAGCCGCACCACGGCCCCCGTGGCGAGGAAGCACACGAGCTGCTCGCACTCGGCGAACGCGGCCCGTACGGCGTCCGGCACGGGACCCTCGTACACACGCGTGCGGTCCGGCCACACGGCGGCCAGCCGGTCCCGCGCGGCCGCTCCGGCGGCGGTGGCGGAGATGAGGCCGATCACTCGTCGACTCCTTCTTTGTGCGCCGGGAGCCTGACGCCCCACAGCAGGAAAACGGGATTGGTCGCCGCCAGCCGGGTCACGTCCCCGGGCAGCGGCGCGAGCCGCGACGACTGCACCAGCACGCCGTCGCAGGAGAAACCGGCGTCCGTCAGCGCCGCACGGGCCGCCGGCACCCGGTCGAGGGCCGCCATGGCGACCACCACGGTCCGCCGGGCCCGCCGCGCGCACGCCGTGACGACGGCCGGCAGCTCCCGCCCGCCCCCGCCGACGAACACCGCGTCGGGTTCCTCGTCGAGACCGGCCAGCACGTCCGGCGCCGCCCCGTGCACCACGCGCACGTCGACCCCGTGCGCGGCGGCGTTGGCGCGGACCCGCTCCACCCCGTCCGCCGCCTTCTCGACGGCGGTGACGGCGGCCCCCAGCCGCGCGCACTCCACGGCCACGGACCCCGACCCCGCGCCGACGTCCCACACCAGCTCACCGGGGCGCGGCCCGAGCCGGGCCAGGGCCAGGGCCCGCACCTCGAACTTGGTGATCATGGAGTCGCGGTGGTCGAACTCCGCCTCGTCCAGCGCCCAGCCGGCGGGCCGCCCCACGCCGCCCGCGACGGTCCGCACGGGCCCGAGCGCCCGCGCCTCGTCCAGGCACAGCACCACGTTCACCGCCGCACCCCAGTCCCGCGCGGCGGCCTCGGCGGGCGTCACCCGCTCCACCCGCTCCTCCGCGGAACCGAGCGCGGAGGCGACGACCAGCACGCGCCCGGTGTCCCGCAGCGCCGCCCCCAGCTCGGCCGGACCCGCCCCGGGACCCGTCAGCACGGCGACCTTCGGATGCGCCCGGCACAGGTTCACCGCCGTACGCGGATCCCGCCCGTGCGCGCTGACCACCACGGCGTCGTCCCACGTCAGTCCGGTCCGCGCGAACGCGGCGGACACGGAGGAGACCCCGGGCCGCACGTCGAGCCGCTCCGGCCCGAACCGCTCGGCCAGCGCCCGCACGATCCCGAAGAACCCGGGGTCCCCGGAGGCCAGCACCACCACCGGCCGCTCCTCGGCGACGTACTTCCCCACGGTGTCGAGCGCGGGCGCCAGCGGCCCGAGCACGACCCGCTCGGCCCCCGCCGGCAGCCGTACGGCGTCCAGGTGCCGCCGCCCGCCGACGACCAGTTCCGCCCCCGCCGTCACCTCGTCGCCGACCGGCGCCCCGGCCCCCATCCCGACGACGGTGATCACGTGCTCGCACCCCGCGAACGCAACGCCCGGCGCGCCTCGGGATCGGCCTTGCGGAAACCGTGGAAGTGACCCGGGTGGTACAGGTGCGAGCGGGTGCCGTGCGCGCCGAGGGCCGGACCGACCAGGAACAGCGTGTGCTTCCACAGCTTGTGCTCCTTGACCGTCTCCTCCAGCGTGCCGATCGTGCACTTCACGACCAGCTCCTCCGGCCAGGTCGCCTGGTACGCGACGACGACCGGCGTGGACGTCGGATAGCCGCCCTCCAGCAGCTCCCGCACCAGCTGCCCGCTGCGGGCGGCCGACAGGAAGACAGCCATGGTGGTGCCGTGCCGCGCGAACTCACGGACCTCCTCACCCGGCGGCATCGGCGTCTTGCCGCCGCCGAGCCGGGTCAGCACGACCGACTGCGCCACCTCGGGAATGGTCAGCTCGCGCTGCGCGAGCGCCGCGACGGCCGAGAAGGACGACACCCCGGGCACGATCTCCGTCGCGATGCCGAGCTCCGCGCACCGGTCGACCTGCTCCTGCGTCCCGCCCCACAGCGCGGGGTCGCCCGAATGGATCCGCGCGACCCTCAGCCCCTCCGCGCGGGCCCGCTCGTAGACGGCCACGACGTCCTCCAGGGACATCGTCGCCGAGTCGAGGATCTCCGCGCCCTCCCGAGCGTGCTGGAGGACCTCCTCCTGCACCAGGCTGGCGGCCCAGATCACGACATCGGCCTCGGCGATGGCGCGGGCGGCGCGGAACGTCAGCAGATCGGCGGCGCCGGGCCCGGCCCCGACGAAGGTCACCTTGCCGGTGGGGGCGTCGGCCATGGGAATGGGTCCTCTCCTGTGGGTGGTCAAAGTCGGTGGGCGGTGAGCGGCTGTCACGCGTGCGCGACCGGCCGCCGATCGGATACGAAGAACCCATGGCGGTCCTCGTCGCGCTCGGCGCGTTCCTGATGACGCTGGCCGGCGGCTGGGCGGCGCACCGCGTGACCGACCGCCGCCACCTGGTGCTGGGCCTGGCCGGCGGCCTGATGCTCGGCGTCGTCGGCCTCGAACTCCTCCCGGAGTCCCTGGAGGCGGCCGGCACCGAGGTGTACGGCGTCCCCGCGGCCCTGCTGTTCTTCGTCGCCGGTTTCCTGCTGGCCCATCTGGTGGAACGCCTGCTGGCCCACCGGCAGGCCGCGCACGGCGCCGAGGAGCGGAACGGCCGCACGCCCGAGGTGGGCCTCACCGCCGCCGCCGCGATGGTCGGCCACAGCGCCATGGACGGCGTGGCGATCGGCGCGGCCTTCCAGGTCGGCGGCGGCATGGGCGCCGCCGTCGCGGTGGCCGTGGTCGCCCACGACTTCGCGGACGGCTTCAACACGTACACGCTCACGCGCGTCTACGGCAACGCCCGCCGCCGCGCGCTGACGATGCTGTTCGCGGACGCGGCGGCACCGGTCGCCGGCGCGGCGTCGACGCTGTTCTTCACCCTCCCGGAACCGCTGCTCGGCGGCTACCTCGGCCTGTTCGGCGGGGCCCTGCTCTACCTCGCGGCGGCCGAGATCCTGCCCGAGGCCCACCACGCACACCCGGCCCGCTCCACCCTGCTGTGCACGATCGCGGGCGCGCTGTTCGTCTGGCTGGTGGTGGGCGCCGCGCACTGAGCACCGCCTGCCCCCGCTCACAGCTTGCCGCCCCGCCCGCCGTCCCGCCGCGGCGGCGCGATGAGCGTCGACAGATACGGCAGCGGCGCCCCGTCCAGCTCGGCGGCCGGCCGGACCGACTCCTCCGGCAGCCCGAGCGCCGACCCCCACACCGCGTCGCCGATCCGCCCGGTCTCCCGCAGCGCCTCGGCGACCTCACCGGCCTGCCGCCCGAACTTGTACGCGACGACGGTCCCGGGCCCGGCCAGCGCGTCCTTCAGCACGGCGGCCCCCGCGGTCACCGGAACCAGCGTGAGCGGCTCGGTCCCCTCGGTCAGCACGGCCCCGGAACGCGCCGCGAGCTCCTGCATGGCGGTGATCCCCGGAACGGTCTCGACGACGGTGTCCGGCACCAGCTCCACGATGGTCTGGGCGAGGTACGTGAACGTCGAGTACACGTTGGGGTCCCCGATGGTCGCGAAGGCGACGGACCCGTGCTCCCGCAGCAGCCCGGCGACCCGCTCACCGGCGGCGTCCCAGGCCGCCTCGCGCCGCGCCCGGTCGGTCCGCTCGTTCAGCGCGAACACCACCCGGACGACCTTCTCCGCGGGCGCGTAGTGCAGCACGGTCGCCTCGGCCCGCCCCCGCTCGCCGCTGTCCATCACCGGCACGACGACGACGTCCGCGGCCCGCAGCGCGTTGACCCCCTTGACGGTCACCAGCTCCGGATCCCCGGGCCCGACCCCCACCCCGATCAGCCTGCTGCTCATGATGTCCGGCACCTCTCCACGAACCGACGGGCGACACCGGGCTCGGACGCCCAGTGCGTGTGCAGATAGCTCGCGTGCACACCGCGCTCCACGAATCCCTCGACGCGCCGCTCGGGCGCCCGCATCCCCCAGGCGGGCCGCGCCCCGGCGCCGGGCTCGACGACGGTCCGGTGGAACTCGTGCCCCCGCATCCGCGTCCCGGCGGCGGCCAGCGCGCTGTCGCTCACGGCCACGGCGTCCCGGTAACCCAGGGTCAGCCGCTCCGACATCCGCGCGGAGGCGTCCAGCACCCCGCACATGGGCAGCCCGTCCAGCTCCCGGCACAGATACAGCAGCCCGGCACACTCGGCCGCGACGGGAGCCCCGCTCAGAGCCAGCTCGGCAACGGCCTTGCGCAACGACTCGTTGGCGGACAGCTCGGAGGCGTACACCTCGGGAAACCCGCCCCCGACGACCAGCCCGGCGGTCCCCTCGGGCAACTCCTCGTCCCGCAGGGGATCGAAGGTGACGACCTCGGCCCCGGCGGCGGTCAGCAACTCGGCATGCTCGGCATACGAGAACGTGAAGGCGCTCCCACCTGCGACGGCAACCCTCACAGCCCGTCCGGCACCATCCAGCCCGTCCGGCGTTCGAGGACGAGGCCCGTCCAGGGCCGAACGGGGGTCCGGGGGCAGAGCCCCCGGGGTCGGGAAGGGAAGGGGCGGCGGGGGCGAGGAAACCAGAGCCTCACCCGCATCCCAAGCCGCACAGGGCAACGCCCCCGCACTCCGCGCCAGCGCGACCAACGCCGACAGATCACACCCGGCGGCCACCTGCGCGGCCATCGCCGAAACGGCCTCGACAGCCAGGGAGCCCCGCTCGGCGACCGGCACCAGTCCCAGATGCCGCGACGGCGTCTCCACCCGCGCGGCCCGCCGCAGAACTCCCAGCACAGGAACCCCGACGGAGTCCAACGCCTCCCGCAACAACCCCTCGTGCCGGTCCGAGGCGACCTTGTTCAGGATCACGCCCCCGACCCGCACCTCCGGATCCCAGCTCACGAACCCGTGCACCAACGCCGCCACCGACCGCGACTGCGACGACGCGTCGACGACCAGCACGACCGGCGCCCGGAGCAGCTTCGCCACCTGCGCGGTCGACGCCAGCTCCCCTTCCCCCGCGGCCCCGTCGTACAGCCCCATCACACCCTCGACGACGGCGATGTCACACCCGTCCGCACCGTGCGCGAACAGCGGAGCCACCAGCTCCGGCCCGCACAGATACGCGTCGAGGTTCCGCCCCACCCGGCCGGTGGCCAGCGAGTGATACCCGGGATCGATGTAGTCGGGCCCCACCTTGTGCGGAGACACGGCGAACCCCCGCGCGGACAGCGCGGCCATCAACCCCGTGGCGACGGTGGTCTTGCCGCTCCCCGACGAGGGCGCGGCGATCACCAACCGGGGAACAGAGCTCACCACTCGATGCCCCTCTGCCCCTTCTGCCCGGCATCCATGGGGTGCTTCACCTTGGACATGTCGGTCACGAGGTCGGCGAACCCGACCAGCTTCTCCGGCGCGTTCCGCCCCGTGATCACCACGTGCTGCGTCCCCGGCCGCTCCCGCAGCACGGACACCACCTCGTCGGTGTCCACCCACCCCCAGTGCATCGGGTAGGCGAACTCGTCGAGCACGTACAGCCGGTACGTCTCGGCGGCGAGGTCCCGCTTGACCTGCTCCCAGCCCTCGCGGGCCTTCTCCTCGTTGTCCATCTGCGCGTCGCGCTGGACCCAGGACCAGCCCTCGCCCATCTTGTGCCAGTCGACGGTCCCGCCCTCACCGCTGGCACCCAGCACGCGCAGCGCGTTCTCCTCGCCGACCTTCCACTTCGCCGACTTGACGAACTGGAACACCCCGATCGGCCAGCCCTGGTTCCAGGCCCGCAGGGCGAGCCCGAAAGCAGCGGTCGACTTCCCCTTCCCGATGCCCGTGTGCACGACGACCAGCGGCCGGTTGCGCCGCTGCCGCGTCGTCAGCCCGTCATCGGGTACGACACTCGGCTGTCCCTTCGGCATTACGCGGCCCTCCTCGACGTCCCCTGCACATCCCTGACCAGCCCGGCGATCGAGTCGGCCCGCAACTCGTCCAGCGTCACGGCACTGCCGCCCAGCTCACCGGCGAGCCGCCCGGCGAGCCCCAGCCGCACCGGCCCCGACTCGCAGTCCACGACCACGGAGGCGACCCCCTCGGCCGCGAACAGCCGCGCCGCCCGCGAGGCCAGCGCGACCGGCTCCGGACCACCGGTCGCCCGCCCGTCGGTCACCACCACGACCAGCGCCCGCCGTGCCGGGTCCCGCAGCCGCTCCACCCGCAGCACGTCGTGCGCCTTGAGCAGCCCCGCCGCCAGCGGGGTCCGCCCACCGGTCGGCAGCGACTCCAGCCGGGCCGCCGCGGCGTCCACCGACGACGTGGGCGGCAGCGCCACATCGGCCGCCGACCCCCGGAAGGTCACCAGACCCACCTTGTCCCGCCGCTGGTAGGCGTCGAGCAGCAGCGACACCACGGCACCCTTCACGGCACTCATCCGCTGCCGCGCGGCCATGGACCCGGAGGCGTCCACGACGAACAGCACGAGGTTCGACTCACGCCCCTCGCGCGTGGCCTGCCGCAGATCGTCCCGGCGCACCACAAGACCCGGCCCGGACCGTCCCCGCGCCCGCTGGTGCGGCGCCGCGGCCCGGACAGTGGCGGCCAGGTGCAGCTTGGTCAGCGCACCGCCGGGCCGCCGCGCCCCCGTCGTCCGCCCGTGCTCGGTCCGCGCCCGCGACCGCCGCCCGGCGGCACCCTCACCGATGCCGGGCACGCTCAGCACCTTGGTACGGAACGGCTCGCCGGCACCCACCGGGGACCGCTCACCGGAGCCGGCACCCGCGGGCTGCTCGGCCTCCCCGGCTTCCCCGGCCTCGGCCGGAGCCTCCGCGTCACCACCGCCCTCCGGACTCTCCGGACCCTCCGGACCCTCCGCGGGAGGCTGCCCGCCACCCCCGTCGGGCCCGTCCGGGTCGGTGTCGGGATCGTCGTCGCCCCCGAACTCCTCCAGCGTCTCGTCGAGCTTGTCCTCGTCCAGACCGGGCGCGTCGAAGGGGTTCCGCCGCCGCCGGTGCGGCAGCGCCAGCAGCGCCGCCTGCCGCACGTCCTCGGCGAGCACGTCCGTCCGCCCGGCCCAGGCGGCCAGCGCGGTCGCCGTACGCGCCATCACGATGTCGGCCCGCATGCCGTCCACCTCGAACGCCGCGCAGGTCGCCGCGATCTGCCGCAGCGCCCCGTCGCCCAGCCGCACCGACGGCAGCAGCTCCCGCGCCGCCACGATCCGCGCCCGTACGGCGGCCTCCTCGTCGGCCCACCGAGCGGCGAAGGCCGCCGGGTCGTCGTCGTACGCGAGCCGCCGCCGTACGACCTCCACCCGCTGGTCGGGTTCGCGCGAGGCGGCCACCTCGACGGTCAGCCCGAACCGGTCGAGGAGCTGCGGCCGCAGCTCGCCCTCCTCGGGATTCATGGTCCCGACCAGCAGGAACCGCGCCGCGTGCCGTACGGAGACACCCTCGCGCTCGACGTACGAGGCACCCATCGCCGCCGCGTCCAGCAGCAGGTCGACCAGATGGTCATGAAGAAGATTGACCTCGTCGACGTACAGGATCCCCCGGTGCGCGTCGGCCAGCAGGCCGGGCTCGAACGCCTTCACGCCCTCCGCCAGCGCCCGCTCGATGTCGAGCGCGCCGACCAGCCGGTCCTCGGAGGCGCCGACGGGCAGTTCGACCATGCGGGCGGGCCGCGCGGCACCGCCGCCGGTTTCGTGCGGACCGTCGGGACAGGCCGGGTCCGGAGCCGAGGGATCACAGGAGAAGCGGCAGCCGGGCACCACGGCGACCTCCGGCAGCAGCGCCGAGAGCGCGCGGACCGCCGTCGACTTCGCCGTGCCCTTCTCGCCGCGCACCAGCACCCCGCCGACCGCCGGGGACACGGCGTTCAGCAGCAGCGCGAGCCGCAGGTCGTCCTGGCCGACGACGGCCGTGAACGGAAAGGGGGTGGTCACTGGTCGTCGCCCTCCAGATCGCCTTCGAGTTCCAGGTAGGTGGCGCGCAGCCGCTCCAGCGTGTCCGCGTCCGGCTCCGCCCACAGTCCGCGGTCGGCGGCCTCCAGCAGCCGCTCGGTGATGCCGCGCAGCGCCCAGGGGTTGGACTTCTTCATGAAGTCCCGGTTCTCCGCGTCGAAGACGTACTCGGCGCTGAGCTTCTCGTACATCCAGTCGTCCACGACCCCGGCCGTGGCGTCGTAGCCGAAGAGGTAGTCGACGGTCGCCGCCATCTCGAAGGCACCCTTGTAGCCGTGGCGCCGCATCGCCGCCATCCACCGCGGGTTGACCACGCGGGCCCGGAAGACCCGGTGCGTCTCCTCGCCCAGCGTCCGGGTCTTCACCTGGTCCGGGGTGGCCGAGTCACCGACGTACGCCTCCGGACTCGACCCCGTCAGGTGCCGCACCATGGCGACCATGCCGCCGTGGTACTGGAAGTAGTCGTCCGCGTCGACGAGGTCGTGTTCGCGCGTGTCGACGTTCTTCGCCGCCACCGCGATCCGCCGGAACGCCGTCTCCATGTCCCCGCGCGCCGCACGCCCGTCGAGCCCGCGCCCGTAGGCGTAGCCGCCCCAGACCGCGTACACCTCGGCGAGGTCCGCGTCCGACCGCCAGTTCCGCGCGTCGATCAGCGGCAGCAGGCCCGCCCCGTACGCCCCCGGCTTCGAGCCGAAGATGCGGGCCGTGGCCCGCCGCCGGTCGCCGTGCTCGGCGGTGTCCTGGTCGGCGTGGGCGCGAACGAAGTTCCGGTCGGCGGGCTCGTCCAGCTCCGCCACCGCCCGCACCGCGTCGTCGATCAGCCCCACCACGTGCGGGAACGCGTCCCGGAAGAACCCGGAGATGCGGACCGTGACGTCGATGCGCGGCCGGCCCAGCTCCTCCAGGCCGACCACCTCGAACCCGGTCACCCGCCGCGACGCGTCGTCCCACACCGGACGGCACCCCAGCAGCGCGAGGATCTCGGCGATGTCGTCGCCCTGGGTGCGCATCGCCGACGTGCCCCACACCGTCAGGCCCACGGACTTCGGGTACTCGCCCGTGTCCTGCAGGTACCGCTGCACCAGCGAGTCCGCGAGCGACTGCCCGACCTCCCAACTCAGCCTGGACGGGATCGCCTTGGGGTCGACGGAGTAGAAGTTCCGCCCGGTCGGCAGGACGTTGACCAGCCCGCGCGTGGGCGAGCCCGACGGCCCCGCCGGGACGTAACCGCCGTCCAGCGCCCGCAGGATGTGCCCGATCTCGTCCGTCGTCCGGGCCAGCCGGGGCACGACCTCCTCGCACGCGAACCGCACCACGGCCACCGCGTCGGGGAGTTCCGTGCCCAGCGCCTCCCGCACCAGCGCGGGGACCGCGTCGGCCGCCCAGCCGCGTTCCTCCATGCCCTCCGCGATCCGCCGGCACAGCCGCTCCAGCAGGTCGATCGCGTCGGCGCCGGTGCGCGCCGGGCCGTCCACCAGGTCCGTCAGCTCCACCGGCACCTTCACCGGCGCCCCCGGCTCGGCCAGCAGCTCCTTCTCCACCAGCCCGAAGTGCGCGGCCAGCGCCGCCCGCAGACCCGGCAGCGCGTTCGCCTGCCCGCCCCACACCTGCGAGGCGCGCAGCACCGCCAGGACGAGGTTCACGCGCGGCTCGCCGACCGGTCCGCCGCCGAGGACGTGCAGGCCGTCCCTGATCTGCACGTCCTTGATCTCGCACAGATAGCCGTCGATGTGCATGACGAACTCGTCGAAGTCGTCGTCGTCCGGCTGGTCGTCCACATGCAGGTCGTGGTGGAGCTCGGCGGCCTTCACCAGCGTCCAGATCTGCGCGCGCACCGCCGGTGCCTTCGCCGGGTCCAGGTCGGAGACCAGCGCGTACTCGTCGAGGAGCTGCTCCAGCTTCGCGAGATCGCCGTAGGTGTCGGCCCGTGCCATCGGCGGCACCAGGTGGTCGACCACCGTCGCGTGCCCGCGCCGCTTGGCCTGGGTGCCCTCGCCGGGGTCGTTCACGATGAACGGGTAGATCAGCGGCAGTTCGCCGAGCACCGCGTCCGGCGCGCACCCGGCGCTCAGCCCCAGCCCCTTGCCCGGCAGCCACTCCATCGTGCCGTGCTTGCCCATGTGCACGATCGCGTCGGCGCCGAAACTGTTCTCCAGCCAGCGGTACGCGGCCATGTAGTGGTGCGACGGCGGCATGTCGGGGTCGTGGTAGATCGCGATCGGGTTCTCCCCGAAACCGCGCGGCGGCTGGATCATCACCACGACGTTCCCGAACCGGAGCGACGCGAGGACGATGTCGTCCCCGTCGACGTACAGCGACCCCGGCGGCTCGCCCCACGCCTGACGCATCCCGTCCCGCAGCTCGGGATCCAGCTTCTCGAACCAGGCCCGGTAGTCCGCCAGCGGCACCCGCGCGGGCGCGGCGGCCAGCTGCTCCTCGGTCAGCCACTCGACGTCGTGCCCGCCGGCCTCGATCAGCCGGTGGATCAACTCGTCGCCGTTGTCGGGGTATTCGGTCAGGGCATAGCCCGCCTCCCGCAGCGCGTCCAGCACCCGCACCGCCGAGGCCGGGGTGTCGAGCCCCACCGCGTTGCCGACGCGCGAGTGCTTCGTCGGGTACGCGGTGAAGACCAGCGCGAGCTTCTTCTCCGCGTTCGGCTTGTGCCCCAGCCGGGCGTGCCGTACGGCGATCCCGGCCACCCGCGCGGCCCGCTCCGGGTCGGCGACGTACACCGGGACGTCGTCCGGGCCCTGCTCCTTGAAGGAGAACGGGACCGTGATCAGCCGGCCGTCGAACTCCGGGATGGCGACCTGCATCGCCGCGTCCATGGGGGACAGGGCGGCGTCGGACTCCTCCCACGCGGCGCGCGAGGACGTCAGGCACAGCCCTTGCAGCACCGGCACGTTCAGATCGGCCAGCGCCCCGATGTCCCAGGCCTCCTCGTCGCCGCCCGCCGACGCCTGCGAGGCGTGCGTGCCGCCGGCCGCCAGCACGGTGGCGACCAGGGTGTCGGCCTTCGCCAGCAGCTCGTACAGCTCCGGGTCGGCGCCGCGCAGCGAACCGCAGTAGACGGGGAGGGCGTTGGCGCCCCGCGCCTCGATCGCGTCGCACAGCGTGTCCACGAAGGCGGTGTTGCCGCTCAGTTCGTGGGCGCGGTAGAAGAGCACGCCGACGGTGGGACGGCCCTCGACCGCGGTCCGCTCCCCGTGCAGCCCGTACTCCGGCATCTTGCGCGGCTGTTCGAACCCCTCGCCGGTCAGCAGCACGGTGTCCGACAGGAAGCGGGCCAGTTCGGTCAGGTTCTCCGGGCCGCCCTCGACGAGGTACCGCAGCGCCTCCGCGACCACACCGGCCGGCACCGTCGACTCGGCCATGAGTTCCGCGTCCGGCACGGACTCCCCGCCCAGCAGCACCGCCGGGACGCCGGACGCCTTCAGCGCCGCGAGCCCGTCCTCCCAGGCGCGCTTGCCGCCCAGCAGCCGTACGACGGCGAGGTCCGCCCCGTCGAGCAGCGCGGGCAGCTCGTCCGCGACGTCCACGCGGGTCGGGTTGCCGATCCGGTAGGGGGCGCCGGAGGCACGGGCCGCCAGCAGGTCCGTGTCGGCGGTCGACAACAACAACACAGTGCTCATGCGGGCGCTCCCGGTGGGATGAAGGGCAGTCCTTGCGGCGCGCCGGACTCGATGAGCCGCCACAGCGCGTCCGTGTCCGCGTGCTGTTCGATCAGATCGCCGAGCCGGTCGAGCTGCTCCTCGCGCAGCGCGGCGAACGAGGTGTCGGGGGCCGGCACGAAGCGGCGGCCCGCGGCGGCGGCCACCTCGCGCAGGAAGGCCCGCCGGAAACCGTCCGACTCCAGTGAGCCGTGCCAGTGCGTGCCCCAGGTCTGTCCGACCCGGCAGCCGTCCAGGAAGGGTTCACCCCCTGTGACGTCGGCGACGCCGTGATGGATCTCGTACCCCTCGACGGGCTCCCCGAGGGCTTCGCCCGAGGGACGCGTGAGGGTCTTCTCCCGCGCGAACCGCACCCGCACGGGCAGCACCCCGAGGCCGTCCACGTGGCCCCGGCGGCTCTCCACGTCGTCCTCGATGTGCTCGCCGAGGACCTGGAAGCCCCCGCAGATCCCGAGCACGGGCCGCCCCTCGGCCGCCCGCCGCTCCAGCGCCTCCGCCAGCCCGCGCTCCCGCAGCCACTCCAGGGCCCGTACGGTCCCGCGGGTGCCCGGTACGACCACGAGGTCGGCGTCGACCAGCTCCTCGGGGCGGTCCACGAACCGCACCACGACGCCCGGTTCGGCGGCGAGCGCGTCCACGTCGGTGAAGTTGGACATCAGCGGCACCGCGCAGACGGCGACCCGCAGCACGTCCTCGCCGACCGGCGCGGCGACCACGGACTCCCGTACGGCGCCGCGCAGCGACACCCTGAGTCCGTCCTCCTCGTCGATGCCGAGGCCGTGCCGGAAGGGCAGCACGCCGTACGCGCGCCGTCCGGTCAGCCCGCGCAGCATCTCCAGGCCCGGTTCCAGCAGCGACACGTCGCCCCGGAACTTGTTCACCAGGAACCCGGCGACGAGCTCCTGGTCCTCGGGGGAGAGCAGGGCGACGGTGCCGAAGAAGGACGCGAAGACGCCGCCCCGGTCGATGTCGCCGACCACCAGGACCGGCAGTCCGGCACCCCGGGCGATCCCCATGTTCACGATGTCGGTGCGCCGCAGATTGATCTCGGCCGGGCTGCCGGCCCCCTCGCAGATCACCGCGTCATACGTGCCCCGCAACTGCTCCAGACAGTCCAGCACGGTGCCGAGGAGCCGCTGCTGCCGCCCGCCGTGGTACCCGCGTGCGCTCATCTCCCCGACCGGCCTGCCCAGCAGCACCACCTGGCTGGACTGCTCGCCGCCCGGCTTGAGCAGCACCGGGTTCATCAGCGCGGTCGGCTCGACCCGGCAGGCCTGGGCCTGCATGGCCTGTGCCCGCCCGATCTCGGCGCCCTCCCGGGTCACGAACGAGTTCAGCGACATGTTCTGCGCCTTGAACGGCGCGACCTTGACGCCCTGCCGCACCAGCCACCGGCAGATCCCGGCGGTCACGACGCTCTTGCCGGCGTCCGAGGTGGTCCCGGCGACCAGCAGACCCCCACCGCTCACGATGCACGTCCCTTCATGACGCTCCGCGCGAGGACGCAGGCCCCGAGCGCGAGCCAGGCGACCCGCCGCGAGAGCCGTACCGCCCGGTCGATGTCGGACACGGCGACGGCACGCCCGCCGCCGCCCAGCACGGGCCGGTGCTCGACCCGCCCGCCGTAGGAGAGGGTCCCGCCGAGCCGTACGCCGAGCGCGCCCGCGAAGGACGCCTCGACGGGCCCGGCGTTGGGGCTGGGATGCTTCGCCGCGTCCGCGCGCCACGCCCGCACGGCCCCGCGCGGGTCCGGTCCCGCGAGCGCGGCGAGTACGGCGGTCAGCCGCGCCCCGGGCCACCCGGCGACGTCGTCGAGGCGGGCGGAGGCCCAGCCGTAGCGGCGGTGACGGGGGGACTTGTGGCCGACCATCGCGTCCAGCGTGTTGACGGCCCGGAACCCGAGGAGGCCCGGCACCCCGGCGACGGCACCCCACACCAGCGCGCCCACCACGGCGTCGGAGGTGTTCTCGGCGACGGACTCGACCACCGCGCGGGCGATCCCGTCGGCGTCCAGCGCCTGCGGGTCCCGGCCGCACAGGTGCGGCAGCCGCGCCCGCGCCGCCTCGACGTCCCCGGCCTCCAGCGCCCGCCCGATGGTGCGGGCCTCCCGGGCCAGTGAGGTCCCGCCGACGACGGCCCAGGTGGCGACACCGGTCAGGGCGGCGGAGGCGGCGGGGGAGGAGCGTACGAGGCGTGCGGCGAGGCCGCCCAGCGCGACCGTTCCGCCGACGCACACGGCGGTGTGCAGCGCGCCCCGGCCCCGGTCGTCCCGCCACAGCACCCGTTCCACGGCAGCCGCGGCCCGCCCGAAAGCGGCGACCGGATGCCCCCGGCGGGGGTCGCCGAGCAGCAGGTCGCCGAGGAGGCCGGCGGCGGCGCCGTACGCGAACACGCGATCGGCACCCATGGGTCAGCCGGCCGAGGAACCGGAGGGGAGGGCCCCGGGAAGGGGCGGAGCGTCGCTGATCGACCTCGGCAGGCAGCCGCGCATGGCGTTATGTCCTCACTCAGGGTGTCCACGCCCTGGTTCGACGAGACCGGCGGTGAGAGTTCCTGGCTCCCGGGGTGTCTACCCCGGTGACAGTGGCGGGACCGCGCCGGAATCGCACCGGCTTCCTCTCCTGCCGCCGTAGTGGCTGAGGCAGTCCACCACGGCCCCGGAAGGGCCGTCAACTTGCCGTTGACCTGCGAGGCTGAAGTGTGCTGAGGCCCACAGAGGGGCTCCGGTGGGTGAACCGCAGGCGGGGGGTGCGCGGGCGGGGGCGCACACACGCGAGCGGGCGGTGCGGATGCCGAGGCACCCGCACCGCCCGCCGGACGGAGACGATCCGTGATCAGGCCATGATCAGGTAGATCCCGTACCCCACCGCCGCCGCGCACGCCGCGAAGCAGGCGTAGGCGGCGCTGACCGCCAGGGCCGCGGACTCGCCCTGCGCGGCGGCCCGCTCGCGGCGGGACAGGCCGTTGATGCCGAGGGTGAACAGACCCACCAGGGCCACGGTGACCACGAGGCTGACGCCGAAGACGGAACCGAGGGCCGCCCAGTCGATCTTCATGGTGTTCTTCTTCCTTCGTACCGGGACGCGGTCAGACGGTCGTCTTGGCCGACGGGGCCGCCGGGTCGATGGGGGCCGGGGCCGGGATGGTGGCCGAGAGGTCCTCGGCCACGGTGCCCGCCGGGGGCGGGGTGACGGCGGCCATGGCCGTGGTCACCACACCGGCCGGCTCCCCGTCGGCGCCGTCGTGGTCGTTGACGTTGGTGTGGTCGACGACCTCGCGCCGGGAGATCTTCCAGATCGCGGCGCTGGAGGTGATCAGGAAGACGGCCACGAGGGCGGTGCCCCAGTCGCCGAAGCCGCAGACCCACTCGGCGAGCGCCGCGACCAGGGCCGCGGCCGGCAGCGTCAGGCCCCAGGCGACGAACATCCGGGTGGCCGTCGACCAGCGGACGACACCGCCCTTGCGGCCCAGGCCCGCGCCCATCACGGAACCGGAAACGGAATGCGTGGTGGAGAGGGAGAAGCCGAGGTGCGAGGAGGCCAGGATGACCGTCGCGGCGCTGGTCTGGGCGGCGAAGCCCTGCTGCGGCTGGAGGTCGGTCAGGCCCTTGCCCATGGTGCGGATGATGCGCCAGCCGCCGAGGTAGGTGCCGAGCGCGATGGCGACGCCCGCGGAGAGGATGACCCACAGGGGCGGGTCGGAGTCGGGGGCGAGGGTGCCGCCGGCGACCAGGGCGAGGGTGATGATGCCCATCGTCTTCTGGGCGTCGTTGGTGCCGTGGGCCAGGGAGACCAGGCCCGCGGAGGCGATCTGTCCGGCGCGGTAGCCCTTCGCGGAGGCGTTGGCCTCGGCCTTCCGGCCCAGACGGTAGGTCAGCCGGGTGGCGAACAGCGCGGCGACTCCGGCCACCAGCGGGGCGGCGATCGCGGGGATCAGGACCTTGGTGACGAGGACGTCGCCGTGCACCGCGCCGAGGCCGGCGGAGGCGACGGTGGCGCCGATCAGACCGCCCATGAGGGCGTGCGAGGAGCTGGACGGCAGACCGACCAGCCAGGTCAGGAGGTTCCAGAGGATCGCACCGACCAACGCGGCGAAGATGACCTCGGGACGGATGCCGGACTCGTCGACGAGTCCTTTGGAGATCGTGTTGGCGACCTCCACCGAGAGGAAGGCGCCCACAAGGTTCAGTACGGCGGACATGGCCACCGCGACCTTGGGCTTGAGGGCACCGGTCGAAATGGTCGTCGCCATCGCGTTCGCGGTGTCGTGGAAACCGTTCGTGAAATCGAACGCGAGTGCGGTCACCACCACAATCGCGAGGATCAGCGAGAAGCTTTCCATTTACCCAGGCATTCGTTCGAGGTCATTGACTGGTTGAACGTAGGTAACCAGGGTGAACGGAAGATGAACTGGAATGGGCATCGTGGTGACCGTAAGAGGGGGCGGGCGCTCCGCCGGATGGCGCAGCCGCGCCGTGCCGTACGGGAGGCCCCGCGGCGCGGGCCTTCAGGCGCTCCGGGTGAACCTCTCCGTCCGGTCGAGTGAGCCGTCGAGGAGATCCTGGTCACCCGGAAGGGTGCCGCCGCCGTTGTCGTACTGCCGGAAGGTCCACGCCGGCCGGCCGGCGGCCGGTGAGCCGCCGGACCTCGTCGCTGAAGGACCGGATCCAGCCGGTCGGGCGGTGGGCGGGCGGCGGCCGCGGAGACGGGGCGGCGGTGTGTGCTCACGGGCCGTGTTTCCCCCGGAACGGCGACGTGGCGCACGGGAGGCCCGGACGCCGCTGGGAGATCGTCGAACGGCTGACGCTCTCCGGCCAAGGGGAACCGAGGGGGTACGTGCCGGTACGCACCCTTACGGAGGGTCGGCTTCCGGCCTGCGGCGCCCCGGGCCGGGGAGCCGCCTGGCAGGATCGCGGCATGGCTGAGCAGCGGCGGGACGGGCGGGAAGCGGGGGGCGCCGGAGGCGGCGCCCGGGACGTGGGGGAGACGCGGGGGAGACGTGTGCGCGAGGAGGAGGCGCGCGCCTGGGCGGACCTCGTCGGCACCGCGCGCCGGACCGTCGCCGACGGGCTCGTCGTCGGCACCTCCGGCAACGTCTCGGTGCGGGTCGGCGAGACCGTCCTGGTCACACCGTCGGGAGTGCCGTACGACCGGCTGACGCCGGACGACGTGACGGGCGTCGACCTCACCGGCCGGCAGGTCCTCGGCACGCTCGTCCCCACCAGCGAGCTGCCCATGCACCTGGCCGTCTACCGGACCACCGGCGCGCACGCCGTCGTGCACACGCACGCCGTGCACGCGACGGCCGTCTCCACGCTCCTCGACGAGCTGCCGCTGATCCACTACATGGCCGCGGCACTCGGCGGACCCGTCCGGGTCGCCCGCTACGCGACGTACGGCACGGACGAATTGGCCGAGAACATGCTCCGCGCCCTCGACGGCCGCACCGGCTGCCTCCTGCAGAACCACGGCACCGTCACCCACGGCACGACCCTCGCCCAGGCCTACGACCGCACGGCCCAGCTGGAGTGGATGTGCCGCCTCTGGCTGACCGCGTCCTCCGTCCCGGGCCTGTCCCCGCACCTGCTGACCCGGGAGCAGCTGACGGAGGTGGGGGAACGCCTGCGGGGCTACGGGCAGCGAACCAGCCCGTCCGGCGCTTGAGGGCGAGGCCCGCGGGGCCGATGGAGGTCCGGGGCGCAGCCCCGGGGACGACGGGGGTGCCTCCCGCTCGAGCGAAGCCGAGAGTGGGGGAGGGAAGGGGCGGCGGGGGCGAGACGCCCCACCCGCGGCCCCCGCCGGCGTGCCCGTCTCCCGCGGCCGGACGGGACCTGCCGACCGGCCGGCCGTGTGGTGCCCACTGGCCGGGTACACGTTCCGCCATGACACTGGAGAACGTGCGCACTGCCAGAGCGACGGCCGCCGCCGTCACCGCCGTGATAGGGGCCGGCGCCGCCGCGGTGGCCGCCGGCCGGTTCGCCAGCGACGCCGCGCTCAGGACGCCCCCGGGCGGCCCCCTGCCCACCGAACCCGGACTCACCGTCCACGCCACCGCCGCCGGTCAGATCGCCCTCACCAGGGACCTCGCCACCCTGCGGCCCGGACGCCACGGCCTCAGCGGAGACGGTTTCCACGCGGTCGTCGGACCCGTACTGCCCGGCACCCCGGACTCCGCCGACACCGTCGTGCGCCGCCTCGAACGCGTCACGTACGGCACCCTGGAGCCCGGCGACCGCGCCTGGCTCACCCCGAACCTGTACGTCGGCGACCCGGGCGGCGCCCTCGGCCTGGACCACACCGACCTCGAGGTCCCCGGCGAACTCGGCCCCCTGCCCGCATGGTTCGTGCCGGGTGCCCGGGACACCTGGGTGGTCGCCGTCCACGGCCTCGGCACCACCCGGGAACACACCATGAACCTCATGGAGTTCCTGCACCGCCACCGCTTCCCGGTGCTCGCCCCCGCCCACCGGGGCGACCCCGGCGCGCCGCGCTCCCCGGACGGCCTCAGCCACCTCGGCGAGACCGAGTGGCGCGACCTCGACGCGGTGCTCCACCACGCCGTGGACTCCGGCGCCCGGCAGGTCGTCCTGTACGGCTGGTCCACCGGAGCGGCCATGGCGCTGCGCGCCGCCGCCCGCTCCGAGGTGCGCGCACGCGTCGCCGGTCTCGTCCTCGACTCCCCGGTGCTCAACTGGGAGGCGACCCTGCGCGCCCTCGCCGCGGCCCGGCACACCCCGGGCGTGCTGCTGCCGCTCGCGGTCCGCGCCGCCCAGGGCCGCACGGGCCTGTACGGCGACCGCAGGCCCGGCGCCGTCCACCTGGACCGGATCGCGGTCCCCACGCAGATCTTCCACGGCCCCGACGACACGGTGGCGCCGTGGCGGTTCTCCCGCCGCCTCGCCGCCGACCACCCGAACACCATCACCCTGCACACCGTCAGGGGCGCCCCGCACGGCGCGATGTGGAACGCCGACCCGGGGGCCTACGAGGAGGCGCTGCGGCGCTTCCTCACCCCGCTGATGTGACCGCCCGGAGGGAGCACCGGACAGCCGGTGCCGGAGATTCCGTTTATGGCCGTACCAGTGGCCTGAATCCCTCCCGCGACCCCGTCCGGAGCCGAGGCGCGAGCCGTCCCGGAACCCCCGTCGACATTCCGTTTGGGTTTTCGGACCGTCAACCGCGAGACTGCATCCGTGACGTCCCGTATCCCGCGCGACTCCAGGCTCCGACTCGTCCGCCCGCGACCCCTGGCCGCCGCCCCCAGAGCGATGAACCAGCGGCGCTCGCGCCGCCCCGCGCCACGCCCCCCGGAGGGCACGCCGGCAC
Source organism: Streptomyces sp. NPDC044984 (assembly GCF_040646935.1). Lineage (NCBI taxonomy): Bacteria > Bacillati > Actinomycetota > Actinomycetes > Kitasatosporales > Streptomycetaceae > Streptomyces > Streptomyces sp. NPDC044984. The sequence goes on from NZ_JBEZBE010000029.1 coordinate 88,006, forward strand.
CGGCGGAGCTGGCCAGAATGGCACGCTCCGGTCTGGCCGCCGCGGCCCGCGTCGCCCGCTGGGCCGACGCCGCCCTCGGCCCCGGCGGGGACAGCGCCACCGCCGACGGCAAGGCCACCCTCTCCGACGCGACCGCCGAACGGGCGGCCCGCGCCCTGGACCTGACCCCCGCTCAGGTCCGCGCCGACTGGGACACCGCCCGCCTGGCCGGCCTCATCGAGGTGCACGGCGACAGCGCCCGCCCGGGCTGGCGGCTGCGCGCCTGGGACCGCGACGACAGTGCCGTGCTGCGCGGCTGGGTCGCCCTCTGCGACGCCTGGTCGCTCGCCCATCCGGAACCCGAGGAGTACGAGGCCGCCGCCGTCGCCGAGGTCGTCACGGCCATGCCGCAGGTCCTCTCCTTCCTCCAGCTCTCCGCCGGCCCGGTCCCCGTGTCCCAGCTCCTCGACCTCCTCCAGCAGCGGGTCACCGAACTCCGCACGGAACGCTGCGAGGTCGACTACGCTCCACCGCCCGAGGCCTCCCGGTCGTCCGACGCGCCGGGACCGGACACGTCCCAAGCCGCCGGGGCCCGGTCCGGGCCCGGGGCCGAGCCCAGACCCAGGGTGCCGCTCCAGCGGCCCCGGCCCGCGCTCGCCGCGCCCGCCGCCGACGCCCCGCTCGAGCCGCTGCTCGACTGGGCGCTGCGCGCCCTCGCCTCCGTCGGGGCCCTCACCTACGGCGACGGGCAGGCCACGCTCACCCCGCTCGGCAGCTGGGCGGTGTGGGTCAAGCTGGAGCAGATCTGCGTCGCCGCGCAGAGCCCCGCCGGGAACATCGAGCAGGGCGCCGAGGACATGCTGCGCGGCTGCGCCCAGCTGCGCCCCAACGCGGCCCGCGCCGAATACCGAGCCTGGCTCGCCGCCCGGCCGGTCGGCAGTGCCGTCACGGAGCTGATCGACGCCGCCCGGGGCGAGGACGCCCTGCTGCGCGGCCTCGCCTTCGAGGCGCTGCGCGTGGTCGGCGCCCCCGCCGAGCCCGAGGTCCGCACCGTGCTCGACGAGCCGACGCTGCGGCCGTACGCCCTGCTGTGGCTCGCCGAGCACGACGGCGCCGACCCCGAGGACGCCCACGAGGTCCTCACCCGCGAGGAGGCCACCTGGCTGTGGGTGGACACCGCGGCCGCCGTCGCCGACCACGGCGAGGCCCCGCTGCTGGTCCGCCATCTGGAGTCCGCGGTCCAGCCGACCGTCCCCGCGCTGCTCACCGAGGTACGCGCCGTCGGCCACCCGCGCACCGTCCAGGTCCTGGTCGCCCTGGCCGCCGCCCACCCCGACCCGGCCCTGGCCAAGGCGGTCCGGCGGGCCGCCTTCCAGGTGCACCGGGGCGGCTGACCGGGCTCCGCCCCGGAACCGGGGCTCCGGGCCCCGCCGCGGGCGCGGCGCCGGAGCCCCGGACACCGCCCTCGAGACGGCGGGCCGCGGTCCGCGGGTCGCCGTCTCGAGGGAGCCGTGCCCCCGGTCCGCCGGGGACACCGGGATCCCCGCGCCCCGGCCCACCGTGCGCCGGTGGTGCGCGTCGGCGTCGTCCACGACGGCGCACACCCCGGCCGGGCCCGCGCCCTCCACCGTCGCGTCGAACACCCTGCCGCGCCCCTCCGCGCCCGGCGTCACCGCGCCGTCCCCGCCCTCGTGCGCCGGCCGCTGACGACCGCCGGGCACACCCGCACCCAGAAAAAGTGGTTGCACGGCCCCGTTAGAATGGCTCGCATGGCCATTCTCCTCGCGCATTAGACGGCGGGAACGTCCTCAGCCGCCCACCGCCACCCCGATACCCGCCCAGGAGTCTGTCCGTGATCTCCGCCTCCGGCATCGAGCTGCGCGCCGGTGCCCGCGTCCTCATCGAAAGCGCCACCTTCCGCGTCGCCAAGGGCGACCGCATCGGCCTCGTCGGCCGCAACGGCGCAGGCAAGACCACTCTCACCAAGGTCCTCGCCGGCCAGGGCATCCCCGCCGCCGGCAACGTCACCCGCTCCGGCGAGGTCGGCTACCTGCCCCAGGACCCCCGCACCGGCGACCTCGACGTCCTCGCCCGCGACCGCATCCTCTCCGCCCGCGGCCTCGACGTGCTGATCCGCAAGATGCGCGAGAACGAGCAGCGCATCGCCAACGGCCAGGGCGCCACCCGCGAGAAGGCGCTCAAGCAGTACGAGCGCCAGGAGACCGAGTTCCTCACCAAGGGCGGATACGCCGCCGAGGCCGAGGCCGCCACCATCGCCGCCGCGCTCAACCTGCCCGACCGCGTGCTCGGCCAGCCCCTGCACACCCTCTCCGGCGGTCAGCGCCGCCGCGTCGAGCTCGCCCGCATCCTGTTCTCCGACGCGGACACCCTGCTCCTCGACGAGCCGACCAACCACCTCGACGCCGACTCGATCGTCTGGCTGCGCGACTACCTGAAGACCTACCGCGGCGGCTTCATCGTGATCTCCCACGACGTCGACCTGGTCGAGACGGTCGTCAACAAGGTGTTCTACCTGGACGCCAACCGCGCCACGATCGACGTCTACAACATGGGCTGGAAGCTCTACCAGCAGCAGCGCGAGGCCGACGAGAAGCGCCGCCGGCGCGAGCGGCAGAACGCCGAGAAGAAGGCCGCCGCGCTCAACGCGCAGGCCGACAAGATGCGCGCCAAGGCCACCAAGACGGTCGCCGCGCAGAACATGGCCCGCCGCGCGGAGAAGCTGCTGTCCGGCCTGGAGGAGGTCCGCCAGTCCGACAAGGTGGCCAAGCTGCGCTTCCCCGAGCCCTCGCCCTGCGGCAAGACCCCGCTGATGGCCGAGGGCCTGTCGAAGTCGTACGGCTCCCTGGAGATCTTCACCGACGTCGACCTGGCCATCGACAAGGGATCCCGGGTCGTCATCCTCGGCCTCAACGGCGCCGGCAAGACCACCCTGCTGCGGCTCCTGGGCGGTGTCGAACAGCCGGACACCGGCGCCGTCGTCCCCGGCCACGGCCTCAAGCTCGGCTACTACGCCCAGGAGCACGAGACCCTCGACCCCGACCGCACGGTCCTGGAGAACATGCGCTCCGCCGCGCCCGACATGGACCTCGTCGAGGTCCGCAAGGTGCTCGGCTCGTTCCTGTTCTCCGGCGACGACGTGGACAAGCCGGCCGGTGTCCTCTCCGGCGGCGAGAAGACCCGTCTGGCGCTGGCGACCCTCGTGGTCTCCTCGGCGAACGTGCTGCTGCTCGACGAACCGACCAACAACCTCGACCCGGCCAGCCGCGAGGAGATCCTCGGCGCGCTGCGCACGTACAAGGGCGCGGTCGTCCTCGTCACGCACGACGAGGGTGCCGTCGAGGCGCTCCAGCCGGAGCGGATCATCCTGCTGCCGGACGGCGTCGAGGACCTGTGGGGCGCCGACTACGCGGATCTGGTCGCCCTCGCCTGAGAGAAGTCAGCCGGGGTTGATCGAAAAGGTGATCCACTGCGTATGGATCATTCGGCCCATCGGTGATCCATCATTCGTGTGAGATCTCCTCATCCCGAGGTGTGTCCTACACGGATTTCACGGCCGAGCTCCCGGCGTACCGGGGCTCGGCCGTCGCGCCTTTCTGACCTGGCACTTCATGGAAGGACCCGTTCGGAGGTACCACCGGCACACTGCGGAATTCTTGATTCCGTATGTGGGGATGCGCTCCCGTCGTCACAACCTTGTCTCACGGACCTTGCCGAATGGGTGGCCATGAGGGCCGGGAGGGGTGATCATGAGGAGACCAGAGCGCACTTCCCATGAGGAGGCACGGGTGGCCGAGACTCTGAAGAAGGGCAGCCGGGTGACCGGCGCCGCGCGCGACAAGCTCGCGGCAGACCTGAAGAAGAAGTACGACGCCGGTGCGAGCATCCGGGCGTTGGCCGAGGAGACCGGCCGCTCGTATGGCTTCGTGCACCGCATGCTCAGCGAATCGGGCGTCACGCTGCGAGGGCGTGGCGGGGCGACACGGGGCAAAAAGGCTCCTACGGCCTGACCTCAGGCGCCCCGCTCTCCCGATGGTGGCCACCCGGTCGGCCGACTGACCGGCCGGGTGGTTACTGTGCAGTCACTTGGATGACCGCACCCATCGGAGGCGCCCCATGGCTTCGTCCGCCCAGGACCTCGGTCCCGTACTCGACAAGGACGGCGTACGGCTCACCGTCGACGACGCGATCGCCACGGTGACGCTGACCAACCCGGCCAAGCGCAACGCGCAGAGCCCCGCTCTGTGGCGGGCGCTGACCGAGGCGGGTCGGCTGCTGCCCGGCTCCGTCCGGGTCGTGGTGCTGCGCGGGGAGGGCAAGTCCTTCTCCGCCGGGCTCGACCGGCAGATGTTCACGCCCGAGGGTATCGAGGGCGAGCCGTCGTTCGTCGACCTGGCGCGTCGCGACGACGCCACGCTGGACGCGACCATCGCCGAGTACCAGGAGGCGTTCACCTGGTGGCGGCGCAGCGACATCGTGTCCGTCGCGGCTGTCCAGGGGCACGCCATCGGGGCCGGGTTCCAGCTGGCCCTCGCCTGTGACCTGCGCGTCGTCGCGGACGACGTGCAGTTCGCCATGCGCGAGACCAGCCTCGGTCTCGTCCCCGACCTGACCGGTACGCATCCGCTGGTCGGCCTCGTCGGATACGCCCGCGCGCTGGAGATCTGCGTGACCGGGCGCTTCGTCACGGCCGAGGAGTCCGTGAGCACCGGCCTGGCCAACCTCGCCGTGCCCGCGGCCGACCTGGACGCGGCGGTCCAGGACCTCGCCGCGGCGCTGCTGGCCGCCCCCCGGGACGCCGTCATCGAGACCAAGTCCCTGCTCCGCGGCGCCCAGAACCGCACCTACGACGAACAACGCACCGCCGAACGGGCATCCCAGTCCCGCCGCCTCCGCGACCTGGCCGGCCTCGGCGAATAGTCCCGTTCCCGCGGGCAGTCGTGCCTCCCCCGGTGCCTTAAGGGCCTGGGAGGTGCCCCCAGGGCGATGGGGGTCCCCCGCCCGAGCGCAGCCGAGAGCGGGGGAGGCACCCCGTAAGCGCCGGGCCGCGCGACCACCCCCGCCCCGCACCGGCGCGGCGCAGCGGGAAACCCCCTCACCAGCCGGGGCCCCGGTCAGTCGACCGCTGTGATCAGCACGGCCACCGTGGGCCCACCCGGCAGAGCGGACGCCACCGCCGAACGAACCCCCCGAGCCACCTCCAGCGGACGGGCATCCGCCACGACCGCGAGTTCCACACGCACGTGACGGCGGGACAGCGCGTTCTCACCCGGATGCTCGGCCAGGTGCACGGACCGCCCGAGCGCACCCGCCAACCGGCTCACCCCCGGCACGGCGCGCGCCGCCACCGCGACACGCCCCGCCTCGGAGCCGGGATCCGACAGCTCGGACACCGCCTCCCGCCCCGGCCCCGCAACCGGCTCGGCAACCGGCCCCGGCTCCGCATCCAGCAACTCCGTCACCCGCAGATCCACCGACGTGACGGACAACCCGACCCGCTCCACCGCCGCTTCCGCCAGCACCGCCCGCAGCCGCGACGCCGTCACCGGCACCGGCGCCGCCGTGGCCGCGAACTCGACGGCCAGCCGCAACGGCCCCGGCGGCAGCGCGCTCGGCGGAGGCGGCACGACCGGCTCGCCCGTCGCCGCCCCCGGATCGGCGAGCCCGATCCGCACACCGTCCAGGCGTACACCCGGCGCATCCCGTACCACCGCGCGCCGCAGGACCGCCTCCGCCGCCCGCTCCGTGATCCACGCGCCGTCGCGCGGTCCCCCCAGGGGCAGGATCCTGCCCAGCCCCACCTGGTGCCGCACCGCCCGAGTCCACCGGTCCGCCGTCATTCCTCCAGCCTGACGCATCTCCGGCGCAATTTCGGGCAACCGCGCATACGGTGGTCGAAAGAGGACGATCGAAGGGATATACGGCGATGACCGACATGACCGAGGGAGGCCCGGTACGGGCCCCCGACCCGGAGAAGAACCTCTTGGAGACCTCCCACCGCAGGAGCCAGGGAGCACGGCGCGGCGGCGGTGACCCCGCGACCCGTGGCCGTACCACCATCGCCGACGGTGTCGTGGAGAAGATCGCGGGGCTGGCCGCGCGGGACGTGCTCGGCGTGCACGCCATGGGCAGCGGCCTGTCACGGACCTTCGGCGCCGTGCGCGACCGGGTGCCCGGCGGCTCGAAGTCGGTGACGCGCGGCGTGAAGGCCGAGGTCGGCGAGTTGCAGACCGCGCTCGACCTGGAGATCGTCATCGACTACGGCGTGTCCATCGCCGACGTCGCCAGGGCCGTACGGGAGAACGTCATCGCGGCGGTCGAGCGGATGACCGGCCTGGAGGTCGTCGAGGTCAACATCGCGGTGAGCGACGTGAAGCTGCCCGAGGAGGAGGACGAGGAGCCGGAGCCCCGTCTTCAGTGAGGTTCGGTGAGCGGAGGAGCGCACCATGAGCATGGCCGTGGTCGGCTTGATCGTCGGCATGGCGTTGGGATTCGCCGGATACTTCGGCGGATTCGGGGCCTTCCTGCTGGTGGCGGCGTTGGGCGCCGTCGGCTTCGTCGTCGGGCGGTTCCTCGAGGGGGACCTGGAACTCGGCGACTTCTTCCGTCCCCGTGACGAACGGCGGCGGTGACGGCGGTGAGCACGATCGCCGAGCCCGGCCGGGGCCCGGCCGCCGTCGCGCCGGGCGAGCGCGGGGCGACCAGGATCGCCGACCGGGTGGTCGCGAAGATCGCCTCGCAGGCGGCCCGCGAGGCGGTCGGCCTCCTGCCGCCGGGCGCCGCTCCGCCGCACGCCACGGTGGTGGTGCGCCATGAGACCGCCCGGATCCGGGTGCACGTCGAGCTCGACTACCCCGGTGACATCGGCGGCCGGTGCGCGCGGGTGCGGCGCCAGGTGGTCGTCCGGGTGCGCTCCCTGGCGGGGATGCACGTGCCGGAGGTCGTCGTCCTGGTCGAACGGCTGCACCTGACGGCCGCGCGGGAAGCGGCCCCGGGGAGGACACGATGAGCGACCCCGAGGGCACGGTCCTGGAGAAGGACCCCCCGCCCGCGAAGGAGCCCGGCGGCTTTGGCGGGCGCCGGCGCTTCTGGTCGGCCCGCCGGGTTCCCGCGGGCCTGGCCGCGCTGCTGATCCTGCTGATCACGGGCGCGTTCCTGTACGACGTCGTCGCGGTGCGGGCCCACCGCGCCGCGTCGGGCTGGCGCCGGGAACTGGCCCGGCAACTCGCCGAACGGCCCCTGGACGACATCTGGGTGCTGACCGGCGCCGGTGTCGCCGCCGCCCTCGGCCTCTGGCTGCTGCTGCTCGCCCTGACCCCCGGCCTGCGCGCCCTGCTCCCGATGCGTCCCACGGATCCCGACGTCCGCGCGGGGCTGTACCGGGACGCCGCCGCCCTGGTGCTGCGGGACCGGGCCCTGGAGGTGGCGGGCGTACGGTCGGTGCGGGTCAGGGTGAAACGCACCCGCGCGGACGTCCGCGCCGTGTCGCACTTCCGTGAACTGGACGACGTACGGGCCGACTTGACCGCAGTGCTCGACGACGCCGTGGAAGGTCTCGGCCTGGCCCGGCCGCCCTCGCTGTCGCTGCGCGTACGGCGGCCCGGCAGGAAGGGGCGGTAGCGGTGCTCAAGGGCGTCAACCGGGTGCTGCTCGGAATCGTGGGACTGGTGCTGGTCGTCCTCGGCGGGTCCGTGCTGGCGATCGGGCTGGGGGCGCCGGCGCCCTCCTGGTGGCTGCACGACGGACGGCACGACGTACTGCTGGACGAGGCCGAGCGGACCCGGTGGCGGGACGAGGGCTGGTGGTGGCCGGCCGTCATCGCCGTTCTCGCCATCCTGGTCCTGCTCTCCCTGTGGTGGCTGCTCGCGGTGCTGCGCAGGCGGCGACCGGCGGAGGTACTCGTCGACACCGGCGACGACGAGGACGCGTCACTGCGCGGGCGGGCCCTGGAACAAGCCCTCGCCGAGGAGGCGAGCCACCTGGACGGTGTGGACCGGGCCCACGTCCTCCTCACCGGCCGCCGACGTGCCCCGAGGGCCCGCGTACTCCTCCTCCTGCGACCCCACGTCGACCCCGGAACCACCCTGCGATCCCTGACGAGGGGCCCCCTCACCCACGCCCGGAACTCCGCGGGCCTCCCCACCCTCCCCACGGAGACCCGCCTGCGAGCCGTAAAACACCCCCCGGAACGAGTGACCTGACCCGCCGCTCCCGCCGTAGCCGCATCGCCGCAGCTGCGGGCAGTCGTGCGGCTGGGGCGGCACAGGTGGGCGGTGGGGGCACCTCCCGCTCGAACGCAGCCGAAAGATGAGGGAGGCACCCGCAAGCGCCGGGCCGCGCGACCCACCCCCGCCCCACCCCAGCACAGGGCACCCGTGAAGCGACCGGGCGTCAGAACCCGTGCCGGAAACCCCCGTCCACCGGCAGCATCACACCCGTCAGATACGACGCCGCCGGCGACAGCAAGAACGCCGCCGTACGTCCGAACTCCGCGGGGCTCCCGTACCGCCGCAACGGAATCCGGGACTCCGCCGCCTGCCGCGTAGCCTCCGGATCCGCCGACAACGAGTCCAGCTCCCGCACCCGGTCCGTGTCGATGCGCCCCGGCAGCAGCCCCACCACCCGAACCCCCCGCGGCCCCAACTCGTCCGCCAGCGACTTCGCGAACCCCGCCAGCCCCGGCCGCAGCCCGTTGGAGATGGTCAGCCCGGGAATCGGCTCGTGCACCGACCCCGACAGCACGAACCCGATGACACCCCCCTCACCCAGCTCCGCCGCGGCCGCCCGCGCCATCCGCACCGCACCCAGGAACACCGACTCGAACGCCGCCCGCCACTGCTCGTCGGTGGTGTCGGCGACGAACCCCGGCGGCGGCCCGCCCACGCTGACGAGGATGCCGTCGAAGCGCCCGAACCGCTCCCGCGCGGTGGCGATCAGCCGCGCCGGCGCCTCGGGGTCGGCGTTGTCGACGGCCACCCCGACCGCGTCCGGCCCCAGCGCGGCCGCCGCCTGGGCGACGGACTCCTCCTCCCGCCCCGTGACGACCACCTTCGCGCCGTCGGCGACGAGCTCCCGCGCGGAGGCGTTGCCCAGTCCGCGGGTCGCCCCGGTGACGACGTACACCCGGTCCTTCAGTCCAAGATCCATGGCCCTATCCTGCCCCCTCGTCCCCGAACAGGGCGAGGGCGGTGTTGACCAGGCCGATGTGGCTGAACGCCTGCGGGAAGTTGCCCAGCAGCCGCCCGCCCACCGGGTCGTACTCCTCCGCCAGCAGACCCACGTCGTTGGCGAGCCCCAGCAGCCGTTCGAACAGCTCGCGCGCCTCCTCCGTCCTGCCGGTCATGTGCAGGGCGTCCGCGAGCCAGAACGAACACACCAGGAACGTGCCCTCCCCACCGGGCAGCCCGTCGACGGCCGTCGCGTCCGGCGTGTAGCGGTGCACGAACCCGTTCTGCCCCAGCTCCGCGCGGACCGCGTCGATGGTGCCCAGCACCCGGGGGTCGTCGGGCGGCAGGAAACCCGCCCGGGGGATCAGCAGCAGCGCGGCGTCGAGTTCGCGGGAGCCGTACGACTGCGTGAACGTGTTCCGCGCGGGGTCGTACCCCTTCTCGCACACCTCCCGGTGCACCTCGTCGCGCAGTGCGCGCCAGCCGTCCAGGTCCCCGTCGAAGTCCGGATGCTCCTCCAGCGTGCGCACCGCGCGGTCGGCGGCCACCCACACCATCACCTTGGAGTGCACGAAGTGGCGCCGGCCGCCGCGCACCTCCCACAGCCCCTCGTCCGGCTGCCGCCACGCCGTGCGCAGGAAGTCCATCAGCACCGACTGCAGCGCCCACACGTCCGGCTGCGCGGACAGCCCCGAACTCCGCGCCAGCGCCAGGGAGTCCATGACCTCGCCGTACACGTCCAGCTGGAGCTGGTTCACGGCGTCGTTGCCGACCCGTACGGGCGCGGCGCCGCCGAAACCGGACAGCCACGGCAGTTCGAACTCCGGCAGCCGCCGCTCGCCCGCGAGCCCGTACATGATCTGCAGGTCCGCCGGATCGCCCGCGACCGCGCGGAGCAGCCAGTTGCGCCAGGCCTCCGCCTCGTCCTGGTACCCGGCGGCCAGCAGCGCGTTCAGGGTCAGGGTGGAGTCGCGCAGCCAGCAGAAGCGGTAGTCCCAGTTGCGCACCCCGCCCGGCTCCTCCGGCAGTGAGGTGGTGGGCGCGGCGACGATGCCGCCGGTGGGGCGGTAGGTGAGCGCCTTGAGGGTGATCAGCGACCGGACGACCGCGTCCCGGTGCGGGCCGTCGTAACGGCACCGGGACGCCCAGGCACGCCAGTCCTTCACGCTGTGCCGCAGCGAGGAGTACGGGTCGACCAGCGGGGGCCGCGGCTCGTGGGAGGGGTGCCAGGTGAGCACGAACGCGACCCGCTCGCCCTCCCGCACCGTGAACTCCGAGACGGTGCACCGGTCCTCGCCCCAGGTCTCCACCTCCGGGACGCTGCGCAGCCACGCCGAGTCCGGCCCGGCCACCGCCACCCGGTGGCCGTCCTCCTTGCGCACCCACGGCACGACCGAGCCGTAGTCGAAGCGCAGCCGCAGGGTGCTGCGCACGGTCACCTCACCCCGTACGCCCTGCACGATCCGCACCAGGTCCGGCGCGCGGTGGCGCTGCGGCATCAGGTCGGTGACCAGCACCGCCCCCTCGGCGGTCTCCCACTCGGTGTCCAGGACCAGGGTGTCCTCGCGGTAGGAGCGGCGGGCGCACCGGTCCGCGCCGGCCGGGGCGATGCGCCAGTGCCCGTTGTCCTCGTCCCCGAGCAGCCGCGCGAAGCAGGCCGCCGAGTCGAAGCGGGGCAGGCAGAGCCAGTCGACCGAGCCGTCCGCGCCCACCAGGGCAGCGGTCTGTTCGTCGCCGATGAGCGCGTAGTCCTCGATACGGTGCACGGGGTGCGGGTTCCCGGCAGCAGGGGGCGGCAATCAGGGGCGGTTCCGGGGGAGTGACGGTCCGTCGGCCGCCACCGTGCCGCCGCCGGGGAAGACGACACCGGGGCCCGAGGGAGTGCTACACCGCCGCCGGTTCCGTCTCCTCGGCGTCCGTCTCCGCGGCCGCCGCCCGGGCCCGCTCCCGGGCCTCGCGGCGGGCCAGCACGAACCAGCCGACCGGCACGGCCGCCGCGAACAGCCACCACTGGACGGCGTACGCGTAGTTCAGCGCCGCGTTCTCCTTGCCGGGGTTCCCGAGCCGCTCCGGGGTGCCGTCCTCGGGCTCGGGCGCCGTCTGCGCCACGTAGCCGCCGAGCACCCGGGCGCCGAGGCGCTCCGCCTCCCGCTCGCTGTTGATCAGCATGATCTGCCGGTCGGGCAGGCCCTCGAGGTCCTTGATGCCGCTCGCCTCGGTCGTCTCGTCGGGCATCAGCCGGCCCTTGATCGTGGTCTCGCCGCGCGGCGGCGCGGGGACCTCGGGGAACGAGGTCCGGCCCGCCTCCGAGGGGATCCAGCCCCGGTTGACGAGCAGGACCTTGCCGTCGTCGAGGACGAAGGGGGTGAGGACGTGGAAGCCGACCCGGTCGTCGGCGTTGGTACGGCGGCGGACGACGACCTCGTCATCGGTGTCGAAGCGTCCCGTGGCGGTCACGGTGCGGTACCGCTCGGCGCGCGTCACGGCGTCCCCCGGGGCGGCCAGCCGCTCCACCGGCACCGGATCGGCGGCCAGCGCGTCGGCGACCAGCCGGTTGCGGGCGTCGCGCTCCCCGTAGCGGTCCATCTGCCAGAAGCCCAGCCAGATCATCGTGGGGATGAGGAGCAGGGCGACCAGTGTGATGGTCACCCATTGGCGGGACAAGAGAAAGCGGTACACCCCACGACCGTACAACTCGGTCGCGGGGTGCTTTGAGGCGGGTACGTCCCTTCAGGCCCGGTCGACGATGCCCGCCTTTCCCTCCGCGCGGGCGCAGTGGGCGCCGCAGTACCAGTGACCGTCGGCCTCGACGCCCTGGCCGATGATCTGCACCCGGCAGTGCTCGCAGATCGGGGCCATGCGGTGGATCGCACAGGAGAAGCAGTCGAAGACGTGCACTCTCCTCTTCTGTGAAATTGATACCTCATTGGAGGGGAGTGAGCTGCGGCTATGACCGTGAGCGAGTGGCTTGACCACTGGCTGTCACAAGCTCCAAAGCTGCCGGAGGGTGACTTGGCCGACATCCAGCACATCTTGACGACAACAGGCGAAGACGACGGCTGTCCAGTTACGTCGTCCGTCCCAAGAAACAGACCCCCAAGGACTGGCATCCCTGAGGGGTCTCAGCAGAGCCCGGCTGTCACCGGGCGCTACCTACACACCTGAAGGATTCAGCTTCAGATGCGCGTCAATCGTACGCGGCACGAACGTGCCTACGTCCAGGTCTCGAACGCCATAGCGAGGCACGGGAACCTCTCCCTTGAGGCCGTGGGCCTCCTCGTTCGTCTTCTCTCCCTCCCCGATGGTTCGGGGGCAACGGTCGAGAGGATCACCGCCCAGGTCTCCAACGGCCGGCGCTCCGTCTCCAAGGCCATGAACGAGCTGATCGAGCCCGGCTACGTCAAGCGCGCCAAGGTCCAGGACCCTAAGACCGGCCGGTGGGTCACCATCACGACCGTCACGGACACCCCGGAGTCCGTGACCTCTCCGACTGACCGGTTCCCAACGGTCGGTACGGCGACTGGTCAGGCTGTCGGCGGCTCTCCCATAGGGAGTAAGACGGAAGAAGAGAAAGACACCACTTCCATCCCCGTCCAGACCGCTGAGGAAGCGGTTCTGCTCGCCCCCGAGGGCGACGAGGAGAGCAGGGAGGGAGAAGAGGCCGCCTTCCTCGCCAAGATCAACCGCGAGATGGCCCGTGAAGCCCGGCGCACCCTGGAGCGGCTGAGCCTGCCCCTCTCGGACCAGGAGATTGCGCGCCTGGCCCCGAAGGTGGTGCCGTGGCTGCGTGAGGACTACCAGTCGGAGGAGATCCTTCGGTGTCTGACCTCTGCCCTGCCTGAGCACGTCGACTCCGTGCCGGCCCTCATCTCCTACCGGCTGAAGAACTTCACCCCGGAGCGGCCCGTCCAGGCCGCCCCGAAGACTGCCTCCGCCCCCATTCAGCGGGAGGTCTGCGAGGTCTGTGAGGCCCCGTTCCGTCTCCCCGAACAGTCCGGCACCTGCGCCAACTGCAAGGACGAAATGAGCCGTGTGACCGCGCGGTTCGGCGTCGAGCTTCAGCCCTCCCACTGAGCTGAGAACCCCTTCCCTCCCCCTCGATCGAGAGGACTCCCATGCCTACTTCAGCCATGCCCTGGTACATCAAGGCCGTTCTTCACATCGCCCTCCCCGCGGCCTGCCTCGCGGCCCTGTACCTGTCCATCCCCGGCGAAATCTCCCTCGCCAAGACGGCGGGCTGGTCGGACAAGTACGCGCCGGCCATGCCGGTCTGCCTGAGCGTCTACGCCCTGTCGGCCAGCGCCATCGCCACGTACCGAAGGAAGATGCGGCTGCCTGGCCAGATGACGGCTCTGATAGGCGCTCTCATGGCGCTCATCCTCGCCATGTCGGCGCAGTCGATCTCTCACCTGATCGAGCAGACCTACATGGAGGGATCTGCTCTCCTCACCGTGACTGTCTCCTGTATCCCGCCTCTCGTGATCGGTCACCTGATCCACATGGCGGAGACTCCCTCGCAGGCCGTCTCCGCTTCGGAGGAGATAGACGAACTGAGAGAAACCAACACTCAGTTGTTCACCGCCTTGGTCGACCATGAAGGGAGGTCTCTCATCTCTCGAACCGTCGCCCTCCTGGGCGTGGCCAAGCATCTTGAGTTGCAGGCCGGCGAGGCTGCCGAGGAAGCCGCGGTGACCATCGACCGCATCGAGGCGGACATGACTCCGAGGAAGCGCACCGGTACCCGGGTGGCCGGGCAAGACATCGAGGAAGCCCGCGAGAGGCTGGCCAAGGAGAGCGGCGAGAAGCCGACAGTTGCCCGCGTCTGCGAGTTCCTGGGGATCTCTCCTGCCACCTACTACCGGAACCATCCTCGGACGGTCTGGCTCTCCGAGGAGTCCGTCCCTGCGGGGCGGGCCTGTCACACCTTGATGAGAGACTGGCAAGGTGGAGTGGGTCGAACGGGCAGCGCGTCCGCTCCGTGGTGTCCTACAGTGCGAGGGCGGCGGAGACCAGGAAGCGGTTCCTAGTGGCCGAGCACCGCACGAACGTTACGGTCGTCAAGGTTCCGATCTTCGGGGGGAAGAGCTGATGCCCATCAGCGCGGAAGGCATGCCCAGGACTTTGCAGGGCGCGGTCATGGACTTGGCGTTCAAGGGCATGATCGAGTTGTTCAAGAACGCCGAAGACCGCTCCTTTGCGTGGGACGAGAGTGGAGACATCCGCGCAGCGGCCACCTTCAACGTCCTCCCTGAGCGTCCGATCCGGGTGGAGGTCGTAAAGCGTCGTAACGGCCTTATCAGCGTGCAGTTCCCTCCGGTCAAGGTCATCAAGGGTCAAGCGAAGAGGAAGCCGCCTCGACGCTGAGGTGTGAAACAAAAAGGGCTTACCCCCGTCTATGGGCTGTCCCGTAATGGATCTTGGATTACGGTGCTTCTTTGGTAGGTGGCCTGGTGGTTGCCGGGTTATCCGGCGAGGGCGAGGTTGTGCAGGCGGGCGATGCCGGGCATGGCGTGGCGAACGCCGTCACCTTTCAAGCGGCAGTCGCGGAGGATCTTCCAGGTCTTCATGCGGGCGAAGACATGCTCGACGCGGGCGCGGACGCTCTTGTGCGAGCGGTTGTGTTCCTCCTTCCAGGCGACCAGTTCCTGGTCCTTGCGCGTGCGACGGTGGGGAATGACCAGGCCGGTGCCGCGGTAGCCGCCGTCGGCGATCGTGGTGGTCTTCCCGACCGCCGCCTTGGCGCCGGACTCCTCCCATGCCCTGCAGTCGTTGCGGTTGCCCGTCACGGGCCGACCGACCGCGACGACCAGGCAGGAGTCCGCGTCGATGACGACCTGGTGGTTGGTGGAGTACCGGTAGTTCTCCGACTGTTCGGCGACGGTGTGGTCGCGGGTGGGGACCAGGGTGCCGTCCACGATCAGCACGGTGTCTTTGCGGTAGCGGCGGCGCTGCTGCAGCGCCAAGCGCGGGCCGAGGGCGTTGATGATCCGGTCGGCGGCGGACTTCGAGACGCCGAACAGCGGGGCGAGCTGCCGCAGGGTCAGGTTGGTGCGCCAGTAGGCGGCGAACAGCGCAGGGCCCTGTCCTCCAGTGGCAGGCTCCAGGGCCGGCCGCGCCGTACCGCATCAGCGCCCTCGCGGCGCAGCCCTGTCACCAGCTTCTGGAACAGCCGTGGGCTCAGCCCGGTGAACGGGGCTGTCCAGGAAGACTCCGACGCCGTGATCACACCAGTCACGCCAAAAGCTTCCCACGCGGCGGTGGTTGGCCTCTGGACCGCTCACGGACGTCGGTGCGCCTGCCTCCTCGCATGGTGACGGCGCGCCGCTGTCGCCAGTAGGGCGGCACCTGCAAAGCCGACCAGGAGGGTTCCCCACTCAGGCACGTGGGCTGCCCGCAGAAGGCCGGCGACACCGAAGCTTGTATCCCATCCGGCCTCCGTGATGGCGGAGCCGAACCCCTGGATGGCCAGGATGGCACCGAACAGCCAGAGCAGCCCCTCGCCTGAGCTGTTGTCCGACTTCTTGAGCTGCTTCCCCATGACAGGCTTCCTCTCCGCAGTGCGCACATCGTTCCGATGCGATCGCATCACATCGTGCGGTGCAGCCGGATATGATGCAAGTGCATCGGAAAACAGGAGGAGCTGAGCGTGCCCAGGCAGGTCGACTACGAGGACCGACGCCGCCGGATCGCCGAGGCGGTCTGCACTCTGATCGCGCGTTCCGGCATGGAAGCCGTCAGCCTGCGCGACGTCGCCGCTCAGGCGGACGTGTCCATGGGCGCCGTCCAGCGGTGTTTCCGCACCAAGGAGGACATGCTGCTCTTCGCGCTGGAGCACGTCTCCCAACACGTCAGCGAACGCGCCAACCAGCGCATCGCCACAGCCTCCGCCCCTCAGGCCGCATCCACTCTGCTGTCACACACCCTGGCCGAACTCGCCTTGCTGGATGAGGAATCGAAGACGCAGGCGCACGTCTGGCTGGCCTTCGTCGCCCACGCACCGGCCAGCGAGAAACTAGGCGCCGTCCTGCACGACACTTATGCCAAGCTCCATGACCTCATCGCGTGGCTCATCCGCTATGGCCAGGACACCCAGGAAATCCCACAGCGCCTCGACCCCACCCGCGAGGCCCACACCCTCCTCGCTTTGGCTGATGGCCTCACGGTCCACGTCCTTGCAGGCCACCACTCTCCGGAGATGGCGCTGGCCATCCTTCAACGCCACATCGACCACCTGCTGCAAAGAGCATCCAGCCACGGATGACGCGCCCAGCCCGAATGTGTTGCGCGCCGCACGCTTCTGACGCCCACAGCCTGCTCGGGGCTGGTCAGCAGATACGGGACAGCCCTTAGAGCTGTTTGGGCGACGTGTCGGCGTGAACGAGCTGGAGTCGAAGCCTGCCGAGAAGATCTGTAAGGACTGTGAAGAGGGGAAGTCGACCAGTCAGTTCCCCCGGAACATCGTTCAGCCTGACGGTTTTTCTGTCCGGTGCCACACCTGCTCTCAAGCTTGGCGCAAGCGCCGTGCCCTTCTCTGGGAAATGGGGGCACGGTGATGGAAGAGGAGTTTTGGAATCCTATCCCTGGCTTTGATGGTTGGTACGACGCATCCGACGCCGGCCGCGTCCGGTCTTGGAAGGTCCGCGGCCGGCCTCACCGTGCCGCAGAGCCTACGGTCCTCCGGGACCAGGCGCACAAGAACGGAATGCGCTATGTCTCACTCCGCCAGAAGGGCAGGTGCGTGCGCCAGCTCGTACACCGCCTGGTGATGCTGGCCTTTGTGGGTGAGCCTCCCGAGGACGAGGCGCTTGTGATGTATCTGAAAAAGGACAATGCCGATAACCGGCTGACGAATCTGGAGTACGCGTCTCCTGAGGCTATTTCTGCTTTCCGCCTGGATGAATATGCCTGCGGTGAGTATCATTCAAATTCCAAGCTGACTGAGAGCATCGTTCGGTTCTGTCGAAGCGTCTACTCACCCGGTGATCCTCAGGTGGGTGCCTCTGCTCTGGCCGAGGACTTCGGAGTGACGCCGGCCGCGATGCATAACGCGGTGACTGGCAAAGCTTGGCGGCATGTGTGACAAAAGAAGAGTGGCTTGAGATATGGCTTTCCGAAGCTCCGGTCCTTACTGAGGATCAGACGGAAGAGATCCTTGAGCTGATGGACTTGAAATGACGCCTACGCCGACCAGGTGTCGTATCTCGCTGACGTGGCGCTGTCAGCTTGCGAGCGCCTTCCTGGCGGCTGACCATGCTGCTTATGACACGTTGCGAAGTGTGCGGGAATGACTACGCGCTAGCGTTCACCGTAGAGACCCAGGACGGTGCTCGTCACGTCTTCGATTCGTTCGCCTGTGCGATCCATCGCATGGCCCCGATCTGCGAGCACTGCCGGGTGCAGATCATCGGCCAGGGCGTCGAGGCCGACGGTCACTGGTTCTGCGGCGCCCACTGTGCCCGCGCCGAGGGAAAGGCAGGCATTGTCGACAAGGTTGGATCACCGGCATAGAAAGCGTCCCCTTCCTTGCGGAAGGGGACGCTTCTCGTTTCAGGCGGTGTGGAACACCGGCTCCACCCGCGCGGGATCGAACCTGCCTCCCCGGCTCTTGGCCGGGTGAATGAGTACTGCCCGGAGCACCTTCCGAACGATGATCCGCTGACGTTCGATCGACAGGTTCTCCCAACCGTTCGCCAACAGCTCTTCAGTGATGGAACGAGTGCCGGCCGGGACCATGTGGTCCGCCTTGTCCACCAGCAGTTCGTTCTTGCGGGCGTTGAGGTCGTCGAGAGTTGTGACGTATGTGCCGGCCTTCACCTTCTTGGTCCTCCAGAGGGATTGAAGATCCGCAATCTCCTCTTCGACGCCCTTCAGCTCATCCTCATGTGCCCACGGCTCCGCCGCTTCAGGAACCTGCTTTTGCCGGCTGGCCCTGAGTACCTGCGCCCAGACGAGATCCTGGATCATCTTTTCGAGTTGGGGGCCGTCGATGGCGAGAGCCCCGCACTGCTCCGGACGCTGCTTGTTGCAGTTGTAGTTGTAGCCAGGGGTCCGCTCACCCTTCTTCCACTTGGGGTGGCCCTTCAAGCTCCCCCCGCACCGGCCGCATCGTGCGATGGCGGTCAGAAGGCAGCTGACGTTCGACTCGCCGGGGTTGTTCTTGGAGTCCCTGCCCTTGATCGCCTGAAGCTGATACCAGGTGTCGAGCGTGCCAAAGATCGGTTCCCAGTCACCCATGACGATCTCATTGTCGTCGTCGTAGATCAGCTCTTCGTTATATGTGCGGATGCCCCAGTTCCGCGGAGCAAGGATCATGGCTTTTGTCCCACCCCAAGTGAAGTGCTTGCCGGTGGCAGTGTTGATCACGTGCTCTTCGGCCAGCCACTTCATGATCGTGGCTACACGATCACCGGCGATGTACTTCTCCACGGCCTTCTTGCGGATCGGGGCAGTCTCAGGGTCCAGCTTGCTGGGATCGTCCTCCAACCACCCGAAGGTCAGACCCCTCGCGTGAGACTGGCCCTTCTTGGCCTTGGCCACGTTCGCCCGGATCACACGGCGTCTGGTGTCCTCGCTGCTCTTGTTGGCGATGTTGACGAAGAGGCGAGCTGAGAATCGGCCGTCCGATGTGGTGAGGTCGAAGTTCTGTCCTGAGAGGGTCTTGAAGATCAGAGGTTCCTTCGAGGTCTCATAGATGTCGATGACCCTCTCAAGGTCCCGGGGCTGCCGATATACCCGGTCGATGTCGTAGGCGAGGATGCCGCAGATCCGGCCGGCCTTCAGATCCTTGATCATCTGCTCGAAGTCGGGACGCTTCACATTGCGTTTGAAGGCGCTGAGGTTGTTGTCCTCGTACCACTTGACCGGGGCACCGCCGGCCAGTGTCTCGATGTCTTCACGCTGCCGTAGGACGCCCTTGCGCTCCTCCTCGGTGGCCTCCTCGGCTGTGAGGAGGCCGTCCTTCACTGCCCGGCGTATGTCTGCAAGGTCCGCGTCCGAGATGCGGCAGTACCCCCCCCGACAGGCTTGGCCTGCATCGGTCCCCCTCATGCGATCAGGTCGATATGTGAAGATTCGCTGCGAGGGACGATAGAGGCGAGTAGCCAATTCAGCCAAACAGTAGTATCGCGCCCTGCGCGTGCACCTCGAAGGTCATTCCGTAACTGTTGCCGCAGACTTCGCATGTCGCCATGGGGCACAGGGTGAGCCGTCGGACCGGCGCGGGCGAGCGGGCGGCGGGCGAGTCGCCCGCCAATCACCCGTCCGTACGGTCGGGCCCGGCGTCCCGGTCAGCCCTCCGACGCGGGTTCGACGTTCCCGAGCAGCTGGCCGAACGCGGCCTCGTCGACGACCGGGGTGCCGTACTGCCGGGCCTTGACCACCTTGGACGTGCCCGAGTCCGGATCGTTGGTGACGAGGAGGCTGGTGAGCCGGGACAGGCTGCCGGCGACATGCAGCCCGGCCTCGGTCGCGCGGTCCTCCAGCAGGTCCCGCTCGATCGAGGTGTCCCCGGAGAACGCCACCCGCATGCCCTGCTTGAGCCGCCCGCCCGGTGCGTACCGCCCCGGGTTGGGGTACGGGCACGCGGGCCGCTTGCGGGACGGGCGCCAGGCGGCCGGCCGGTAGCCGCCGGGGCCCGCCTGCTGCCCGGTACGGGGTCCGTCCGTCCACTCGGTCAGCGGCCGGCACTCGTGCAGCGGCAGCCGTACGCCGCCCGCCGCCGCGGCCCGCAGACTGGGCCGGAACGCCTCCGCCAGCACCCGCGCGTCGTCCAGCGCGTGGTGCGCCCGCCGCTGCACGACACCGAAGTGCGCGGCGAGCGACTCCAGCTTGTGGTTGGGCAGCGGAAGCTTCAGCTCCTTGGAGAGGGCGATGGTGCACAGCCGCTGCTTCACCGGCGCCTCGCTCCGCGCGCGGGCGTACTCCCGGGCGATCATCTGCCAGTCGAAGACCGCGTTGTGCGCGACCAGCACCCGGCCCTCCAGCCGGGTCGCGAACTCCGCGGCGATCTCCTGGAAGAGGGGCGCGCCCTCGAGCACGTCGCTCGTCAGGCCGTGTATCCACACCGGGCCCGGGTCCCGCTCCGGATTGATCACCGTGTACCAGTGGTCCTCGACCTCGCCGCGCGCGTCCAGCCGGTAGACGGCCGCGGAGATGATGCGGTCGTCCCGGGCCAGCCCCGTGGTCTCCACGTCGACGACCGCGTATCCCCGGGGGTACGCGGCCGGCCACTCGGTGGGGGAGGACGCTGCGGTCGTGAGGTCGTCGAGCATGGTTCACGAGGATACGGGCCCGGACTGACACCGCCGGCCGTCAGGCCCCCGGCGCACGGCCCGCGCCTTCGGGCGCCGGGAATGTGCGTACGAGCCGTGAAACCCCGTTCACCAGCGGATCGGCACCGGCAGCGCGGTCAGCAGTCCCGACACCGCGATCACCACGCCGAGCGCGTACACCTCCGCCCGCGCGGGGGAACAGGCGGTCAGCGGGTCCCGTGCGCGGGCCAGCCGGATCCGGGCCCACAGGGCGAGGACGGCGACCCCGGCCGTCAGGACCACCTTGGCGAGCAGGACACGCCCGTACGCCGTGTCCGTCAACTGCTCCAGGACCGTCTCCGGCGGCATCCGGCGCAGCGAACTGCACACGCCCGTCGCGGTGATGACGACGAGCAGCACGGCCGCCAGGCGCGCGTAGCGTCCCAGCAGCGCGGCGCCCGCCTCCGCGCGCCGCCACCGCCGCAGGGTGCGTAGCACGTGCAGCAGACCGCCCACCCAGAGCGACGCGCAGACCAGGTGCGCCAGGGTCAGCCCGGAGCCGACGAGCGGGCTGTACTCGGTCGTCGGATGCGCGCGCAGCGCCTCCGCGACGATCACCGCGGCCAGCGGCCACACCTGGGTGCCGGGGCGGCCGGACGCCGCGCACAGGGCCGCCGCGAGGAAGGCGTTGACCTCCAGGAGGGCGAGTTTGCCGTCCCTGGAGCCGTAGAGGCCGCCGACGTCGATGTCGGCGAGGCTGTCGGGCACCAGGTTGCCGGTGGCCACGACGGAGGCGAGTCCGAGGGCGGCCACGAAGCCGACGGAGTTCGCCGCGGTGGACCAGCCGCGGGGCGCGGCGGGGGGAGCGCCGGGCACGGAACGTGCCAGCCGCCGCACGAGCAGCTCGCCCACGGATATGGACAGCGCCGCGAACAGCACCGCCCGCAGCAGGGCTATGCCACCGGTACCGGGCGCGTCGGCCTCCCCGGTGCCGTGCAACGCGGGCGACGGCCCGAACAGCGGTATCACCGCCCCGAGCGCCACCAGCACGAGCACGGCGACGGCCCGCCCCCGCCCACCCCTGTCGACACCGTCCGCCTTGCCCCTGGTCCTCGTCAAACTCACCCCAGGATCTTCACAAGGCCCCACAGAAGCGGGCAAGTCCGCGAGCCCAACTGCGGGCAGTCGCGCCTCCCCCAGTGCCTTGAAGGCCTGGGAGGTGCCCCCAGGGCGACGGGGGTCCCCCGCCCGAGCGCAGCCGAGAGTGGGGGAGGCACCCCGCCGACGCCGGCAAGTGACACCCCCGCGCGGTCCCTCAGACCCACCGGGCCGAATCGGCTCCCCAACACCCCGGCGCCCGCCCCCAGTCACGCGGTCCGCCCTCGAACACCACCGGTGACAAGGCGTACCGCAGCCTCCCCAGCGCACTGTCCCGCTCCGCGAGCCACCGCCCGACGGGCACGTCACCGGAACCGCCGCCACTGGCGCGCCCCTCCAGCAACCACCCCGCCGTCCGTGCCAACGCCACCCGCACCACCCTGCTCCCACCCACCTCCACCTGCTCACCGAGCGCCCGCAACACCCCCGCCGCCAGCAGGTACCCCGTACCGTGATCGAGCGCCTGCGCGGGCAGCGCCCCCGGCCGCCCCGCCGAAGCACCGCCCTCGACCGCCGCGATCCCCGTGGCCACCTGCACCAGGCTGTCGAACCCGCGCCGCCCGCCCCACGGCCCGTACGCGCCCCACGCCGACAACTGGGCCACCACCACCCCGGGCCGCCGCTCGGCCAGCGCACCGGGCGTCAGCCCGAAGCGGTCCAGGGCGCCCGGACGGTACCCCGTCACCACCACGTCCGCCGTCGCGAGCAGTTCCTCGAACACCTCCCGGCCGGCCGAGAGGTCCAGCAACGCCGACCGCTTCCCGAAGCCCGTGTCGGCGTGCTGGTCGACGAGTTCGGGCAGTCCCGGCGCGTCCACGCGCAACACGTCCGCGCCGAGCAGGGCGAGCGTGCGGGTGGCGACCGGGCCCGCGATCACCCGGGTGAGGTCCAGCACCCGCAGCCCCGCCGCGGGCAGCAGCGGGTCCCGGCCCACCGGAGTGAGCACCCGCGCGGGGGCCGCGTCCAGCCGCTCGCGCTCCACGAGGGGCCGCTTCGCCACCTCCACGCCCTGCTCGTGCGCCGCCCACTCCTCGGGCGTGCGCAGGGCGACGGCGAGACCCCCGGCCGCGCACACCGCCTCCTCGACCTCACGCGCGGAGCGCTCCGCGAGCGCCGCCGCCACCGCCTCCGGGTCCTCCGGCACGCCCAGCACGGACAGCAGCCGGGCCCGGTGGTGCGGATAGTTGGCGTGGGTGCGCACCCACCCGTCGGCCGTGCGCCAGAACCGCGACAGCGGCGCGAAGGTCTCCGGGGCCCGCCCGCCGACCAGCAGGTGCCGCTCGCTGACGAACGCCGTGGCCACCGCCCCGTCGTCCACCCGCACCGCCGGCACCTCGCCGCCCGTCCGCCGTGCCCCCAGCTCGGCGGCGGCCAGCGCGCACGCGCCCACCCAGGCGCGCGCCGACTCCCGTACCGGCAGCCGGGAGGGGAGCACACCGGGCCGTTCGACGGTTGACACGCGCGCGAGGAGGGCGGGATCGCCGCCCAGGGCGGACCACACGGCCGCGAGATCGGTCATGACCGCACTATGCCGTACCGCGACGCGAAAGGGGCCGGGCGCGATCGCCCGGCCCCCGCCGCTCACACCTCCCGCGCGACTACCGCGTCACCGCGTCACCGCGTCACCGCGTCCAGTGCGTCGGCCGTGCCCCAGCCGTAGAAGCCGTTGCGGTTCTTCGGGCCCTCGCACACCGCGTCGACCTTGCCGTCACCGTCGATGTCGTACGGGTCCGTGCACGCGGTGGCGTCGGCCTCCGCGTACAGCAGGGCCTTCACCAGCGCCGGCGAGGCGTGCGGGTGCGTCGACCTGATCAGCGCGGCGACGCCCGCGACGTGCGGGGACGCCATCGACGTACCCGCCATGTAGCCCCACTTGCCGCCGGGCAGCGTGCCCAGGATCAGACCGCTGGTGGCGGGCGGCTCCGGCGTCTGGTACGCCGTCGAGTCACCACCGGGCGCGGCGATGTCGACGACACCCCGGCCGTAGTTGGAGAACGACGACTTCAGGCCCTTCGCACCGGTCGCCGCGACCGTCACCACACCCGGCAGCTGGGTCGGTATGTCGTAGCACTCGGACGGGTCGATCACCCGGTCCGACGGGGTGGAGTCGTTCGGGGAGACCGGGTCGGTGATCTCGTCGGCCGCGAGGTCGTAGTTCTCGTTGCCGGCCGCGGCCACGTTCACCGCGCCCTTGCGCTCCGCGTACTTCGACGCCCGGGTGACGGCCTCGACGAGCGCCTTCTGGTCCGGGTCGTCGGTGCAGTTGAAGTACCAGGGGTCGGTGTAATAGCTGTTGTTGGTGACGTCGACCCCGTGCTCGGCCGCCCACACGAAGCCGCAGACCACGGCCTCGGTGTAGAAGAAGCCGTCCGGGTTGGACACCTTGATGCCCGAGACCTTCACGCCGGGCGCGACACCGGTCATGCCGACGCCGTTCTTGGCGGCGGCGATCTCACCGGCGACGTGCGTGCCGTGCGCGCTCTCCGACGGGCCGGGACGCCAGGCGCCCTCGCTCGTGTCCGGCTTGCCCGACACGCAGTCGACCGACGCGGCCCGGTCGAAGTTGGGCGCGATGTCCGGGTGGGTGTCGTCCACACCGGTGTCGATGACGGCGACGGTCACCTTCGGGCTGCCCAGCGACTTCTCGTGCGCCCGGTCCGCCTTGATGGCGGGCAGGTCCCACTGCAGGCCCTGGAGCGGGTCCTGCCCCTCGGCCGCCGCGGACCCGGCCCGGGCGATCTCGGAGTCGCTGAGCACCTTCGGGGTGACCGTGTCGGTGGTGGCCGCCGACGGCAGCGGCGCGGTACGGGTGGCACCGGCCGACTGCACTCCGCGCACCGTGCGGACGGTCTTCGCGAAGTCGGCGTTCGACGAGTGGACGACGATGACGCCGATCTTGTCGTACGACGTCACGATCGTCCCGCCGGCCTCGCCGATCGCCTTCTTCACGTGCGCCGCCGTGCCGTGCCCGCCCTTGACGTTGACCACGTAGCTGAGCGGGGTCGCGTCGGCGGAGGCCGCGGCGGGCCGCTCGGAGGCCGCGGCCGGCTGCTCGGGGGCCGGGGCGGCCGTGGCCGCGGTGTTCGGCAGGAAGGCGAGCGCGGTCGCCATGGCCATCCCGGCCGGGACGACGAGCGCGCGGCGGTGACGCGGGTGAGACGCGGTCATGGAGTCTCCAGTTCGTTCAGGAGTGCGTTCGGAAGGGCGGGGAGGGGGAGGCGGCGGCGCTCACTCGACGGCGCGCAGCGCGTCGACGATGCCGGAGCCGTAGAAGCCGTTGACCCGGTCGCCGCCCTCACAGGTCGCGTCCTGCGCGCCGTCGCCGTCCTGGTCGTAGGAGTCGGGGCAGCCCGGGTTGTTCGCCTGGGCCTTCAGCAGCGCCTGCAACTGGGCGGGCGTGGCCCGCGGGTGCTCGGACTTCAGCAGCGCGGCGACACCGGCGGCGTGCGGCGAGGCCATCGAGGTGCCCTGCAGGAAGGCGTACTCGCCGTTCGGCATGGTCGACAGGATGCGGCCGTCCTTCGACGGCGTGTCCGGCAGCTGGTAGCGGCGGTCGCCGCCCGGCGCGGCGACGTCGACGACGCCCTTGCCGTAGGTGGAGTAGTACGACTTGAGGTTCTGCACGCCCGTCGCGCTGACCGTGACGACGCCCGGCAGCTGGGTCGGCACGTCGAAGCACTCGTGCGGGTCGATGGTGCGCGTCACCGGCGTGGAGTCGTCGGGGCTGGAGTCGTCGACGATCGCGTCGGAGTCCAGGTCGTGGTTGGAGTTGCCGGCCGAGGCGAGGTGCAGCGTGCCCTTCTTCTGCGCGTACAGCTGGGCCCGGTTGACCGCGTCGACGATCGCCTTCTGGTCCGGGTCGTCCGTGCAGTTGTACAGCCACGGGTCCACGTAGTAGCTATTGTTCGTGATCTCCACGCCGTGGTCGGCGGCGAACACGAAGGCGCAGACGACGTTCTCCGGGTAGAACAGGCCGTTGTCCGGGTCGCTGACCTTGATGCCGGCCACCTTCACGCCGGGCGCGACACCGGCGACGCCGACTCCGTTGCGGGCCGCGGCGATCTCACCGGCCACATGGGTGCCGTGGTAGTCGTCGGCCGTGTACGGCCGCCAGGCGCCCTCGCTGGTGTCCGCCTTGCCGCCGACGCAGTTGGCCGACTGGGCGGCGGAGAAGTTGGGGGCGAGGTCCGGGTGGGTGTCGTCGACGCCGGTGTCGATGACGGCGACGGTCACCTCGCGGCTGCCGTCGTTGATCTTCGCGGCCCGGTCGGCGCCTATCGCCCGCAGGTCCCACTGGTCGGCCTCGAGCGGCTCGCTGCCGGGTGTCCGCGCGGAGGCGGCCCGCGTCCGCGCGGCCTCGGCGGTGCTCAGGTAGTCGGCGGCGCCCTCGTCCGTCGTCCCGGCCGCGGTCAGCGGCGCGGTGCGGGTGGCGCCGGCGGACCGGACCCCGCGGGCCTCGCGTATCTCCTCGCCGAAGTCCGGGTCGGCCGAGTGGACGACGATCACGCCGATCCTGTCGTACGTGACCACGACCTTCCCGCCGGCCGCGGCTATCGCCCGCTTCACCGACGCGATCGTGCGGCGGTCCGCCTCGGTGTTGACGACGTACGCCAGGGCGGGCGCGTCCGCCGCCTGTCCGGCCGGCGCCGTCCGCGGGGCCGCCGAGGCCGCCGCCGGCAGGAAACCGAGCGAGGCGGTCAGGGACAGCACGACGGGCACGGCGAGGGCGAGCCGGCGGCTGGAACGCAGATGAGCCATGGGGTCTCCACATCATCCGGAAACGAAACCGGCCCGAGGCACAAGGGTGGTGCTCGGGCAGGTACATGACGGGGGTGCAGGGTGAAGCTATCCCGCGCTCTCGCTGGCCAGCAATGTTTTGCCGGAAACGACTTCGGAAAGCGCCAGGGGAAAAGAACGGCGGAGAGTTGAACCGGTCCTCGCGTGGCGCCGTGCCCTTGGGCAGGAAGCGCGAGGACACTCGCCTTCGTCCCCGCCCGAACCGGAACCGCACCGCGAGGAGACCCCGTGGCCGCCGAAGCACCGCCCCCCTCGACAGGACGACACAAACTCCCCACCCCCGAGGAGTTCACCGAGGTGCAGGAGAGCGCTGAGTTCGGTGAACTGCGCCGCTCCTACCGCTCCTTCGCCTTCCCGCTGACCATCGCCTTCATCATCTGGTACCTGCTGTACGTCCTGCTCTCCAACTACGCGGGCGACTTCATGGGCGCCAAGCTGTTCGGCAACATCAACGTCGCCTTCGTCTTCGGCGTCCTGCAGTTCGTCACCACGTTCCTCATCGCGTGGTGGTACTCCCGGCACGCCGCCGCCAAGCTCGACCCCAAGGCCGAGGCCATCAAGACCCGTATGGAGGGCGGCGCATGAGCCCCGCGATCACCCATGTCACCCTCGCCGCGAACGAGGCCAGCGAACACCGCGGACTCATCATCACCCTGTTCGCGCTGTTCGTCCTCGCCACCCTCGGCATCACCGTCTGGGCGGGCCGGCAGACCAAGGACGCCGCCGACTTCTACGCGGGCGGACGCCAGTTCAGCGCCTTCCAGAACGGACTCGCGGTCTCCGGCGACTACATGTCGGCCGCGTCCTTCCTCGGCATCGCCGGCGCCATCGCCCTCTTCGGCTACGACGGCTTCCTGTACTCCATCGGCTTCCTGGTCGCCTGGCTGGTGGCGCTCCTCCTGGTCGCCGAGCCACTGCGCAACTCCGGCCGCTACACCATGGGCGACGTCCTCGCCTACCGCATGCGCCAGCGCCCGGTGCGCACCGCCGCCGGCACCTCCACCATCGTCGTGTCGATCTTCTACCTGCTGGCCCAGATGGCGGGCGCGGGCGTCCTCGTCTCGCTGCTGCTCGGCATCACCTCCGACGCCGGCAAGATCCTCATCGTCGCCCTCGTCGGCCTCCTGATGATCGTGTACGTCTCCATCGGCGGCATGAAGGGCACCACCTGGGTCCAGATGGTCAAGGCCGTGCTGCTCATCGGCGGCACGCTCCTCATCACGTTCCTGGTGCTGCTGAAGTTCAACTTCAACATCTCCGACCTGCTGGGCAGCGCCGCCGAGAACAGCGGCAAGGGCGACGCCTTCCTCGAGCCCGGCCTGCAGTACGGCGCCGACGGCACCACCAAGCTGGACTTCATCTCCCTCGGCATCGCCCTGGTGCTCGGCACCGCCGGTCTGCCGCACATCCTGATCCGCTTCTACACGGTGCCCAACGCCAAGGCCGCCCGTAAGTCCGTGAACTGGGCCATCGGCATCATCGGCGGCTTCTACCTGATGACCATCGCCCTCGGCTTCGGCGCCGCCGCGCTGATCTCCCAGGACGAGATCATCGCCTCCAACCCGTCCGGCAACACGGCCGCCCCGCTGCTCGCGCTGCACCTGGGCGGCGTCGACTCGGCCTGGGGCGCGATCCTGCTCGCCACCATCTCGGCGGTCGCCTTCGCGACGATCCTCGCCGTGGTCGCCGGACTGACCCTGGCCTCGTCGTCCTCCTTCGCGCACGACATCTACGCCAACGTCATCCGCAAGGGGCAGGCCACGGAGAAGGAGGAGATGCGGGCGGCCCGCTGGGCGACCGTCGCCATCGGCGTCGTCTCCATCGCGCTCGGCGCCCTCGCCCGCGACCTGAACGTGGCCGGCCTGGTCGCGCTGGCCTTCGCGGTCGCCGCGTCCGCCAACCTGCCGACCATCCTCTACAGCCTGTTCTGGAAGCGGTTCACCACCCAGGGCGCGCTCTGGTCGATCTACGGCGGTCTCATCGTCGCCGTCGGCCTGGTGCTGTTCTCGCCCGTCGTCTCCGGCGACCCCAAGGCGATGTTCCCGGACGTCGACTTCGCCTGGTTCCCGCTGAAGAACCCGGGCATCATCTCCATCCCGTTCGGCTTCCTGATGGGCTGGCTCGGCACCGTCCTGTCGAAGGAGGAGCCCGACGCCAAGAAGTACGCGGAGCTGGAGGTCCGGTCCCTGACCGGAACCGGCGCCCACTGATCCACACCCCGAACGGCCGCGTCGTACGGACCCCTGGAGGTCCGCCCGACGCTGCCGTCCATCTGGACCGCCGGATCGGTGCTCGCGTTCGCCGTCAAGGGCGGCTGGC
>NZ_JBEZBE010000030.1:0-110825 GCF_040646935.1 Streptomyces sp. NPDC044984
GGCTGAGGATCGAGGAGGACTTCGCGCACCGGGTCGGTGCCCCGGGCAGGCTCAGTACCCGCGGTACTGCTGGCTGTTGTACGGGTCCTGGTAGGGAGCGGGACCCGGCCGCGGAGCCGCGGGGCGCATCGCCTCGTAGCCGGCGGGCGGAGCCGGACGCGGCGGCTGCGGCTGGGGGCCGGGGTAGCCGCGCGGCGCGGTCGCCTGCTGCGGGATGTACGCGGCGGGGGCCTGCTGCGGGACGTACGCCGCGGGCGCCTGCTGGAGCGGGGCGGGCTGCGGCGCCTGCGGGTAGCCGTAGGAGGGCTGGGATGGGGCCGCCGGGAGGGCGGGCAACGCCGAGGGGAGGGCGGGCAGATGGCTGGCCGGTGCCTCGTACGCGGCGGGGACCCGGATCGGGGCGATCTGCGGGGTACCACGCTCGGCCACGAGCGAGTCGTAGATCGGGGTGTCCGGGAAGGCAGCGGAGTAGTAGCCGCCGCCATAAGTGGAGCGGGGGGAGGTCATGGCACATAAGTTAAGCCCACGATGTGCTGGTTGGGGAGACCGATAAGAGGGTTGTTTTCCGTGCCCGCCGTGACTGGAGATCCCCAATACGAGCGAACTTGTGGAAAACGGGCACATCGACGGGGGTATTTCGTGTAAAGGCCGAGTTCCGGGCCGGTTACCGGCGGTTGGCCAGGGGGTCCCGCGCGCACCCATGGGCGTTCGCCGCGTGGAGGAATAAGTTGTGCGGACGAGGGCCGACGGATGCCGGGACCCGGCCTGGCGCGGCGACCCGTGAATTGGGGGCGGACATGTCAATGCCGAAGGGATCGAACACACCGGTGCCGACGACGGCACTGCGGGTGGACGTGGGCCGGCGCTCGGGCCCCGGCGTACCCGACGCGGACGCCTCGGCCCTCCTGCTGGCCGGCGGGAAGGTCCGCTCCGACGACGACTTCGTCTTCTACAACCAGCCCGCCCACGCCTCCGGCGCCGTGCGTCACGAGGGCAAGCGGGACGCGGGAGGGCGGGTCACCGACACCCTGCTCGTCGACCTCGCACGCGTGGAGCCCGGCATCGAGGCGGTGATCCTGGCCGCCTCCTGCGACGGCGGCACGTTCGGACAGGTCCCGGACCTGTCCATCGAGGTCAAGGACGCCGGGAACGGCACCGTGGCGGCGCGCTTCGACAGCACGGGCGCGACCACCGAGACGGCGTTCGTCCTCGGCGAGTTCTACCGGCGCCAGGGCGCCTGGAAGTTCCGCGCCGTCGGCCAGGGCTACAGCAGCGGACTCGAGGGCCTCGCCACCGACTACGGCATCACGGTGGACGAGCCGCAGCACACCCCCGCGGCCCCCGCCGTCTCCGCGGCCCCGGTGCCGCCCGTCGCGCCCCCGGTCACCGTGTCCCCGCCGCCCGCGCCGGCCGCACCCCCCGCGCCGGTCCGGCTGACGAAGGTGACGCTCACCAAGGCGGCCCCCTCCGTCTCCCTGACCAAGCAGGGCGCCACCTCGGGCACCCTGCATGTGAACCTCAACTGGGAGGTGCGCAAGCAGTTCTCGGGCTGGGCCGGGAAACTGGGCCGCCCGGTCGCCCTGCACTCCGACCTCGACCTCGACCTGTGCGCCCTGTACGAACTCACCGACGGCCACAGGGGCGTCGTCCAGGCCCTCGGCAACGCCTTCGGGGCACTGCACCAGCCCCCCTTCATCCACCTGGACGGCGACGACCGCACCGGTGCCGTGGCGAGCGGCGAGAACCTCACCGTCAACCTCGACCACAAGCACCTGCTCCGGCGCGTCCTCGTCTTCGTCACCATCTACGAGGGCGCCCGCTCCTTCGCCGACCTGCACGCCACGGTCACCCTCCGGCCGCAGCACGGCGCACCGGTCGACTTCTCCCTCGACGAGTGCACCGTCCCCTCGACGGTGTGCGCGCTCGCCCTGATCACCAACACCGGCGGCGGCGAGCTCGTCGTCCGGCGCGAGGTCCGCTACCTGGTCCCCGAGCGCGGAGTGAGCCCGCAGCGCACCGTCGACCACGCCTACGGGTGGGGCATGAACTGGACCCCCGGCCGCAAGTGAGGTGAGGTGACGCGCGGTCAGCCCTCGTCGGGCACGGCGTCCGGACGCGCGTAGGTGCGGCCCTTCCAGGCCGCACCGCGCCCCCGGTGATGCCGCACCGCCGAGTCCACCGTCATCAGCAGGTACAGGAACGCGGTGAACGGCAGCAGGGGAGCGAGCCACGGCGGCTGCCGGTAGTACCGGAGCATCGGGACGTACGTCCCCGTCATCACCAGCCAGGCCGCCGCACCGAGGACCGCCGCCGTCCCGCTCCCCGTCACCGCGCCCGCGACCACCGCGACGGGCGGCACCAGATACACCAGCGTCAGCCCGGCGACCGTACCGGCCAGCAGCACCGGGCTGTGCCGCAGCTGCGCGTACGCGCTCCGCGCCACCATGCGCCACAGATCGCGCAGCCGCGGATACGGACGCACGCTGTCCACCCGGTCCGCGAGCCCCAGCCAGACCCGCCCGCCGCCCCGCTTCACCGCGCGGGCGAGCGCCACGTCGTCGATGACGGCCCCCCGGATCGCGTCCGGGACCCGCGCCCGCCCGGCCGCCTCGGCGCGCAGCAGCACACAGCCGCCCGCCGCGGCGGCCGTCCGGGTCCCCGCCCGCCCGATCCGGCGGAACGGGTACAGCTGCGCGAAGAAGTAGACGAACGCCGGTACGACCAGGCGTTCCCAGAGGCTCTCCACCCGCAGCCGGGCCATCTGCGACACGATGTCGAACCCACCGGTACGGGCCGCCGCCACCAGCCGGCGCAGACTGTCCGGGGCGTGCGCGATGTCGGCGTCCGTCAGCAGCAGGTACTCGGGGTCACGCGCGCGTGCCAGTGCCATGCCGTGCCGCACCGCCCACAGCTTGCCGGTCCAGCCGGCGGGCGGCTCGCCCGGGGAGTCCACCGTGAGCGGCAGCCCGCCGTGCCGGTCCGCGAGCTCCCGCGCGAGCTCCCCGGTGCCGTCCGTGCTGCCGTCGTCGACGAGGAAGACCTCGGCCCGGCCCGGATAGTCCTGGGCGAGCAGCGAGGGCAGGCTCGCGGGCAGCACCGCCGCCTCGTCCCGCGCGGGGACCACGACACACACCGGCGGCCAGGTCCCCGGGTCGCGGGACGGCGGGAGCCGTACGTCGGTACGCCAGAAGAAGCCCTGGCAGAGCAGTAGCCACCACCAGGCGGCGAGGGATCCGGCGGCACTCCACACGACGGCGCTCACCTGCCGCAGTCTGCCCCACGGCAGGGGCCCGAAGCGGCTCATCGTCTATCGTGGCCGGGTGAAGATCGCGCTCATGGACTCCGGAATCGGTCTGCTGGCGGCCACCGCCGCGGTACGGCGCCTGCGCCCCGACGCCGGTCTCGTCCTCTCCCTCGACCCCGACGGCATGCCCTGGGGACCCAGGACCCCGGAGGACCTCACCGGGCGCGCCCTCGCCGTCGCCGAGGCGGCCGCCGCGCACCGGCCCGACGCGCTGATCGTCGGCTGCAACACCGCCACGGTGCACGCCCTCACCGCCCTGCGCGCCCGCCTCGAGCCCGGCCTGCCGGTCATCGGCACCGTCCCCGCGATCAAACCGGCCGCGGCCGGCGGCGGACCGCTGGCGATCTGGGCCACACCGGCCACGACCGGCAGCCCCTACCAGCGGGACCTGATCGAGAACTTCGCCGACGGCGTCACCGTCACGGAGGTGCCGTGCTGGGGGCTCGCCGAGGCCGTGGAGCGCGCGGACGAGACGGCGATCGACGCCGCCGTCGCCGCGGCCGCCGAGCTCACCCCGGACGACGTGACGACCGTCGTCCTGGGCTGCACCCACTACGAACTGGTCGCCGAGCGCATCCGGGCCGCCGTGCAGCGCCCCGGCCGCCCGCCGCTCGCCCTGCACGGCTCCGCCGGAGCGGTGGCCGCCCAGGCCCTGCGCCGCCTCGGCGAGCAGCCCGACCCCCGGGCGCCGGCGAGCGGCACCCTGACGGTGCTGCTGAGCGGACGCGAGGGCGCGCTCCCCGCGGCCGCCCTCACCTACGCGGAGGGCCGGCTGCTGCGGCACGCCGCCGCCGCCCGGACGGCGCAGTAACGCCGTGCAGCGCGGTACCCGCCGAGCGGATCCTGAGTAACCTCGAATCATGAGGGACCACCGCCACGGCGGGCATGCCCCGCACCCCGAGATCTGGACCGGTCGCGCGACCAACCGCTTCCAGTGGTTCCTGGCGCTGATCGGCGCCGCCTGCCTGGCGCTCGGCATCGTGCTGGCCGTCGACTCCGCGTGGACGTCCGGCATCGCGCCGCTGGCCATGGCCGTGGTCGGCTGCATCGCCGCCGGGCTGCTGGTCCTGTTCGGCACCCTCGCCTTCGTGCACGTCGCGCTGCGGGTCGACGAGGACCACCTGGAGGTGCGCTGCGGCCACATCGGCGTGCCCCGCCGCCGCATCCCGCTCTCGCACGTCGCGGGCGCGGAGTTCGCCCCGCACGTCACCCCGCGGCACTGGGGCGGCTGGGGGTACCGCTGGCGGCCCGAGAAGGGCACGGCGGTCGTCGTACGCCGGGGTGAGGGCATCATCCTGCGCCTGTGGGACGGCCACACCTTCACGGTGACGGTGGACGACGCGGAAGCGGCGGTGACGGTCATCCGCGACCGCCTCCGCCCCCACAAGCCAGGCGCGACCCACTGACCACCGCGTACCCGCGCGCAGTGGTGTCTCCGCCCCGTGCTCCGCGGGCAGTCGTGCCGCTGGGGCGGCACGGGTGGGCGCGACGGCACCCCGTAAGCGCCGGGCCGCGCGAACACCCCCCGCGAGCGCCGGTCACCCGCGCGAGCGCACCCCGCGAGCACCGGTCACCGCACCACACGCCCCCGCGCGGACGGCCCGGCGTCCTCCGCGAACGGCCGGGACGTGGCCAGCCCCGCCAGCACCCCGCCCCCCACGGACACCGCCGTGAAGCTCAACGCATTGCCCACCGCGGCGATCACGGCGAGAGCGGTCAGAGCCGCCCCCGCACTGAGCACCACCGGCGTAGCCCGCGGACTGCGCCACAGCGCGTACAACAGCCACCCGAAGGCCAGCCCCAACAGCACCACCCCCACGACCCCCTGCTCCGCCGCCAGCTGCAGCGGCGCGGAGTGCGGCCTGCCGTCGGACAGCGGTGACCGGCCCGACACCGTGCTCAGCTCCCCGAAACGCCCCGGCCCCACCCCCAGCCCCGCATGCTCCCGGAGCATGCCGAGCGCGTCCCGCCACAGCCCCACGCGGTGCGCGGTCAGCCGCCCCTCCAGCGATGCGGCGAATCCTTCCGGTACGGCGTCACCGGCCACCGTCCAGATCACCCCCGTCACCCCGGCGGCCGCCACGGCCAGCCCGGCGAGCACGGGACCCCGGCGCCGTACCCGGCCCACGGCGAGGGAGCACAGCAGCACCGCCGCGCCGGCGACGCACCCCGGGACGGAGCCCAGTACGGCCGCGGTCGCCACGACCCCCGCGGCCAGCAGAAGCAGCGCCGACCGCACCGCCGGCGCCGAGGCCGCCCAGGCCGCGCAGCAGGCGGCACCGGCCGACAGGGCCAGCATCGCGGCCGTCGCACCGGCGTGCCCCAGCGGAGCGGTGATCTGGGGTCCCGGCACCGGTCGCGGCACCGCCACCGTCAGGCCGACGCCGGCCAGGGCACCCGCGCACGGCGCCGCCACCGGCAGCAGCGCCCCGCCGATCCGGCCCGCCGCGTAGCCCGCGGCCACGGCGAGGACCGCGAGCAGCATGCCCTCGGGGCGGCCGCCCCGGGCCGCCGCCGTGATCAGTGGCCAGGCCGCGCAGATCCCCAGCACCGCGACCCCCGCCGCGTCCGGACCGATCCGTCTCTCGCCGTCCGCATCCGGACCGGCGGAAGCCATCCCCGTGGAACCCACCCCGCACCCCGCACCGCGTCGTCGCCCCCGGCCTGTGACGGGCCCCGGCCGCCGCCGGCGCCGCGACGGGCCGCACGACCAGGGCACCGCGGCACACCGTAGCGGCTGGTGCCCGGTTTGGGGATGTGTGGTGACAAGTCGCGCGGAAACGATGCGGCACGCGGCCCGCGCACCCGGAGGGAGCGCGGGCCCGCCCGGCGTCCCGCGCCCCGCCGACCGTGCTGTCGGCCGCCAGGTCACGCGCCGTAGACTCCCGGAGTGACCGTCACCGCAACCTCCGTCGGCGAGTCGGACCCGATGCCGCCGCAGACCGCGCCACCGGCGCGGGGCAGGCGGCTCGTGCGCCTCCTCCCAGCCGCCGCAGCCGCGCTCTCGGGCCTGCTCCTCTACGTCAGCTTCCCGCCCCGCACCCTGTGGTGGCTGGCCGTGCCCGCCTTCGCCGTCTTCGGCTGGGCGCTGCGCGGCCGGAGCTGGAAGGCGGCGCTCGGCCTCGGCTACCTCTTCGGCCTCGGCTTCCTGCTGCCGCTGCTGGTGTGGACCGGTGTGGAGGTCGGCCCCGGCCCGTGGATCGCCCTCGTGGTGATCGAGGCGGTCTTCGTCGCGCTGGTCGGCGCGGGCGTCGCCGCGGTGTCGAAACTCCCCGGGTGGCCGGTGTGGGCGGCGGCGCTGTGGATCGCCGGCGAGGCGGCACGCGCGCGCGTGCCGTTCAGCGGCTTCCCCTGGGGCAAGGTCGCGTTCGGCCAGGCGGACGGTTTCTTCCTGCCGCTCGCCGCGCTCGGCGGCACCCCGGTGCTGGGCTTCGCCGTCGTGCTGTGCGGCTTCGGCCTGTACGAGATCGTCCGGCTGTCCCTGCGGGCCCGGCGCACCGGGACCGTACGGCGGGCCGCGGCGGCCGTCGGCGTGCTGAGCGTCGCCGTGCCGCTGGTGGCCGCCCTCGCCGCCCGGTCGCTGGTCAGCGACAAGGCCGAGGCCGGCACCGTGACCGTCGCCGTCATCCAGGGCAACGTGCCCCGCCTGGGCCTGGATTTCAACTCCCAGCGGCGCGCGGTCCTCGACTACCACGCGCGGGAGACGGAGCGCCTGGCCGCCGACGTCGCGGCCGGCAAGGCCGAGCAGCCCGACATCGTGCTGTGGCCGGAGAACTCCTCCGACATCGACCCCTTCACCAACCCCGACGCGCGCGCCGTCATCGACAAGGCGGCCAAGGCGATCGACGCGCCCGTCTCGGTCGGCGGCGTGGTCGACAGGGACGGCGAGCTGCTCAACGAGCAGATCCTCTGGGACCCGGCGAAGGGCCCCGTCGACACCTATGACAAACGGCAGATCCAGCCGTTCGGCGAGTACCTCCCGCTGCGCCCCCTCGTGGGGGCGGTCAACGAGAACTGGACGTCGATGGTCCGCCAGGACTTCAGCCGGGGCGGCGAGCCGGGCGTCTTCACCATGAACGGTGCCGGCGTCGGCCTGGTCACCTGCTACGAGGCCGCCTTCGACTGGGCGGTGCGCGACACGGTCACCGCAGGCGCCCAGCTGATCTCGGTGCCCAGCAACAACGCCACCTTCGGCCGCAGCGAGATGACCTACCAGCAGCTCGCCATGTCCCGGGTCCGCGCCGTGGAGCACAGCCGCGCCGTCACCGTGCCGGTGACCAGCGGGGTCAGCGCGATCATCATGCCCGACGGGGAGATCACGCAGAGGACCGGCATGTTCGTCGCCGACTCGCTGGTGGGGGAGGTGCCGCTGCGCACCTCCCAGACCCCGGCCACCCGCCTCGGCATCCTCCCGGAGATCGCCCTCGTCCTGGTCGCCGCGGGCGGACTGGGCGGGTCCGTCGCCGCCGGGGTGCGCGGGCGACGCGCCGGGGACGTGCGGTAGTACGCCCGCCGCACGCCCCCTGAAGTGCCGGGGAGGGCCCTGACCGGCCGGTTAGGGTCGGGGACATGGCTACTCCTGACTTCATCCGCGCCCTGCGTGCCTCCGCCGGTCATCAGCTCCTCTGGCTCCCCGGGGTCACCGCGCTCGTCTTCGACGACGAGGGCAGGGTCCTGCTGAACCGCCGGGCCGACACCCGCAAGTGGTCGGTGATCGGCGGCATCCCCGACCCCGGGGAGCAGCCCGCGGCCTGCGCCGTGCGGGAGGTCGAGGAGGAGACCGCGGTGCGCTGCGCCGTCGAGCGGGTCGTCCTGGTCCAGGCGCTGGACCCGGTGGCGTACGACAACGGCGACGTCTGCCAGTACATGGACATCACCTTCCGCTGCCGTGCCCTCGGCGGCGAGGCACGGGTCAACGACGACGAGTCGCTGGAGGTCGGCTGGTTCGGCGTGGACGCGCTGCCGGAGCTGAACGAGTTCGCGCACTTTCGGATCAAGCAGGCCATGTCCGACGCACCCACATGGTTCGACCCCACTGGACTTGGCTGAACTGTAGGGCCTGACCACATGGGGCGGCGTACGGGTGCTGCCTAGGGTCGAGACATGACCGCGTCCCATGCCCTTCCGGCCCCCCATGCCATCCCGCTCGACCTCGGTGGCCGTACCGCCCTCGTCACCGGCGCCGCCGGCGGCATCGGCCGCGCCTGCGCGCTGCGGCTCGCGGCCGCCGGGGCCGAGGTCAGAGCCGTCGACCGGGACGCCGCCGGCCTGGAGACGCTCGCCGAGGCGGCCCGGGACGCCGCGGGCGCCGTCGAGCCGCACGTCCTCGACCTCACCGACCTGGACGCCGCCGAGCTCGCCGCCGCCGGCACCGACGTACTGGTCAACAACGCCGGGCTGCAGCTGGTCCGCCCCATCGAGGAGTTCCCGCCCGACGTCTTCCACACGGTGCTCACCGTGATGCTGGAGGCGCCCTTCCGGCTCATCCGGGGCGCCCTGCCCCACATGTACGGCCAGGGATGGGGCCGCATCGTCAACGTGTCCTCGGTCCACGGTCTGCGCGCCTCGGCCTATAAGTCCGCCTATGTGGCCGCCAAGCACGGTCTGGAGGGGCTGTCCAAGACCACCGCCCTCGAAGGCGCACCTCACGGCGTCACCAGCAACTGTGTGAACCCCGCCTATGTGCGCACCCCCCTGGTCGAGAAGCAGATCGCCGACCAGGCCCGGGCCCACGGCATCCCCGAGGAACGCGTCCTGTCCGAGGTGCTGCTGCGGGACAGCGCCGTCCGACGGCTCATCGAACCGGAGGAGGTCGCCGAGGCGGTGGCCTATCTGTGCGGCCCGCAGGCGTCCTTCGTGACCGGCACCTCACTGGTCCTGGACGGCGGCTGGACCGCCCACTGAGACATCGGCCGTCAGCGGCCGGCCGTCGGCCGACAGGGTTTTCCACAGGCCTGACGGGGCGGCCGCGGGATGAGGAATCCTGTGGGCATGTCCCGCGATCACGCGCAGTCCGCCGAGCGTCCCGCCCCCGCTGCCGGAGCGCCGGGCCGGGCACATGCCGACGCCGGCCCCGAGCCCGGCCCCGCCTCGGGCAGCGCCGAGGCGCCGTTCCTGGAGCTGCTGGCCCGAGGCGCCTCCGCCGAGGCGTACGAGCAGCCGGTGCTGCTCGCCCGCGCCGAGGGACTGCCCGCCGGGCGGATCGCCGCCCTCCAGCAGGCCAAGGTGCTCGCCCTGCGGGTGCGCGCGGAGCTGGAGGGGCGCCGCCGCCGGGAGGCCGAGCTGTCCGCCCTCTTCGAGACCGCCCACGACCTCGCCGGACTGCGCGACCTGGACGCCGTGCTCCGGGCGATCGTGCAGCGCGCCCGCTCCCTGCTCGGCACCGACGTCGCCTACCTCAGCCTGAACGACCCGGCCAGGGGCGACACCTACATGCGGGTCACCGAGGGCTCGGTCGCCGCCCGCTTCCAGCAGCTGCGCCTCGGCATGGGGGAGGGGCTCGGCGGCCTCGTCGCCCAGACCGCCCGCCCCTACGTCACCGACGACTACTTCCGCGACGACCGCTTCCAGCACACCCACAGCATCGACACCGGCGTGCGGGACGAGGGACTCGTCGCGATCCTCGGCGTGCCCCTGACACTGGGACACCACGTCATCGGCGTCCTGTTCGCCGCGGACCGGCGGTCCCGGGTCTTCGAACGGGAGCAGATCGCCCTGCTCGGTTCCTTCGCCGCCCTCGCGGCGGCCGCCATCGACACCGCCAACCTGCTCGCCGAGACCCGCTCGGCCCTCGCCGGCCTGGAACGCGCCAACGAGATCATCAAGGACCGCAGCGCGGTCATCGAGCGCGCCTCGGACGTCCACGACCGGCTGGCCGAGCTGGTCCTGCGCGGCGGCGGGGTGCACGACGTGGCCGCCGCCGTCTCCCAGGTCCTGGCCGGCACGGTCGAGTTCACCGAGGCCACCGCGGCACCCGACCGGGCCCTGGAGTCCTCGCGGGCGGAGGGCCACGCGGTACGGCACCGGGACGACTGGATCGCCGCGGTGGCCGCCGGCGACGAACTCCTCGGCGCGCTGGTCCTGCGCGGCCACCCCGGCCTCGACCCCGTCGACCAGCGCACGCTGGAACGCGCGGCCATGGTCACCTCACTGCTGCTGCTCGCCCGCCGCTCCGCCGCCGAGGCCGAACAGCGCGTCCGCGGTGAGCTGCTCGACGACCTGCTCGACGCCCGCGACCGGGACCCGCGCCTGCTGCGCGAGCGCGCGGCCCGGCTGCACGCCGACCTCGACGCCACCCACGCCGTGCTCGCCGCCCGCCTCGAGGGCCCCGCCGCCGACGCCGACGAGGAGGCCGCGGCCCGCAGACGGCTGTGGGCCGCGGCCTCCCACCTCGCGGCCACCCGGCAGGGCCTCGCCGCCGCACGCGACGGCGGCACCGTCCTGCTGCTGCCCCTCGCTCCCGGCGACACCGCCACCGAGCTGGCCCGCCGCACCGCCCGCCACCTGGGCACGGCCGTCCACGAACCGGTCACCGTCGGCGCGTCCGCCCCGGTCGAACACCTCACCGGCCGCCCCGACACCGTGGCGTCGGCCTACGCGGAGGCCCGGCGCTGCCTCGACGCCCTGCGCCTCCTCGGCCGCTCCGGTGACGGCTCCGCCGCCGAGGACTTCGGCTTCCTGGGGCTGCTGCTGGCCGGCGAGCGGGACATCGCCGGCTTCGTGACCCGCACCATCGGCCAGGTCGTGGCGTACGACCGACGACGCGGCACCGAGCTGCTGCGCACCCTCGACGCCTACTTCGCCTGCGGCATGAGCCCCGCCCGCACCAAGGACGAGCTCCACGTCCACGTCAACACGGTCGCCCAGCGGCTGGAACGCGTCGGCCGTCTCCTGGGTGACGACTGGCAGAGTCCGGCGCGGGCCCTGGAGATCCAGCTCGCCCTGCGCCTGCACCGCCTGTCGGCGGGCACCCCGCCTCCCGCGCGGTACTGACCCCCGTACGCGGGGCGCGTACGGGGGCCGGTGCCCTGAGGGATCAGACGGTGCGCGCCTCCCGGACCGCCTCGACCGGCTCGCCCGCGCCACCCGACGGGTCCGCGTCCGCCAGGTCCCGGTTCCGGGTCTCCTTGGCGACCGCCACGGCGACGATCGTCAGCAGGCTCGCCGCGATGACGTAGAGCGAGATCGGCGTGGAGCTGCCGTAGTCCGAGAGCAGCGCCGTGGCGATCAGCGGCGCCGGCGCGCCCGCCGCGACGGAGGCGAACTGGGCGCCGATGGAGGCACCGGAGTAGCGCATCCGGGTCGCGAACATCTCGGAGAAGAAGGCGGCCTGCGGCGCGTACATCGCCCCGTGCAGCACCAGCCCCACGGTCACCGCCAGCAGCAGGCTGCCGAAACCGCCGGTGTCGACGAGGGCGAAGAACGGGAACATCCACAGCCCCACCCCGGCCGCGCCGATCAGATACACCGGACGCCGGCCGAGCCGGTCCGACAGCGCGCCCCAGGCCGGGATGACGGCGAAGTGGACCGCCGAGGCGATGAGCACCGCGTTGAGCGCGGTCTGCTTCGAGACCCCGGCGGACGTGGTCGCGTACACGAGGATGAACGCGGTGATCACGTAGTAGCTGATGTTCTCCGCCATCCGCGCCCCCATCGCCACCAGCACGTCACGCCAGTGGTGCCGCAGGACCGCCACGACCGGCATCCGCTCCGTGCCGGTGTCCGCCTTGCGGGCCTCGGCCCGCTCCAGCGCCTGCTTGAACACCGGCGATTCATCGACGGAGAGACGGATCCACAGACCGACGATCACCAGCACCCCGGACAGCAGGAACGGGATCCGCCAGCCCCAGGCCTCGAACGCGGAGTCCGACAGCACGGCGGTCAGCAGCGACAGCACACCGGTCGCCAGCAGCTGCCCCGCCGGCGCACCGGTCTGCGGCCACGAGGCCCAGAACCCGCGCCGCCGGGCGTCCCCGTGCTCGGACACCAGCAGCACGGCACCGCCCCACTCGCCGCCGAGCGCGAACCCCTGGACCAGCCGCAGCACGGTGAGCAGCACGGGCGCGGCGCTGCCGATGGCCGCGTGCGTGGGCAGCAGTCCGATCGCGAACGTCGCCCCGCCCATCATCAGCAGGCTCAGCACCAGCAGCTTCTTGCGCCCGAGCCGGTCCCCGTAGTGCCCGAAGACCAGCGCGCCGAGCGGCCGCGCGGCGAACCCGACGGCGTAGGTGAGGAACGACAGCAGCGTGCCGACGAGCGGGTCGGAGTCCGGGAAGAACAGCTTGTTGAAGACGAGCGCGGCGGCGGAGCCGTAGAGGAAGAAGTCGTACCACTCGATGGTGGTGCCGATGAGGGACGCGGCGACGATGCGCTTGAGGTTGTTCGGGGCGGGTGGAGCGGCTGCGGGCGACGACATCGGCACCACTTCCTGGCGTTTCGACGGGGACGTTTGCGTGTCGCCACACCGTAGGAACACGCAGGTGAGAGGCGTATGTGGTGGGACACCATAGTTCCGGGTACAGGAGTGCGCGCGCCCACCATGGAGAGGGCGTCGAGGTCCCCTCGATGACTTGGATGAGGCCGCGAAGGAGACTGAGCTGTTTCCAACCCGGCGGCGGCGCACGGGGCTCGGTTCGCCCGAGGGCCGATGGGGTCAGCCCGTGGCGGCCCGCTCGATCAGGTCCGCGGCCGTGTGCAGTCCGTCGCGCGCCCGGATCGTCTCGCCGGTCCCGGTGAGGGTGCGCCGCAGAGCCGTGTCGCCGAGCAGGCGGTCGATCGCGTCGTGGAGCCGGGCGTCGGTGAAGCGGTACGGGTCGAGCCGGACGCCGTAACCCAGTTCGGCCATGCGCTGGGCGTTGTCGTGCTGGTCCCAGAACAGCGGCAGCAGGATCATGGGCTTGCCGAAGTGGAGGGCCTCGGTGGTCGTGTTGTTGCCGCCGTGCGTGATGACGAGGTCGACGAGCGGGAGGATCCGGGGCTGCGGCAGGAACTCCTCGCCCCACATGTTCGGCGGCAGCTCGATCTCCTCGTGCAGCGGGCCCTTGGAGACGATGTAGCGGTGCGGGGTGCGGGCGAGCGAGGCGATGACCCTGCGCATGAGGTCCACGTCGGCCGAGCCGAGCGATCCGAGGCTGAAGTAGATCAGCGCGCCGCCGCCGTCGGCCAGGCCGGGCGGCAGCGTGAACCCCTCCCGCGTCTCGCGGACCGAGGAGTCCAGCCGGTGCCAGGTGGGGCCCAGCGGACGGGCGTCCGTGTAGTCGGCCGACTCGGGATAGACGTACAGGTTCAGATCGCCCTCGTGGATGAACTCCAGGTCGGGCAGCGGACGCGCGCCCTGCTCGGTCACCCAGGCGTTGAAGTCGCTCCACAGGCTCCGGTGCGTGCGGTCGTATTCGGCGCGGAACCCGTCCCACTCGCTCCGGTCCCCGGCCGGGTATCCGGAGAACGGCGGCGGAACGCGCTCGCCTTTCACCTCCAGCGGGTTGCACGAGACGATCCGCACGAAAGGAACGCCCGCCGTGGTCAACGCCGGGAAGCACACGACGTTGTCCTCGACTATCACGTCCGGCCGGACCCGGTCGATGATCTCCTTCAGCTGCGGTTCGCAGTACCGGGCGCCGGAGATCAGCTCCTCCCACACCGGCTTGATCCAGGTGCCCAGCTGCTCGATGGTCGGCTTCCGGAACTCGGGCGCGGTGTCGCGTACGAAGTCCTTCCAGAACTGGCCCGCGTCCTGGGGCTGTTCGGGCGGCGGGGCCAGATCGACCAGGTCCTCCTCGAAACCGAACGGCGTGAGACGGCCCTTCCAGGACGCCTCCGCGGCGAACACCACACGGTGCCCCCGGCGGCGCAGGACATCCCCGATCCCCACGCAGTTGTTCGTCGGCCCGTACGCGCTCTCCGGTGCGAAGAGGACGGTCAGGGGCCGTGCCGGCCCTCCCGTAGGCGACAAGCCCAACTCCTTTGCATGTGAAGGACGTTGCGAAGTCTCGCACCGGATCCGGACGCCGGGCAAGACCGCCGGAACCGTCGTCCGGCGGCGGGCCCGGGAGACGCACCCCAGACCGCCGACGGAGAACACGGTCGCCTTCCGGGCGCCGAGCGGGTCCTGCAGCCGGGTCGCCTCCGAGGCCATGAGCGAATCCGGGGCCCGGGATTCGACCACCACGAGGGCCTGCAGGTCGGCGGGGTCCAGGCCGACCTCGGCGAGGACCCGCCGGGCGGCCGCGAGCGCCGGCCCGTCCGCGCCGAGGGCGTCGTCGGCGGTGACCCTCTCGATGTCCAGCGACCGGCAGGTGCGGCCGGCGGGCGGCGAACGCGCGGAGCGCCTGCGTCACCGGCGGGCCGGCGGACTGCGCGGCAGGCGTGGTCAGGAGGCTCGGCGGGGCCTGCTCGGTGTCGCGCGCCAGGTCGGCCAGCCCGCGGTTCGGTTCGCTCAGCACGGCACCGACGAGTGTCACGGACCGGGAGAGCGGAGCGTGCATGGTACGGGAGTCGAAGAGGTCGACGGCGTACTCGGGACAACCGCTCATCGGTCTGTCGGCGTTGTCGTAGATGCCGGGGGCGGCTCGGTCTTGGCCGTGCCGGGCGCGACCCCGGCGAGGTCCTCCCCGGGCACCGGCGTCGGCCCCGGCAGGGCGCGGGGGCGGGACGCGGCGTTCTGACGGGGGCGCGTGACGGTGTACAGGGGGTGCCGGGAGGGATCACGCTGCGGCTTCAGTTCAGCGACGACCTTCCCGGAGGGAATCCTCTCGTGGTCGAGGACGCCGGTCACGGTCCGGGCGCCGCGCCGCACCGGCTCGAGGAAGCCACGGGTGGGATCGACCGGCGTGCGGAAGGGCAGCACGTCGTTGAAGTGGCCGAGCAACTCGTGACCGGCTTCCCCCCGGACGTCCCCGGCGGCGACGAGGCGATGCCGCACCAGGTGCTCACTGCCGTACGGAGCAGTGTGGTGCTGCACCGGGGTTTCCGGCCCTTCCTGGTCCTGCCGCTGCCGAAGGACGCATTCCCCAAGACCGGTCTCGGCGAGATCCAGTGCTCCCTGACGCGTCAGCGCCCGGAGCCGGGCGCGTACGAGACCGAGGCGCACGCCGCCACCGAGCTGACGACCCGCGTGCCGGGCGGCCACACCCCGCCCGAGGACGCCACCGAGCAGGCTCTGTGCGAGATCTACGCGGAGGTACTCGACGTCGCCCCCGGCTCGCTCAGTGCCGGTGCCGCCTTCTTCGACCTCGGCGGCACCTCGCTCGACATCCTCCGCCTGCGCAGCAAGGTCACCGAGCGCCTCGGCGCCACCGACCTGGAGATCAGCACCCTGCTGCGGGCCCTCACGGTCCGCGCTCTCGCGCAGCCGCTCACGCGGGCGGCGGTGTCCGGCACCCCCGAGTACGACCCGGTCGTGCCGATGCAGACGAACGGCACCAAGACCCCGCTCCTCTGCGCGCGTCTCGGGGTCAGCGAGATCCTGGTCTTCGTCAACCTCGTCAAGTGCTTTGTGGGCGGCCGGCCGCCTCATGGCACACTGCCGGACCGCCGGGGCGTTCCTGTACGTGTCCACCGGCGCCCCGTACGCGCGACAGACACCGGCCCACCCCTCCACGGAGGACGACCCGGTCGACGGCGTCGCCGACTGGCTGCCCGCCCGTCCCGGCGGGAAGATCGCGACTGAGGGCCCGGTGCGCGCCTTCAACCAGGTGCTCGGCCTGCCC
This sequence comes from Streptomyces sp. NPDC044984, assembly GCF_040646935.1. NCBI lineage: Bacteria > Bacillati > Actinomycetota > Actinomycetes > Kitasatosporales > Streptomycetaceae > Streptomyces > Streptomyces sp. NPDC044984. The sequence goes on from NZ_JBEZBE010000030.1 coordinate 16,012, forward strand.
ACCACGATCGCGCGGCTTCACATCGCCTACGGTCCCGGCGGTTACGGAGGCGTCCCGATGCTGTACTTCGAGCGGATGCCGGCGGGCGAGGCGATTCCCGTGCCGGTGGACGGGCAGAACCGGTGCTCCTTGCCGCACACCGGTGACGTCGTGGCGCGGATCCCTCGTCTCTGGCGGGCCGCGGCGACGCCCGCGACGCCGGTCAACCGAGGTGGTGACGAACCGGTCGGCATCACCGACTGCATCGAGTACGTGTCCGAACCCGCGGGATCGGACAGCACGGTGCGCAACTCCTCGTCCTCGGGCCGTCTGCCGTCGAGCACGAGCAGGACGGGGAGACCGGCCGCGGTCACGGCGAGGTCCTTTGTGATCTCCCGGACGTCGCGGGCGCACGCAGGGCCGTCCGGTGTCGGTTCGGGTCCGGCCGTCGCTTCCGGTCTGCAAAGCGAGGTAGAAATTGGTCATGGAAGGAGAGCGGTCATTCCGCCCGAACCGACGGTCGCGAGACCGCTTCGACCAATTCGGGACCGGCGGCTCGCGTCGCGGCCCGAGGCCGGGGCTGCGCTCACTGCTGAGCCCGCGCACCACGGCGGGGCAAGCGTTCCTGCTCCAGATCGTCACCGTGTTGCTGCTGGTCGGAGCCGCGGTGGTGGCCTCGGTGGTCCAGGCCGACGGCGACAACGAGAGAGAAGCCGAGCGCATGTCGGTGACGGCGGCCGAATCCTTCGCGAACGCTCCGGGCACGGCCGAGGCGCTGGACGCCCGGAATCCGACGGCCGTCCTCCAGCCGCGCGCCGAAGAGGTCCGGCAGCGGGCGGGCGTGGACTTCATCGTGGTCATGAACACCGAAGGCGTCCGTCTCACCTACCCCGATCCGAAGGAGATCGGGAAGAAGTTCGTCGGCACCATCGAACCGGCACTGGAAGGCGGCACCGTCGTCGAGCGGGCCGGCGGACCGGCGCTGCCCGCCGGCGAAGGGGAGGCCGTGCAGGCCGTGGTCCCGGTGACCGGTGCCGACGGCTCCGTGGTCGGTCTGGTGTCCGCGGGGATCACGGTGGAGAACGTGGGCGACATGGTCGATCGGCAGCTGCCGATCATCCTCGCCGCCGGCGCGGCCGCCCTCGTGCTGTCCACCGCGGGGGCGGCACTGGTGTCGGGCCGGCTGTGGCGGCAGACGCGCGGCATGGGCCCGGCGGAGATGACCCGGATGTACGAACACCACGACGCGGTGTTGCACGCCGTGCGGGAGGGCGTACTGATCACCGGGGCGGAAGGGCGGGTGCTGCTGGTCAACGACGAGGCCCGACGGCTGCTGGACCTTCCGGCGAACGCGGAGCGGCGCCGGGTGGCGGACCTGGGGCCGGACGAGGAGACGGCGCGGCTGCTGGCGTCGGACGAGCCGGTCACGGACGCGGTGCGTCTGGTCGGGGACCGGCTGCTGGCGGTGAACAAACGGTCCACGGCCCCGTACGGGGGCCGGGCGGGCAGCGTGGTGACGCTTCGGGACACCACGGAGCTGGCGACGGTGACGGGGCGGGCGGAGGTGGCACGGGAGCGGCTGAAGCTGCTGTACGAGGCTGGGGTACGGATGGGCACCACGCTGGATGTGACGCGTACCGCTCAGGAACTGGCGGAGGTGTCCGTGCCGAGGTTCGCCGACGTCGTCACCGTGGAGCTGTGGGATTCCGTCCTGCGGGGCGAGGAGCCGCCCGGCGGGGGCACCGAGTTGCGGCGCATCGTCGTCCACGGCCGGGAGGGCGACTACGGCCTTGCTCCCGCCGGCGAGCTGATCCGGTTCTCGCCCGCCGGCCCCGGCGGTGCCGCGGCGGCCGACTGCCGGGCGGTCCTGGAGACGGATCTGAGGACGTCCGACGGCTGGTGGGCACAGGACCCCGAGCGCGGGCGGCGGGTGCTGGAACAGGGGGTCCATTCCCTCGTCGTGGCGCCGATGCGGGCGCGGGAGGAACTGCTGGGAGTGGCCCACTTCTGGCGGGCGGACGCCTCCGCACCGTTCGAGGAGGAGGACAAGTCCTTCGCCGAGGAGCTGACCGCCCGTGCGGCGACCGCCATCGACAACGCCCGCCGTTACACCCGCGAGCACACCATGGCCGTCACCCTGCAGCGCAGCCTCCTGCCCCGGGGCATGCCCGAGCAGAACGCGCTGGAGGCGGCCTACCGGTACCTGCCGGCCCGGGCGGGGGTGGGGGGCGACTGGTTCGACGTCATCCCCCTGTCCGGCGCCCGTGTGGCGCTGGTCGTCGGCGACGTCGTCGGCTACGGCCTGCACGCCGCGGCCACCATGGGCCGGCTGCGCACCGCCGTGTACAACTTCTCCACCCTGGACATGCCGCCCGACGAGCTGCTGAGCCATCTGGACGAGCTGGTGGCCCACATCGACACCCACGAGGCCGCCGCCGCGGAGCAGGACGGGCAGGAGATCACCGGGGCCACGTGCCTGTACGCCGTCTACGATCCCGTCTCCGGTCAGGTGACCGCCGCCACCGCAGGCCACCCGGGGCCCGCGGTCGTCCGCCCGGACGGGAACGTGACCTTTCCCCGCCTGCCGGTCTCCCCGCCGCTGGGCCTGGGCGCGGCCCTGCCCTTCGAAGCGGCGGAGCTGACCCTGCCCGAGGGCTCGAAACTGGTGCTCTACACCGACGGGCTGATCCGGGACCGGAACCGCCACCGCGACCCGGACGCCGGCCTGGAGGCACTGCGCGCCGCCCTGACCGGGCCCGACCGCACCCCGGAGGCCCTCTGCACGGCGGTGATCGAGGCCATGCTGCCCGACCGGCCGAGCGACGACATCGCGTTGCTCGTGGCCCGCACGCGTCGCCTCGCCCCCTCGGACTTCGCCGAGTGGGACGTGGCCCGCGACCCCGCGGCGGTGGCGCCGGTCCGCGCCGCCTGCGCCCGGCAACTGGCGGACTGGGGTCTGGAGGACATCAGCTTCACCACCGAGCTGATCCTCAGCGAGCTCATCACCAACGCCGTTCGCTACGGCGGCGACCCGATCACCGTGCGGCTGGTGCGCGGCCGGAACCTGATCTGCGAGGTGTCCGACGGCAGCAGCACCTCACCACGCCTGCGCCGGGCCAAGACCACCGACGAGGGCGGCCGCGGCCTGTTCCTCGTCGCCCAGTACGCCGAGCGCTGGGGCACCCGCTACACCCCTGCGGGCAAGGTCATCTGGACGGAGCAGTCCCTTCACGGCGGTGCGGCGGAACCCAGTGACTTCGGCGCCACCCTGCTCGACCAATGGAACGACGAAACCCTCTGACGAGGACGGTCCCCGGGCCGGACCCCGGGGTTTTCGTGTGCCGGCACGCGCCCGGTGCCCGTCCGCGGTGGACGGGCCGCCGCCGTACGGCTCCGTCACGAGGGCCTGGGCGTCGGCGGACCCCGCACCCGGCCCGCCACCGGCACCGGCACTGGCCCGCCACCGGCACCGGCCCGGAGCGCGGCCGCGCGTGAGGGCTGTGCGCGCCGGACCCGGGGCACCACGCCGCTGACGCCGGTGGTGGCGTCGAGCCACAGCGCCCGGGTACCGGCCGCGGCCGACGGCTGCTCGTCCCGGCCGCAGGACACCCGGTGCGGCGAATGGCCCGCCTCCCGAGTCAGCAGGAACTGCCGCAGGACGACGAACTGCTGCCGCACGACGAGGAACTGCCGCACGACGAGGAACCGCCGCACGACGACGAACTGCCGCAGGACGAGGAACCGCCGCTGGAGCAGCCGCTCGACGAACCTCCGCCCGCGCCCGTCTCCCACCAGGACGAGTGGGCGAAGGAGCTGCCGGCGTCGTGCGCCGACGTTCCGCCGCGCGGGCCGGGCCCGGTACCCGGGCCGAGCACGGTCGCCCGCGTGCCCAGATCGTCCCAGGCGCGGCGCCACGCCCGCCGCACCATCCAGGTGACCACCGTGACGAGCGCCAGTACGCACCCGCCCACCCACACGAACACGATCAGCATGACGTCCCCCCTTCCGCCGGGCCTGCGCACCGGCTGTCCGCAGGATGCCCCGCGTTCCGGCGGCCCGAAGCGGCCTTTGAGCAAGTCCAGAGCTTCGGCTCCCTCCCCGCGGCGACGCGGTCCGCCGTCCGCTGTCCGGGGCAGCACGGCGGAGCGCGCCCCGGTCACCCGTATGCCATGCGGTCCAGGGGCTTGAGACGGTGCTTCCCGGATACTCGGTGGGGCGAGCGCGGACGAATGCGCCCGGTGCCGCGCCACGCGACCACCGGTGACGGCGAGGAGACGGGCAGGGTCCTGAGTCCATGAGCACCACCGAAGAGTCGATCGACATCGACGTGCCGGTCCAAGTGGCGTACAACCAGTGGACGCAGTTCAGGACGTTCCCCCGCTTCATGGACGGCGTCAGACGCGTCGACCAGATCCAGGCGGCGACGACCCACTGGGTGATCCGGCTCGGCCCGAGGACGTACGAGTACGACGCGGAGATCGTGGAACAGGTCCCGGACCGGCTGGTCCGCTGGGAGGTCCGCGACGAACCCCGGCACACCGGCACGGCGACCTTCGAAGGACTCGACGCGGGCCACTGCCGGGTGACCCTGCGCATCGACCTGCGGCCCGGGGGAGTGGTGAGGCGGGCGGCGGCCGCACTCGGCGTCGCCCGCCGTGCGGTCCGCACCGCCCTGACGTCCTTCAAGGAGTTCACCGAGGGGCAGGGCCGCGAGACCGGCGCCTGGCGCGGCGAGATCAGCAAGGGCCACGTCCGGCCCACCGAGGGCCGGAGCCGTCCCCACGTACCGACCTGGCCGACCGGCTGACCGGCCCGTCCGCCCGGCCGGATCGGGGGCCGCGTGCGGGCGCCGGGGGGCACGACACGGAGCGAGGAGAGCACGTTGCAGAAGCCGTCGAGCGAGGAACCGGCCGACGACCGCCTCGAGGTCACTCCGCCCGAGACCTGGGCCGCGGGCGTACCGGCGGTGTACCACGCGATGAAGTACTCCCTGGACCAGACGTCGGCCCGGCGCACGGGGCTCACGCTGCTGAACCTCAACCAGGTCCGGGGCTTCGACTGCCCCGGCTGCGCGTGGCCCGAGCCCGAGCCGGGACACCGCGCCATGAACGAGTACTGCGAGAACGGCGCCAAGCACACCAATGACGAGGCCACCTCACGCCGTGTCACACCCGATTTCTTCCGCAGGTACCCGATCAGCGAGCTGGCCGGGAAGTCCGACCGGTGGCTCAACCAGCAGGGCCGCCTCACCCGGCCCGTGGTCAAGCGACCCGGCTCCGACCACTACGAGCCCATCAGCTGGAGCGACGCCCTCGACCTGCTCGCCGACGAGCTGAAAGCGCTGGACTCCCCGAACGAGGCGGTCTTCTACACCTCCGGCCGGGCCAGCAACGAGGCCGCGTTCGCCCTGCAGCTCTTCTCCCGCGCGTTCGGCACCAACAACCTGCCGGACTGCTCCAACATGTGCCACGAGTCCAGCGGCACCGCGCTGAACGAGACCCTCGGCACGGGCAAGGGCGACGTGTCGCTGCGCGACATCCACCACGCCGACCTCATCCTGACCGTCGGCCAGAACCCGGGCACCAACCACCCCCGGATGCTGTCCGCGCTGGAGGAGTGCAAGCGCCGCGGCGGCAGGATCGTCGCCGTCAACCCGCTGCCCGAGGCGGGGCTGGCCCGCTTCAAGAACCCCCAGCGCCCCCGCGGCGTCGTCGGCCGCGGCACACGGATCGCCGACCGCTTCCTCCACATCAGGCTCGGCGGCGACCTCGCGCTGTTCCAGGCGCTCAACCTCCTGCTCCTGGAGGCGGAGGAGGCCGCGCCCGGCACCGTCCTCGACCGGGACTTCATCGACGCCCACACCGAGGGTTTCGAGGAGTTCGCCCGGCACCTGCGCGCCACCGTCTCCTGGCCCGAGGTCGAGAAGGCCACCGGGCTGGCCCGCGCCCGGATCGAGGAAGTGCGCGACATGGTCCTCGGGAGCGAGCGGGTGATCGTCTGCTGGGCGATGGGCCTGACCCAGCACAGGCACGGCGTGCCCACCATCCGCGAGGTGGTCAACTTCCTGCTGCTGCGCGGCAACGTCGGCAGGTTCGGAGCCGGTGCCTGCCCCGTGCGCGGTCACAGCAACGTGCAGGGCGACCGGACCATGGGCATCTGGGAGCGGATGCCGGACCACTTCCTCGACGCCCTCGCCCGCGAGTTCCGCTTCGAGCCGCCCCGCGAGCACGGCTGGGACTCCGTCGCCTCCGTCCGGGCCATGCGCGACGGCCGCGCCAAGGTCTTCCTCGGCCTGGCCGGGAACTTCGTCCGTGCCATCTCGGACAGCGAGGTCAGCGAGGCCGCCATGCGCACCTGCCGGCTGACCGCGCACATCTCCACCAAGCTCAACCGCTCCCACGTCGTGTGCGGCGAGACCGCCCTGATCCTGCCCACCCTCGGCCGCACCGAGCGGGACGTGCAGGCCACCGGCGAGCAGTTCGTCACCGTCGAGGACTCCATGAGCCGGGTCCACGCCTCCCGCGGCGTCCTCGAACCGGCCTCCAAGCACCTCCTCAGCGAGGTCGCCATCCTCAGCCGGCTGGCCCGCCGCACCCTCGGCGACAAGGTCCCCGTCCGCTGGGAACGCTTCGAGGCCGACTACGACTGCGTCCGCGACCACATCTCCCGCGTCGTCCCCGGCTTCGAGGACTTCAACACCCGCGTCCGCCGCCCCGGCGGCTTCTGCCTGCCCAACCCGGTCAACGAGGGCGTCTTCCCCACCCCCGCCGGCAAGGCCCTCTTCAGCCGCAACGACTTCGAGGCCCTGACCGCCCCGCCCGGCCATCTGATCCTGCAGAGCCTGCGCTCCCACGACCAGTGGAACACCGTTCCGTACACGGACGACGACCGTTACCGCGGCATCCACGGCTCCCGCCGCGTCGTCCTCGTCAACCGGTACGACATGCGCGAACTGGGTCTGGAGGAAGGCGCGCCGGTCGACCTGGTCGGTGCCTGGGAGGACGGTGTCGAACGCCGGGCGGAGAACTTCCGGGTGGTCGGCTACCCGACCTCACGGGGCTGCGCGGCGGCCTACTACCCGGAGACCAACGTGCTGGTGCCGCTGGAGAGCGTGGCGTACCGGAGCAACACGCCGACGTCGAAGGGGATCGTGGTGCGGCTGGAGCCCCGGGAGGGGGCGGCCCGTGCGGCGGCGTCGGCGGTGGGAGAGGGCGCGCCGTCCTGATCCCGGCCGCACCGTCCGGCGGTGGGCGCGTGCCGGAGGACCCGTACGTCCCGGCCCGCGCCGACGCGGTGCGGTGCGGTGCGGACGGGACGGCGTCGCCACCGGGTCCGCCGTTCTGTTGACAGGACGTCACACCACTCTCATCATGGGAGCGCTCCCATCGGCGGGTTCCGCCGCGCGACGCCCGTGCACGACCGCACCGCATCCACGCACCGTTTCCTGTGCCGCCGGCGCGGAACGTCCTGCTGCCGCACCGGTGTCCAGCCCGTCCGGCCGCAGGGTCCGGCACCCGCCGCCCCGCCCGCGCCGCCGGACCCCGAGGGAGGATCCCCATGTCCTTGCCGCAGAGACCCGGCCGGCCGGCCGGTACCGGTCCCCGCCACCTCGCGCGCGCCGCCGCCGCCCTGGCTGCCGCGCTCGCCCTGCTGGCGCCACTGAACACCGCCGGTGCCGCGTCGGCCGCCGCTCCCGAGGCCGCCGCCGCGGACGTCGACGTCCGGGTCAACACGCAGGCGTCGCTGGGCCGCATGCCCGACACCGCACGCGGGGTCAACGCGGCCGTCTGGGACTCGCACATGAACGATCCCGAGGTCGCCGACCTGATGAAGGCGGCCGACGTCGGGGCGATGCGCTACCCCGGCGGCTCGTACGCGGACATCTACCACTGGGAGACGCACACCGCGCCCGGCGGATACGTCGCCCCCGGCACCGGCTTCGACGCCTTCATGGGCACCGTCCGCGCCGCCGGCGCCCAGCCGATCCTGATCGCCAACTACGGCTCCGGCACGCCCGAGGAGGCGGCCGGCTGGGTCCGGTACGCCAACGTCACCAAGGACTACGACGCGAAGTACTGGGAGATCGGCAACGAGATCTACGGCAACGGCCACTACGGCAACGGCTGGGAGCACGACGAGCACGAGGACAAGAGCCCTCGGGAGTACGCCCGTCAGGTCCGCGCCTACGCCGAGGCCATGAAGGCCGTCGACCCCACCATCAGGATCGGCGCGGTGCTCACCACCCCGGGCCACTGGCCGGACGGCGTCGTCGGCGAGGGCGATCCGGGCGACTGGAACCACACCGTGCTCTCCGAAGTCACCGACGTCATCGACTTCGTGAGCGTCCACTGGTACGCGGGCGGCGCCGACACCACCGCCGAGGACGCCATGACGAGGCTGACCAGGCTGCCCGGCGAGCTGCGGGAGGTGCGCAACCAGATCGACCGGTACGCCGGCGCCGACTCACCGCGCATCGGCATCGCCCTCACCGAGATCAACACCAACACCGGCGGCGCCCTGCTCACCGCCCGTCCCAACGGGCTGTTCGCCGCCGACGCGTTCATGACGGCCCTGGAGAACGGCGTGTTCACCGTGGACTGGTGGAACACCCACAACGGCGCGGGCCGGATCACCACCGTCGACGGCGAGACCGACTACGGGGACATGGGGATGCTCTCCAGCGGCGCCTGCACCGGTGACGTCTGCGAGCCGGCGCCCAACACGCCGTTCCACCCCTACTACGGCATGAAGATGACCAGCGAACTGGGCACCGCGGGCGACACCCTGGTCGCCGCCGCGTCCTCCGCGCAGGACGTCTCCGCCCACGCCGTGCACCGTCGCGACGGACGGCTGAGCGTCCTGCTCGTCAACAAGGACCCGGACGCCGCCCGGACCGTGGACCTCGCGTACGCGGGCTTCACCCCGTCCGCCGCCGCACCCGAGGTCAGCCGTTACGCGCGCGGCGACGGCGACATCACCGACGTCACCGACGGCGCGGCGTCCGCCTCCCGGGTCACCGTGCCGCCGTACGGGATGCTCACGCTCACCCTCACCCCGCAGGCCGGCACCGGGTCCGGCGCCTCCGGCGCCGAGGCGCCGGGGACACCGAGGCTGGAGACGGTGACCGACACCACCGCGCGCCTGTCCTGGGAGGGCGCGGCGGGCGCCACCCGCTACCTGGTCCAGGCGCGCGACGGCGCGCACACCCACGTGGTGGGCGAGACCACCGGCACGTCCGTGACCCTGCGGAACCTGCCTCCGGGCAGCACCCACACGGTCAACGTGCTGGCGGCCGACGCCGCGGGCCGGCTCTCCGCGCCGTCCGCTCCGCTGACCTTCACCACCGGCACCCCGCCGGACGCCCCCTGTGCGGTGACCTACCACCACGACACGAGCTGGGGCAACGGCTTCGTGGCCACGGTCACCGTCCGGAACCTCTCGGACACCCCGGTGACCGGCTGGACCGTGGACTGGGACTGGCCGACCGACCGCCAGTCGGTCTCCTCCGGCTGGAACGCCACGTTCCACCAGACCGGCAGGCATGTACGGGTGACCGCCTCCGAGGGGGCCGGGCCGCTGGCCCCGGACGGCGGGTCGGCGGCCTCGTTCGGCTTCGTCGGCGCCAACGACGGGCCCAACCCGCAGCCGACGGTCTTCCGCCTCAACGGCGCCGTCTGCTCGGGAGGCTGACGCCCGGCCCGCCCGGGGCCGGCGGCAGGGCGACCTGCCCCCCCGGGCGGGCGGGTCTCCCCGCGGGGTGAAGGGCGTACGGCCATCCGGCGGCCGTCCGAGTGGTGCGCCCGGCGCGGTGGTGTGCAGGGTGTGGTCCGGGACGTGCGGGACGGCCCACCCACGGAGGAGGCACGGAGCGTGTTCGGTCAGGCGCAGGCGTTCAGCGGTTTCTCGGTCGACGACCTCGGAGAGGCCCGCCGGTTCTACGGCGAGACCCTGGGCCTCCCGGTGGAGGAGAGCGGGCAGGGGGACATGCGGGTGCTGACCCTCACGCTCGGCAGCGGTGCGCGGGTCTTCGTCTACCCGAAGGAGACACACGCTCCCGCGACGTTCACGATCCTCAACTTCCCCGTCGACGACATCGTGTCCGCCGTCGCCGAACTGGAGCGGCGCGGCATCACCCTGGAGCGCTACGCGGAATTCGACCACGACGAGAAGGGCATCGTCCGGGTCGGCGGCGACGGCCCCGCGGCGATCGCGTGGTTCACCGACCCGGCCGGGAACGTCCTCTCCGTGATCCAGGAGGACTGACCGGGAGCCGCCGGACGGTACGGTGCGGACGGTGCGCGCCTTTCCCCGGCCCACGGTGTGCGCCTCCCCCCGGCCCACGACGCGCGCCTTTCCCCCGCCCGTGGAGCATCCGCCGATCCCGCGGTACGGCCGCGGAGCCCTTCCCCGGCCGGCCACCGGCCGTTGTGACGAGAACACCGGAATCTGATATTCCGTTACGGGCCGACAGGTCCGGTTTCAGCGGGCCGCGCGCGCCCGCTCCGTCGAATGCGTTTTCGACCTTCGTGCACCGCATGGCTAAGATCAGGCCACCAACCGCTACTGTCTGGCGCGTTCTCGTCGCAGGTGCGGCTGACCGGTGACGAGGAGAGTGGCCTGCGGGTGAGTGGAACGAACACGGACGGACGACGCGGAACGGACAGCGTGCGGGCCGTCCGCCGACGGAGGGGCACGACGGACAAGCAGCCGTGGGCGGCCGGCGAACGGCGCCTGCCGCTGCGCACGGTGCTGCTCGTGCCGAGCGCGGCCCTGGTCTCGCTGTAGGGCCTGGCCACCTACGAACTGGGCAACGAGTACCGGGTGCAGGCCGCCCAGCTCGACCTGAAGACGACCGTGGGCCCGCGCAACGCGGCCCTGTTCAACGCCCTGCAGCGGGAGCGGCGGCTGACCCAGGAAGCGCTGGCCTCGCCCCGGGCCTCCCGGGCCGACCTGACCCGGCAGCGCACGGTCACCGACCGGGCCCTGGCGGACTTCCGGCCGCTGGCCTCGGCGGACACCAGCGACGGCCAGCAGGGCCTGGCCGCCGCGCTCTCCCGGACCGTACGGGTGGCCGACCGGCTGGCGCAGGAGCGCCGCGCGGTGGACACGGGGACCGCCGACGAGGACCGGGCGTTCACCTACTACACCGAGGCCGTCGGAGCCAGCACCGAGGTCTTCGCGGCGATCTCCCGCGGTGCCAACGGTGAGGTGACCGGCCTGTCACAGGTCCTGTTCGACCTGAACGGGGCCGTGGACATGATCGGCCGCGAGGACGCGGTGCTGGCGCGCGGCTGGGCCTCGGGCCGGCTGTCCGCCGAGGACTACGACCTGGTCACCGACGCCGTCGGCACCCACGAGTACCTCCTCACGTCGCGCGTGGCACCGAACCTCAACGCCGAGGAGAGCCGGCTGTACACGGCGATGACCCGGAGCAGGGAGTGGCAGACGCGGGTCGAGCTGGAGGAGTGGCTGCAGGCCGCCGGAGGCGAGGGCGTCACGCTGTCGCCGGCCCGCGCCGAGCAGTGGCGGACCGCGGCGGACACCTCGGTCGCCCGGCTCGAGGAACTCATCGGCGCGCACAGCCGGATCTCCAACGCCGCCGGCGCCGACGCCGTGCGGAAGCTGGAGCTGTACCTGTACTCCGTGGCCGCCCTGGGCCTGCTCGCCGTCCTCCTGGTCGTACTGATGACCTGGCGGCTGACCGCGGTCCTGCGCCGGCGCGTCCTGGCCGTGCACGACCAGGCACAGGACCTGGAACAGCGGCTGCCGCAGGTCGTCACCCGGCTCGAACAGGGCGAGGACGTGGACGTGGACGCCGAGGTCCCGGAGCTCTCCCCGGCCTCGGACGAGTTCGGCGAGCTGAGCCGGGCGCTGAACCTGGCCAGCCGCACCGCGGTGCACACCGCGGTGCGCCAGGCTGAGCAGCACCGGGGTTTCGAGCGGCTGCTGCAGCGCATCGCGCGCCGCACCCAGCTGCTGATCGGCCTGCAGCTGAAGAAGCTGGACGAGCTGGAGCGCCGGCACGAGGACCCGCAGGTGCTGGAGGGCCTGTTCGACCTGGACCACCTCACCGCCCGGCTGCGCCGCTACGAGGAGAACCTGGTGATCCTCGCGGGCGGCCAGCCCCGGCGCCGCTGGCGCAAGCCGGTGCCGCTGCTGGACGTCCTGCGCGCCGCGCAGGGCGAGGTCCAGGACTACCGGCGCATCGAGATCGACGTCGAGGGCCGGCCGTGGATCTCCGAGCGGGCGGTGGGACCGCTGATCCACATCCTGGCCGAGCTGATGGAGAACGCGACCGCCTTCTCCAAGCCGCCGGCGCCGGTCGAGATCAAGGCGGCGCCGGTCAGCCGGGGCGTCGCGGTGGAGATAGAGGACCGCGGACTGGGCATGGAGGCCGAGCAGTACGAGGCCGTCAACGCCCTGATGCAGGCGCCCCCGCAGATGGACGTGGTGACCCGCGCCGACGACGTGCGCCTGGGCCTGTACGTGGTGGCCCGGCTGTCGGCGGGCCTGGGCCTGCAGGTGGAACTGCGGCCGTCGGCGTTCGGCGGCACCCGCGTCATCGTCCTCGTCCCGCAGGACCTCGTGGCCGAGCGGCCCCGGTCGGTGCCGGACGCGGCCGGCGGCCCGTCGCCCGACGACGTCGGCACCCCCCACCTCCCGCCGCGCCGGCACACCGGTCCCCGTCCCGTGGACGGATCCCGCCGCACGGACGGCCCGGACGGCCTGCCGGTACGGTCGCGGGGACAGGCGATGGCCGACGTCACCGCACCGGTGCCGGCCCCCGCGGGTCCGCCGGACCCGCAGGACGGACCCGCACCGCTGCCTCGTCGGACGCGTCAGGCCAGCCTGGTGGCCGAGCTGCGCGCACCGGCTCCGCAGGACTCCCCGGCCGCCCAGGCCCCGCCCGGCGCCCCGGCCCGCTCCGGCGCCACCATCGGCGCCTTCCAGCGGCAGTCCCGCAAGAACCGCGCCGCCGGCGCGCGGCCGTCCGCGCCCGGCACCGACCAGACCGAACCGCCCACGAGGGAAGACCGAGGATGACTCAGCGAACCACCGCCACCGACGCAGACCTGGACTGGCTCCTCGACGGGCTGGTCGACCAGGTGGCCGGTACCCGGCACGCCGTCGTGCTGTCCGACGACGGCCTGGTGATCAGCCGCTCGAAGACCATCGAGCGCTCCGACGCCGAGCGCCTGGCCGCGATCGCCACCGGTCAGCAGAGCCTGGCCCGCGGCGTCGGACAGCTCTTCCAGGGCGGTCCGGTCCACCAGGTCATCGTCGAGATGGCCGACCTGTGGCTGTTCGTCACCGCGGCCGGCCGGGGCACCCACCTGGCCGTGGTCACCTCCCAGGAGGTCGACGCCGAAGTGATGGCGGTCGCCATGCACACCCTGGTCCAGCAGGTGGGCCAGAAACTGGGCACCGACGCACGCACCCCGCGGTCCGACCCGTCCCCGCCCGCCGGCCCCGGGGCCGGCGCATGAGGCACTGGACGGACGACCTGGAGGACGACGCCGACGAACCGCTGGTCCGTCCCTACACCATCACCGGCGGCCGTACCACCGCCGGCCGTGACGACCTGACCCTGATCACCCTGATCACGGTACGGACCACGGCGGGCACGGACACCGCGGCCGGCCGGCCCGCACTGCAGCCGGAACACCGCACCGTCCTGCGCCTGTGTGCGCGCAGGCCCGTCGCGGTGGCCGAGATCGCCGCCGAGCTCGACCTGCCGGTGTCGGTGACCAAGATCCTCATCGGCGACCTGATCGACGCCGGCCGGGTACGGGCCCGGCCGCCCCTGTCCTTCGCGCACAACGGGACCCTCCCCGACATGACGATCCTTGAGGCGGTGAGAGATGGGCTCCGCGGGCTCTGATCCGGCACAGACGGCCCAGGCCGTGAAGATCCTGATCGCCGGCGGCTTCGGTGTGGGCAAGACCACGCTGGTCGGCGCGGTCAGCGAGGTCGCCCCCCTGCACACCGAGGAATACCTGACCCGTGCCAGTGTCGGCGTGGACGACCTGGTCGGCGTCGACGGCAAGACCACCACCACCGTCGCCCTGGACTTCGGGCGCATCACCATCAGCGACGAACTGGTGGTCTACCTGTTCGGGACCCCCGGCCAGGAACGCTTCTGGTTCATGTGGAACGACCTGGTGCTCGGAGCCCTGGGAGCGGTGGTACTGGTCGACACCCGCCGCCTGGAGGTCAGCTTCGCCTCCATCGACTTCTTCGAAAGCCGCGGCGTCCCGTTCGTCGTCGCGGTCAACTGCTTCCACAACGTCCGCGACCGCACGCCCGAGGAGGTCCGCACCGCCCTGGACCTGGACCCCCAGGTCCCCCTGGTGATGTGCGACGCACGCGAGCGGACCGAAGGCCGGGACGTCCTGCTCACCCTGGTCGAACACCTCATGGCCCGCAGCTCCGCGCCCCGGTCGGCCGGGAGGTGAGACGGTGCGGCGGCCCGCGCCGTCACTCCCGACGGGGCCGCCTCCTCAGGGCCGGCGCCCGGTCGGCGCCGCTTCGCAGATGATCTCGTCACGCGGGGTGTAGTGCGTGCGGAACGGTTCCCGCCGCACTTCCCGGCCGTCGTCGTGGAAGACCCGCTCGACGGTGACGTCGAAGCCCTCGAGCGGGGTCTGCGGCACGCACTGCTCAGCGGTGCTCACCCGCTTCGCCGGCTGCCGCACGTCGGTGCGCGGCCCCTTGACCGACGTGATCCGGTCGTACTTCTTCGTGCCGAGGAAGCTGACGGTCAGCGAGGTGTCGGTGGACTCGGCCTGGATGTAGACGGCCTTGCCGGAGTCGTTGGTGAACCTCAGGTCCAGGCTGCCCCAGGCGACCGTCGCCTCACGGCCCTCGGGGTAGCGCTCGATGTAGAAGGAGTGGGCGCCGTACTCGACGGGCTGGACCCCGGCGAAGAACATCGCGTTGAAGACGGTCGTGGCCACGGCGGAGACACCGCCGCCGGGGGCCTTCCGGTACTGGTCGTCGTAGATCATGACGCCGTCGACGAAGCCGTTGGCCTCGGTGCGTTCGCCGACGGTCCGGTTGAAGCTCCAGGTCTCGCCCGGCATGACGACGGAGCCGTCGATGAGTTCCACGGCCCGGCCGACGTTCGTCGTGCGGTAGGCGGCCGGCTCGAAATCGACGGTGAAGGAGGACATCTTCTCGGTGAGCCCCAGCCGGGCCGCGTTCTCGCGGGTGACCTCCGGCTGGATCAGCCGCGCGTCCACCTCACCGGTGCGGGCGGCGCCCGACTCGGTGAGCAGGGGCAGGACGGCCTTGCCCAGGGCCTTGTCGGTGACCTGCACGCCGGGCCTGGCGTCGGCGGTCACCACGACCTTGTCGCCCTCGAGCCCCAGCCGGGCGTTCCGGGGGGTGGTGGGCAGGCCGTTCAGGACGTCGGCCACCGCGGGCGCGGCACGCAGGCCCTTGCTGTCGAGTTCCGGTGTGAGCCTGCCGGCCTCGTCCGGCCGCATCGTCAGGTGATCGTCCAGCACGGCCGGGGTGATCGTGAACCGCTTGCCGCCCGCGGTGAGCGTGACCGGCGCCGACATCGCCGGCTGCGCGAACTCGCGCACCGCCCGCCGCACCTCGGCCGCCGTGACCTCTGGCTCGGTCTCGTGTGCGGGCAGCGCCGTGACCGAGTCCGCCGCGCCGCGCAGGAAGGGGGCGCGCAGGGCGCCGATCGCGGCGTCCACGTCCAGCGCGTACCCGGTGCGCGGGGCGGTCTGCTCGACACGGCCGTCGGCGAAGGAGACGGCGCCGTCGCGGACCTTCTCGTCGAGCGTCGTCGCCAGCTTCCCGAGGGCGGCACGGGCCTTGTCCTCGTCGACCCGCACGACCGGCTCGATCTCACCGCCGGAGCGGAACAACCCGCCGATCACACCGACCGGACCGGTGCCCGTGGACGTCGCCCGGTCCAGGGTCTCCCGGATGCCGAAGGTGAGCCCCGCCTGCCGCGGATCGACCGCACCCTCGCGGTCGCCGACCTTCACCGCCAGCTTCCGCGGGCCGGCCCCCACCAGGTGCTCCTCCAGCTTCCGGGTGGCCTCCTCGCGGGTCAGGCCCCCGATGTCCACGCCGCGCACCGTCGTGCCCGCCTCGATCTCACCGCCGGTGAGCAGCAGCCCGGCGAGATACAGACCGCCGATGCCCACGGTCAGCGCACCGCCCGCCAGGGCGAGGGGTGGGAGAGCGGGTATGCGGGGGACGGTGGGTACGCGGGGGCGCATGGGTCTCCTGAACGATCGACGGGGCGTGCCCTCGATGTCACGGCACCGTGCGCGAGAGCCGTCGGCCAAGCTAGGCACAACCAGGCGTCAAAGGGTATATCCCAGGTCACGTCGGACGTTGTGGATCAGCGGCCCGACGGACGGGCGGACCGGGACCCGGCAGGCCCGGCCGCCCGGCCCTCCCCGTGACCGGGCGGCCGCTCCGGGGCTGCCCGCTCACGGTCCGCCGTGACGCTTCTCTCTTGCTGTCGTGCTCATGCCGTATGAAGGGCGTACGGCCGCCGACCGCGACGCACGGGCGATCCCGGATACGGGATACTCTCCCTGATATGAAACGCGATGAACCGGGGCCGTCCCCGGACCCCGTCGATCTCCGGCTCGGCGCGCGACTGGCCGAGCTCAGGGCCGAGCACGGCTGGTCCCTCGGAGAGCTGGCGGAGCGCAGCGGTGTCAGCCGTTCCACCCTGTCCAGGGCCGAGCGGGCGGAGACGAGCCCCACCGCCTCCCTGCTGAACCGTCTCTGCGCCGTCTACGGCCGGACCATGTCCCAGCTGCTCAGCGAGGTCGAGGCGGCCCCCGCGCCGGTGGTGCGGGCCGCCGACCAGCCGGTGTGGGAGGACAGGGCGTCCGGATTCGTCCGCCGGTCCGTGTCCCCGCCGCACGACGGACTGCGCGGCGAACTCGTCGAGGGACGGCTCGCGGCCGGTGCGGACATCGCCTACGACCGGCCGCCCGTGCCCGGCCTGGAACAGCACGTCTGGGTGCTGGAAGGAGCCCTCGCCGTGACGGACCGGGACGTCGAGCACCGCCTCGGCGGCGGCGACTGCCTCAGGCTCCGCGTCTGGGGGCCGACCCGGTTCCGCTGCCCCGGCCCCGAAGACGTGCGCTACGTCCTGGCGGTGGTGCGGCCGTGAACGTCATCTGGCTCGATGCCACTCGACTGACCGGCCTGACAACGGAGTTGGCCGAACTGCTGGCCGACACGGTGGACGGTGGCGCCTCCGTCGGCTTCCTCGCCCCGCTCGACCGCGCGGAGGCGGCCGCCTGGTGGAGGGAACGGTCCACGGCCGTCGCCGCCGGCCGGCTCGCGGTGTGGGTGGCGTACGAGGAACCCGGACGGGTGCTGGGCACCGTGAGCCTCGCCCTTCCCGACAAACCCAACAGCACCCACCGCGCGGAACTGGTGAAGCTGATGGTGCACCGTGCGGCCCGTGGCCGGGGCCTCGGCCGGCGGCTGCTGGCCGTCGCGGAGGAGGCGGCCGCCGCGCGGGGCATCACCCTGCTGCACCTGGACACCGAGACCGGCAGCCCGGCCGAGCACCTCTACCGCTCCTCCGGCTGGACCCCCGTCGGGGCCATCCCCGACTACGCGGCGGACCCCGCCGGGGTGCTGCGGCCGACGACGATCTACTACAAGCGCCCGGGAGCGGGCCCCGCACCGGCCGGCACCGGGTGAGTGTCAGTGCCGGCCGATACGGTGCCTGCCATGCCGGATGCCGAAGACGTACGACGGATCGCCCTGTCCCTGCCGGACACCACGGAGAAGGTCGCCTGGAGCATGCCCACGTTCCGGGTCGCGGGGAAGATGTTCGCCACCCTGCCCGAGGACGAGACCTCCATCGCCGTGCGCTGCCCCAAGGAGGAGCGCGACGAACTGGCCCTCGCCGAACCGGAGAAGTTCTGGATCGCCGGCCACGAGGCGCAGTTCGCCTGGGTCAGGGTCCGCCTCGCCGCCCTGGAGGACGAGGGCGAACTGCGCGACATCCTCGCCGACTCCTGGCGTCAGGGAGCCCCGCCGCGGCTCCTCGAGGCGCACCCCCGGCTGGGCCTGCCGCCCGCGGCCTGAGGAACGCCCGGCCGTCGCCGGACGGCGGCCCACGCCCGCGATCGCGCCGGGCCGGGCCGCAGGGCGTGCGTCAGCCGGGAGCGGTCGTGAACCGGCTCAGCGACGCGGTGCACGACCGCGCCCGCGCCGTCCGGCCCGGCCCCCGGGCCGGGCACGTCGAGGAGCGGGCCCCGGCGAGCCGGTGCCGTCCGCCCGGTCCACGCGGTGGGCGTGGCAGGGCCACGCCCCGCGTAACCTCTCTCCCGTGCCAGCCACACGTCTTCGTCGCGTCGCCGTCCTGATCCTCGAGGGGGCGAAGCCGCTCGACGTCGGCATCCCCGCCCAGGTGTTCACGACCCGCGCGAGCATGCCGTACGAGGTGCGGGTGTGCGGGGCCGCACCCGGTCCCGTCACCGGCGGCGACGGCCTGTCGTACCACGTCGCCCACGGCCCGGACACGCTCGCGTGGGCCGACACCGTCTTCATCCCCGGCTACCGGTTCCCGGACCGCGACGACCCGCCGGAGGCCGTCGTCGACGCGCTGACCGCCGCCCACGCCCGGGGCACGCGGCTCGCCGCCATCTCCACGGGCGCCTTCGCGCTCGCCGCCACGGGTCTGCTCGACGGCAGACGGGCCACGACGCACTGGCACTACACGCGGGCGCTGGCGGCGAAGCACCCGCGCGTCCGGGTCGACGAGAACGTCCTGTTCGTCGACGAGGGCAGCGTGCTGACGTCGGCCGGCGCCGCGTCGGGCATCGACCTGTGCCTGCACATCCTGCGCGGCGACCTCGGGGTGGCCGCGTCCAACCACGCGGCCCGCCGCCTGGTCGCGGCCCCCTACCGCAGCGGCGGTCAGGCGCAGTACGTGCCGCGCAGCGTGCCCGAGCCCCTCGGCGAGCGGTTCGCCACCACCCGCGAGTGGGCGCTGCACCGGCTCGGTGAACCCCTCACCCTGGAGCTGCTCGCCCGGCACGCGGCGGTCTCGCCGCGCACGTTCTCGCGGCGCTTCGTCGAGGACACGGGCTACACGCCGATGCAGTGGGTCATGCGTGCCCGCGTCGACGTGGCCCGCGAACTGCTCGAACGTTCGCAGCGGAGTGTCGAGCAGATCGCCGCCGACGTCGGGCTCGGCACCGGTGCCAATCTGCGGCTGCACTTCCAGCGCATCCTCGGCACCACGCCGAGCGAGTACCGGCGCACCTTCGCCCGGGGCGAGTAGCCGCCGGGCACGTGGCACGATCCTTGCGAACCGTGGCGATCACGCCGCTGTCAGGGGTGGGTGCCGCACGCGACGCTGGTGGCGAACCGAAGGGACACCACTCATGACTCGTATCGCGATCAACGGATTCGGCCGCATCGGACGCAACGTGCTGCGCGCACTGCTCGAACGCGACAGCGCCCTCGAGGTCGTCGCCGTCAACGACCTCACGGAGCCCGCCACCCTCGCCCGGCTGCTCGCCTACGACACGACGGCCGGTCGGCTCGGCCGCCCGGTGAACACCGACGGCGACGCCCTCGTCGTCGACGGCCGCCGCATCACGGTGCTCGCCGAGCGCGAACCGGCACGGCTGCCCTGGGCCGAACTCGGCGTGGACCTCGTGCTCGAGGCGACCGGCCGCTTCACCTCGGCCGGGGCCGCCCGTGCCCACCTCGCCGCCGGCGCGAAGAAGGTGCTGGTCGGCGCACCGTCGGAGGGCGCCGACGTCACCCTCGCGTTCGGGGTCAACACCGACGCGTACGACCCGGCCGCGCACACGATCGTCTCGAACGCCTCGTGCACGACCAACGCGCTCGCGCCGCTGGCCGCGGTGCTCGACCAACTCGCCGGCATCGAGCACGGCTTCATGACGACGGTGCACGCCTACACGCAGGAGCAGAACCTGCAGGACGGTCCGCACCGCGACGCCCGCCGCGCCCGCGCCGCCGCCGTCAACATCGTGCCGACGACGACGGGCGCCGCCAAGGCGATCGGACTCGTGCTGCCCGGTCTCGACGGCAAGCTGTCGGGCGACTCGATCCGGGTGCCCGTTCCGGTGGGCTCCCTCGTCGAACTCAACACCACCGTCGCCCGCGAGGTGACGCGCGACGACGTGCTGGCGGCGTACCGCGCCGCGGCTCAGGGGCCGCTCGCCGGGATCCTCGAGTACTCGGACGACCCGCTGGTGTCGTCCGACATCACGGGAAACCCGGCGTCGTCGATCTTCGACTCGGCCCTCACCCGCGTCGACGGCCGTCACGTCAAGGTGGTCGCCTGGTACGACAACGAGTGGGGTTTCTCTAACCGCGTGATCGACACCCTCGAGCTCCTCGCCGCCCGCTGACCGGGCACCGGAGCGGCACCCCCGGCCTCGGCGGCCGCGCCCGTAAACGCGTGCGCGATCACCGCCCCGAGTGCGGTATGGTTTCCGTGCACGTTCGGCCGGGGGAAACCCCAGGTCAGACGGGCAACGGGACGTGGCGCAGCTTGGTAGCGCACTTGACTGGGGGTCAAGGGGTCGCAGGTTCAAATCCTGTCGTCCCGACTTGCTGAACAGCAGGCCGGAGGCCGCATCGGGGACACCCGAGGCGGCCTCTCCGTCGTTTTCCGTGTTCCGGCCGTTTCCCCGTGTTCCGGCCCGTGGGTCTCCTGCAACCACGGTTGAGTCCGCCCGGCGGAGTACCGCCGAGGTTTACCGCGATCGTCAACCGGCGGACTGACGATCCGTCCGGGCCGGCGGCGTAGCTTCTGTTCTCGAGCGGGGAGCACCCCGCGAGACCACGGGGGCAGCAGGGGGAGCGGGCATGAGTTCACCCATGACCAGGAACGGTCACGGCAGGACGGGAGCTCTGTTCGCCTCCCTCTGCGCGGCGCTGACCGCGGCCACGGCCGCGGCGGTCTCGGGCTGCGCCTCGCCCGCGGAACCGGAGCCGGCGCGGTACACGGGAAAGCCGCGCGACCTGACGCACGCCGAGCAGGTCACGGTCGAGCGCGGGGAGGAGATCCTCGTCGAGAAGTGCATGAAGGAGAAGGGCTTCCCGTACTGGACCGGCCCGGTCGCGAGCGTCGCCGACCGGCAGGGCAACGGATACGTGCTCACCGACGTCGCCTGGGCGAAGGAGTACGGCTACGGCCGGGAGCTGGACGAGCGGGCGGAACGGGCACGGCGGGAGGACCGCAACACCGCCTACGCCGGGACGCTGGCCGAGCGGGACCTCGTCCGCTACAACACGGCCCTCGACGGCACGCCGTCCAACGGCGTGGTCACGGTCGACCTGCCGCTGGGCGGCACGGTGTGGACCCCCCGCGACGGCTGCCGGGCGACGGCGATGAAGGAGCTGTACGGCGACCTGCCGGCCTGGTTCCGTGCCAAGAAGACGGTCCAGAGCCTCACCGCTCTCTACGCACCGGAGATCGTCGCCGACGCCCGCTTCAAGCGCGCGGTCGAGGACTGGGCCGCCTGCATGCGCGAAGCCGGTCACTCCTACGGCACTCCGCTCGAGATCCGTGAGAAGCGGTCCGCGATCACCGAGGGGATGAGCCCGGCCGCCGCGCGGGCCACCGAGGTGCGGCTGGCCGTCGCCGAGGCGACCTGCGCCAACAGCACCGCGCTGGCCCGCACCGCCCGCACCCTGGAACACCGGCTGCGGAGCGAGAAGCTCCGCCCCTACCGCGACGACATCGCCGCCTTCCGGCGCATGAACCTCACCGCGCTGGCCCGTGCCGAGGCCCTCGGGGCAGGCACCGCGTCGCCCTGACGCGACGCGCCGACTTCCGCGGCCCCGAGCCGCGGAACGCACCACCACCGACCCACCCGTCCACACCCGAGCAGAAGGAGCGATCCACCATGCGCAAGATCCCCGCCGTACTGACGACACTCGCCCTCGCGGCCCTGGGAGCGGGAGTTCCCGCGACGGCCGCACACGCCACCGCGCAGCCGGCCGCCACCTGCAGCGGCGCGTGGTCCGGCGCGACACCCGGCTACTTCTACGCCTACGACAGCGTCAACTGCGCCGGTTTCCTCGGAAAGGCCGCGGGTGACGACTCCAACTG
Organism: Streptomyces sp. NPDC044984; assembly: GCF_040646935.1. Classification (NCBI taxonomy): domain Bacteria; kingdom Bacillati; phylum Actinomycetota; class Actinomycetes; order Kitasatosporales; family Streptomycetaceae; genus Streptomyces; species Streptomyces sp. NPDC044984. The sequence goes on from NZ_JBEZBE010000030.1 coordinate 38,093, forward strand.
GGGCAACAGCGCGGGCTCCTTCCAGGGCGGCGACACCAACAAGGCGAGCTCCGTGCTGAACAAGGGCACCTCGGGCATGGCCGTCGCGGTCTACAACGGCACCGGAACCGACTGGGGCGGCGGCTACAGCTGCCTGGCCCGCTCCGAGTACTACGCGAGCAACCTCAGCGACAACTACTTCACCAGCGGTGCCGGGGTGAACAACGGCATCAGCTCGCACCGGTGGGCCTGGAACTCCGAGTGCTACGGCAACTTCCTGACCTGATCCGAGCCGGGGGAAGGGAGCCCCGGCCGTCGGGAAACCGGCGGTCGGGGCACCGCCGTACCCGTACGCTGCGGCCGTGCACAGGATCACACGGCTGCTCGAACGAGGAACCCCGTGGCTGGACGCCACGATCGCGGTGGCCTTCACCGTGGTGGCCGTCCTGCTCGGCCGCGAGCCCGAACCGGGGACGGGCTGGCAGCCCCAGGACGGCCTCGGCATCGCCGTCACCTGCCTGGTCAACGCACCGCTCGCGGTCCGCCGACGGGCCCCGCTCACCGTCTTCGCGATCAGCGGCTCGACGTGGGCGCTGTTCATCACCCTCGACTACTGGCCCGTCGTGAACTCGATGGGCCCCTTCCTCGCCCTCTACACGGTCGCCGCCCTGCGCTCCGTGCGCCCGGCGGTCGTCTGCACGGCGGTGGTGGGCGTCGTCTGGGTGTACGCCGGCTGGCGGGCCGGCCAGCCCACGCCCGCCGTCGTCGCCCAGGCGGTCGTCTTCCCGGCCGTCGGCTGCCGGTTCGGTGTCGCCGCCCGCGTCTCGGCCCGCCGCGCCGACCGGCTCGCCGAACTGGCCGGGCAACTGCGCCGCGAACAGGCGGACCGGATGCGCCGCGCGGTCGCCGAGGAGCAGCGCAGGATCGCCCGCGAGCTGCACGACGTGGTCGCCCACCACATGTCGGTGATCAACGTGCAGGGAGGGCTGGCGCGTTACGTCTTCGACTCCGAGCCCGACACCGCCCGCGCGGCCCTGGACACGATCAACGAAACCAGCCAGGAGGGCCTCGGTGAACTGCGCCGCATGCTGACGCTGCTGCGCACCGGTCCCGACGACACCACGGGTGCCGGCCCGGACGGTCCGGACGGGGCGGGGACGACGCCGTACGCGCCGATGCCCGGCCTCGCCCGGCTCACGGAGATGGCCGAGCGGGTCAGGGCTGCCGGGGTCCCGGTGGACCTGCGGATACAGGGCACCGCCCGGCCGCTGGCGCCCGGTGTCGAGCTGTGCGCGTACCGCGTGGTGCAGGAGGCCCTGACCAATGTGATCAAACACGCCCGCCCCGCCGACGCCACCGTGGTCGTCGCGTACGGTCGGCAGGACCTGACGGTGACGGTCACCGACGACGGGACGCGGGAGCGATCGCTTCCGGACAACGTCCCGCCGTTGTCCGGTCACGGCTTGATCGGCATGCGGGAACGCGCCAGGCTCTACGGCGGCACGGTGGACGTCGGTCCGCGCGCCGACGGTGGATTCCGCGTGTGCCTCACTCTTCCCACCTCGGCGCGGGCCGGGAAGTGAGGGAATCGATTACGGGGATGATCAGGGTGCTCGTGGTCGACGACCAGGACCTGATCCGCGCGGGGCTCGTCGCGCTGCTGCGGGCCGCGCCGGGGGTGGAGGTCGTGGGAGAGGCGACCGGCGGCGAGGAGGCCGTGGCCCGCGCGGCGGACACCCGGCCCGACGTGGTCCTGATGGACATCCGCATGCCCGGCACGGACGGCATCACCGCGACCGAACGCATCCTCGCCGAGGCCGCCGAGTCCCCGCCCGGACCGGGGACGCGGGCGGAGCGGCCGCCCCTGCCGCGCGTGCTGGTGCTCACCACCTTCGACCTCGACGAGTACGTGTACGCGGCCCTGCGCGCCGGCGCGTCCGGCTTCCTCCTCAAGGACACCGGGCCCGAGCGGCTGCTGGAGGCGATCGGCGCCGTCGCGCGCGGGGACCTGCTCTTCGCGCCGAGCGTGACCCGCAGGCTCATCGAGGCGTACGTGCAGCGCTCGGAGCCGGTACCGGACTCCCCGGCGTCCCTGGAGGCGCTCACCGCCCGGGAACGCGAGGTGCTGCTGCTCACGGCGAGAGGGCTGTCCAACGCCGAGATAGCCGAACAGCTCTTCATCAGCGAGGCGACTGTCAAGACCCATCTGAACCGCACGATGACCAAGCTCGACCTCGACAGCCGCGCCCAGGCCGTCGTCGTGGCCTACGAGACCGGTCTGGTGGTGCCGGGCGGCTCCACGGGCTGAACCGGCACCGGTGTCGGCGCCCGCACGCCGAGCGCCGTGGTGAGTCATGGCGAGCCACGGATGAATGTCCTTGATATCAGCCTATGTCCCGTTTAGCGTTCGCCGGGTAGGCACCGCCGCGGGATCGGACACCCGCGCCGCGATCCCGGAAGCGAGGTGTGGAGCGCGTGCACGCGAGGCGCGGACGTACCGGAAGGCCGCGACGGACGCGGGCGCTGGTCGCGCTGACCCTGCTGGCATCGACGCTCGCCGCCTGCGGCGGCGACGAGGACACCGCACGCCCCACCCTCAACTGGTACAACTTCCCCGACGACTCCGGCGCCCTGCAGAAGGCCGCCGACCGCTGCAGCCGGGCGTCCGGCGGTCGCTACCGGATCAGCTACCACAAACTGCCCCGGGCCGCCGACGGCCAGCGCCAGCAGCTGGTGCGCAGGCTCGCCGCCGAGGACGACTCCCTCGACATCCTGGGCCTGGACGTCACCTGGGCCGCGGAGTTCGCCGAGGCCCGCTGGATCCGCGAGTGGACGGGGGAGGCGAAGCGCCGGGCCACCGAGGGCACCCTCCGCGTCCCGCTGCAGACGGCCACCTGGAAGGGCCGGCTCTACGCCGTCCCGTACAACACCAACACCCAGCTCCTGTGGTACCGCGAGGACCTGGTGCCCACCCCGCCGAAGACCTGGTCCGAGATGCTGAACATGTCCCGCGGCCTCGCCCGGCAGGGCAGACCGCACTACGTGGAGATCCAGGGCGCCCAGTACGAGGGCCTCACCGTCTGGTTCAACTCGCTGGTCAACAGCGCGGGCGGCACCATCCTGAACCCGGGCGCCACCGAGCCCTCCCTCGGCCCGCCCGCCGTACGGGCCGCCTCGATCATGCGGGAACTCGCGAACTCCCCGGCCGCCGACCCCTCCCTGCCCAACCAGATGGAGGACCAGAACCGCCTGGCCATGGAGTCGGGCGTGGCGGCCTTCGAGCTCAACTACCCGTTCGTCTATCCGTCGATGAAGGCGAACAACCCGCGGCTGTTCGAGAACTTCCGCTGGGCGCCCTACCCCCGCGTCGACGCCGACCGCCCCGCCCGCCCCACCATCGGCGGCATCGACCTCGCCGTCAGCGCCTACTCCCGCCACCCCGGCCTGGCCTTCGAAGCGGCCCTGTGCCTGCGCGACCGGGAGAACCAGCTCACCGCCGCGCTCGAGGGCGGACTGCCGCCCACCCTGCGCGCCCTGTACGACGAGCCCGCCTTCATGAAGGAGTACCCCTTCTCCGAGGAGGTGCTGGCCGCCCTGGAATCGGCGAGCGTACGGCCCCTCACCCCCGCCTACCAGAACGTGTCGATCGCCGTCTCCCACACCTTGTCCCCGCCGTCCGGGATCCGGCCGGAGAGCGCGGTCGACACCATCGGGGAACAGATCGACCAGGCCCTGCGATCCGAGGGTGTGATCCCGTGAGCACGATGGCGGAGCCGGCGAAGGGCAGGACCCGGGGCAGGAAGGAGCCTTCCGCCGGCGCCAGACAGGAACGCCGCCTGGGCTGGCTGCTGTGCGCACCGGCCGTCCTCGTCATGACCGCCGTGACCGCCTACCCCATCGGCTACGCCGTCTACCTGTCCCTCCAGCGCTACGACCTGCGCTTCCCGGCACGGGCCGAGTTCGTGGGCCTGAGCAACTACGGCGCGGTGCTGTCCTCCCCGTTCTGGTGGGACGCCTTCTGGGTCACGGTGTTCCTGACCGCCGTGTCCGTGGCCATCGAGCTCGTCCTCGGCATGGGCCTCGCCCTGGTGATGCACCGCACGCTCTTCGCGCGCGGCACGGTGCGCACCGCCGTCCTCGTCCCGTACGGCATCGTCACCGTCGTCGCCGCCTTCTCCTGGCAGTACGCCTGGACCCCCGAACTCGGCTACCTCGCCGAGCTGTTGCCCAGCGGCGACGCCCCGCTCACCGAACAGTGGCCCGCGCTGTGGCTGATCGTCCTCGCCGAGGTGTGGAAGACCACCCCCTTCATGGCGCTGCTCCTGCTGGCCGGCCTCGCCCTCGTCCCCGAGGAGACCCTGAAGGCGGCCATGGTCGACGGCGCCACCCCCTGGCAGCGGTTCACCAAGGTCATGCTGCCGCTGATGAAACCCGCCATCCTGGTCGCCCTGCTCTTCCGGACCCTGGACGCGTTCCGGATCTTCGACAACATCTACGTCCTGACCTCGGGCGCCCAGGGCACCGGCTCCCTGTCGATCCTCGGCTACGACAACCTGTTCACCGCGCTGAACCTGGGCATCGGGTCGGCGATCTCGGTCCTGATCTTCCTCTGCGTCGGGATCATCGCCTTCACCTTCGTCAAGCTGTTCGGCGCCGCCGCACCGGGCGCGGAGGTGAAGCGCTGATGACCGCCGTCGGCAAGTCCCACGCCACCCGCTGGGGCGTCGTCAACGTCGTGGTGGTGCTGTACGCCCTGTTCCCGGTGTGGTGGATCGCCGCACTGTCGTTCAAGGACCCCGGCACCCTCACCGACGGCAACTACATCCCCCGGGACTGGACCCTCGAGAACTACCGGGGCATCTTCCAGACCGCCGAGTTCACCCGGGCGCTGGTCAACTCGATCGGCATCGCCCTGATCGCCACCGTGATCGCGGTGATCCTCGGCACCATGGCCGCCTACGCGGTGGCCCGGCTGCGGTTCCCCGGCAAGCAGCTCCTCATCGGCATGTCACTGCTCATCGCCATGTTCCCGCCGATCTCCCTGGTCTCCCCCCTGTTCAACATCGAGCGGATCATCGGGATCTTCGACACCTGGCTCGGACTGATCATCCCGTACATGACCTTCTCGCTGCCGCTGGCGATCTACACCCTGTCGGCGTTCTTCCGGGAGATCCCCTGGGACCTGGAGAAGGCCGCCAAGGTGGACGGGGCCACGCCCGCGCAGGCCTTCCGGCTGGTCATCGTGCCGCTCGCCGCGCCCGGCGTGTTCACCACCGCCATCCTCGTGTTCATCTTCTGCTGGAACGACTTCCTGTTCGCGATCTCGCTGACCTCCACCGAGTCCGCGCGCACGGTCCCCGCCGCCATCGCGTTCTTCACGGGCAGCTCGCAGTTCCAGCAGCCCACCGGGTCGATCGCCGCCGCCGCCGTGGTGATCACCATCCCGATCATCATCTTCGTCCTGCTCTTCCAGCGGCGGATCGTCGCCGGACTGACCTCCGGGGCGGTCAAGGGATGAGCGTGAAGGCAAGGAGGCGCCGCCCATGGCCGAGATCGTCCTAGAGGGAGTCACCAAGCGTTATCCGGACGGGTCCCTCGCCGTGCGGGACGTGGACCTCGACATCGCCGACGGCGAGTTCGTGATCCTGGTCGGCCCGTCCGGCTGCGGCAAGTCGACCACCCTGAACATGATCGCCGGACTCGAGGACATCACCGAGGGCACCCTGCGCATCGGCGGCCGGGTCGTCAACGACCTCGCCCCCAAGGAGCGGGACGTCGCCATGGTGTTCCAGAGCTACGCCCTGTACCCGCACATGAGCGTGCGGGAGAACATGGGGTTCCCGCTGCGGCTGGCGAAGGTGGACAAGGCCACCGTCGACAGCAAGGTCGAGGAGGCCGCCCGGGTGCTCGACCTGAGCGGGTTCCTGGACCGCAAGCCCGCCAACCTCTCGGGCGGCCAGCGCCAGCGGGTGGCGATGGGGCGGGCCATCGTCCGCGACCCCAAGGCGTTCCTCATGGACGAACCGCTGTCCAACCTGGACGCCAAGCTGCGGGTGCAGATGCGCACCCAGATCTCCCGGCTGCAGCGCCGCCTGGGCACCACCACCGTGTACGTCACCCACGACCAGACCGAGGCGATGACGCTCGGCGACCGGGTCGTGGTGATGCGGCAGGGCCTGGTCCAGCAGGTCGGCACCCCCGCGCGGCTCTACGACATGCCGCGCAACCTGTTCGTCGCGGGCTTCATCGGCTCCCCGGCGATGAACTTCGTCAGCGCCTCCCTGTCCGGCGGCGTCCTGCGCACCCCGCTGGGCGACCTGCCGCTCGACGACCGTGTGCGCCGGGTGCTGGAACGGCGGGACGCGCCGCGCGAGGTGATCGTCGGGCTGCGCCCCGAGGCCTTCGAGGACGCGAGCCTGGCGCACGGGGCGGGCGGCCCCGTCGTCACCGCCACCGTGGACGTGCTGGAGTCGCTGGGCTCCGACGCGTACGTCTACTTCAGCGCGGAGGGCGGTCCGGTGACCACCGCCGAACTGGAGGAACTCGCCACGGACTCGGGCGCGCGCGACACCGGGGCCCGGGGAGCCCAGCAGATCGTGGCCCGGCTGAACGCCGCCACCCGGGCCCGCGAGGGCGCACCCGTCGAGCTCCGGATCGACATGGGCAAGGCCCATGTCTTCGACCCGTCGACCGGCACCAACCTCACCCACGCGGAGAGCTGACGCCCTCCCGTGTCAGATCACGCAGCCCGCGTGGGCCAGCGCCTGCTTCAGCAGCACCCCGTGACCGCCCGGCATCTCGCTCTGCACCGCCTGCGACAGGGCCTCGTGCGGGCTGAACCACACCAGGTCGAGGGCGTCCTGCCGGGGCCGGCAGTCACCCGTCACCGGCACGATGTACGCCAGTGACACCGCGTGCTGCCGGGGGTCGTGGAAGGGGGTGATGCCCTGTGTGGGGAAGTACTCCGCGACCGTGAACGGCTGCAGCGACGCCGGGACGCGCGGCAGCGCCACCGGGCCGAGGTCCTTCTCCAGATGGCGCAGCAGGGCGTCACGGACCCGTTCGTGGTGCAGCACCCGGCCGGAGACCAGAGTCCGGCTGACCGTTCCGTCGGGCCCGATGCGCAGCAGCAGACCGACGCTGGTGACTTCACCGCTGTCGTCGACGCGCACGGGCACGGCCTCGACGTACAGGATCGGCATCTGGGCGCGTGCCATCTCCAGATCGTCGGAGGACAGCCAGCCCGGCGTGGTTTCGGTCATGTCAGACATTGCTTGATCATACTTTCAGCGGTCAGGGCTTCACGGCCACCGCGCCGTACTGCGGCACCGCGGCGGCGGAGTCGGAGGCGGCGTGCCACAGCGAGCAGGACACCAGGCCGGGCTCGACCAGGTCCAGTCCCTCGAAGAACGCGGTGATGTCCGCGGCACTGCGGGCGGTGATCGGGGGAGTGGCGTTCTCGTTCCAGAACTCCATGGCCGGAACCTGCAGTTCGCCACCGACCTCGGGGTCGAACGTGGGGTGCGTGAGGGCCAGGAAGCTGCCGGAGGGCACCGCCGCCATGATCCGGCGGACGATCTCCCGGGCCTCGTCGGTGTCGAGCACGAAGTTGAGGATCCCCAGCATCATCACCGCGACGGGCCGCGTGACGTCCAGGGTCCCGGCGGCGCGTTCCAGCAGGGCGTCCGGGTCGTGCACGTCGGCCTCGACGTAGGCGGTGGCGCCCTCACGCGTGCCGGCCAGCAGGGCACGGGCGTGGGCGAGCACGATCGGGTCGTTGTCGACGTAGACGATCCGCGACTCCGGCGCGATCCGCTGCGCGATCTCATGGGTGTTGTCCGCCGTCGGCAGGCCGGTGCCGATGTCGAGGAACTGCCGCACGCCGCGCTCGCGGGCCAGATACGTCACCGCCCGGCCCAGGAAGGCCCGGTCCGCGCGGGCGATGTCCCGGACGACCGGGTTGATCGAGGCGACGTGGTCGCCGACCTGCCGGTCGACCTTGTAGTTGTCCCTGCCGCCGATCCAGTGGTTCCACACGCGCGCGTTGTGCGCCACACCGGTGTTCAGCCGTGCCGAGCCGCTCGGTGGGGTGTGGCTCTCCCTCACGGTCCCTCCCTCTCCCTCGCCCGTACGGCCGTGGCCGGGCCGCCGCGGTCATTGTGCCGCGTGGTGATCACGTTGTCCCGCGAACGGGGGAGGAGGGGGAGAAGCCCTGCTGACGGAGGGTCACGGGGAATCGGCCCGGCGCAGCGAGTCCTCGGCCACGTGCCTGTCGATCGCCGCACGGACCAACGCCGCGGCCAGGACGGCCGGTTCGGTGCGCCCCGCGAGGCCGAGGAGCCGGTCCGGGTCCTGCGGCAGCCCCAGCCGCTGCGCGCCCTGGAGGGCCTTGGCGTCCAGCCACGGCGCCGTCTCCGGCCAGACGCGCTGGACCTCGCGCAGGAAGATGTCGGCACCGGCCGGCCCCACGCCGGGGAACTCCTGCAGCAGACGGCGCAGTTCACCGACGTCACCGTCCGCGTCCTTGCGGAGCCCGCGCAGGTCACCGCCCCAGCGCTCGATCAACAGCTCGGCCCCGTCGCCCAGTTGGGTCGCGGTGCGTTCGTCGTAGCGCCGGTAGCCGCCCCGGCCGAGCGCGTCCACCCGTTGCTGCCAGCCGGCCTCCGCCATGCGGCGGGGATCGCGCAGCCCCGCCTCGTGCAGGGCACGGGCGGAGGCCACGGCGATCGACCCCTTGATGCGGGCGCTGAGCAGATGGGCCAGCACCAGCAGCCGGTACAGCGGCTGCGGGGTGTCCTTCAGCCCGATGCCGGCCTCCTCCGCGTACGTCCGGCCGTACGCGCCGACGAGGGCACGGACCACCCGCTCGTCCCGGCCTGCCACGGCTGTTACGGCTTGAGCGGGTCGTGGCCGAGGGCCATCAGGCGGTGCCGGCGGGGCGTGTCCTCGGCCACGGGCTCGTTCTCCGGGTCCGTCTGCGCCGTGACGGTGTTCACGACCTCCGCCATCACCCGCAGGTCGTCCTCGGTGAGGTCGGTGCGGCGTTTCTGCAGGATGGCGAGGACGTGCTGCCCGGTCTCGGAGCCGGCCCGGTCGGGCAGCGGCTCGGTCGTCTCGCCGGCGTCGCTCACCCGCAGCCAGGCCGCCAGTTCCGCCGAGGTCATGTTCACCACGCGGTGGAAGTCGTCCCACAGCGCGTCCATCTCGAGGGCGTCGCTCATGATGTGCCCCTTACGTGCGTGCCTTTGCCGGTGCCGGGGCGGTCAGGACTCGCCCGGGAAGTTCTCCGCCTCGAACATCCAGCGCTGCTTCTCCAGGTCCGCGGTGATCGAGATCAGCAGGTCCTGGGTGACCAGGTCCGCCTTCTCGGTGGCGTCGATGCGCTCGCGCAGGCGCGTGACGGCCGTGCCGAGCGCCTCCGTCATCACTTCCACGGCCTCCGAGTCGTGCAGCCAGCCCTCCTTCGGGGCCGGCAGCGAGAAGACCTTGGCGATGGTCTCCGGGCGGCCGTCCGGCGGCACACCGAGCGCCGCGGCCCGCTCCGCCACCGTGTCGGCGTGGGCGCGCGCGGCGGAGACCACCTCGTCCAGCTGGAGGTGGACGGAACGGAACCGCGGGCCCACGACGTTCCAGTGCGCCTGCTTCCCGATCAGCGACAGTCCGAGCAGGTCCACCAGGGTGTCCTGGAGGGCCTCGCAGGAGACCCGGCGGGCCTCGTCGGGCAGGGTGCTCCTCACAACGGTCATGGAGTGCTGTTCCTCCTTCTCGAGTCGTCCGTGGTACTGCGGAGCGGTGCCGCGCGCCCGTCCTCGCCGGAGGTGAGGTCCCGCGACGCCGGCCCCGCCGGTCCGACGGGGAAGAACAGCTCTGGGTCCTCTCCCGTACGGGCCGCGCTCCGCAACCACTGCATGAACGCGCGGGTGCCCCCGGCCCTCCGGCGCAAACACGGCCCCGGAGCGGGCGGCTTCCCAGGGAGCCGCCCCGCGGTCTATAGTCCGAAACTAGCGGTGCTAATTAATGGTGCCGCAGGTCACACAGCACAGCCATCGGCATCGGTCAGGAGTCCTGTCGTGCGTCCCGTCCACTTCGCGGCCGCCCGCCGCACCCCCATCGGCAAACTGCGCGGAGCCCTCTCCACCGTCCGGCCCGACGACCTCGCCGCCGCCGTGATCCGCGGCCTGGTCGCCGACGTGCCCGCGCTGGACCCGGCCCGCGTCGACGAGGTCTACTGGGGCGCCGCCAACCAGGCCGGTGAGGACAACCGCAACGTCGCCCGCATGGCCGCGCTGCTCGCCGGGCTCCCCGAGTCCGTCCCGGGCGCCACGGTCAACCGGCTGTGCGCCTCCGGCCTCGAGGCCGTCACCACCGCCGCCCGCACCATCGCGGCCGGCGAGGCCGACATCGTCATCGCGGGCGGCTCCGAGTCGATGAGCCGCGCCCCCTTCGTGCTGCCCCGCCCCGACGAGGCCCTGCCGCACCGCATGGAGACCTCCGACACCCGCCTCGGCTGGCGGCTGGTCAACCCCGCGATGAAGGAACTCCACGGGGTGCTGGCCATGGGCGAGACGGCCGAGGAGGTCGCCGCCCGGTACGGCGTCCCGCGCGAACGCCAGGACGAGTTCGCCCTGCGCAGCCACCAACGGGCCGCCGACGCCCGCAAGAACGGCCACTTCGACGACGAACTCCTGCCCGTGACCCGCCCGGACGGAGTGGTCGTCGACGCCGACGAATGCGTCCGCGAGGACACCTCCCTCGAGAAGCTGGCCCGGCTGAAGCCGGTGTTCCGCGCGGGCGGTTCGGTCACCGCGGGCAACGCCTCCCCGATGAACGACGGCGCCGCCGGTCTGATCCTGGTCAGCGAGGAGGCCCTGAACGAGCTGGGCCTGGAGTCGCTCGGCCGCTACGTCGCCGGCGCCTCCGCCGGCGTCCACCCGGACGTCATGGGCATCGGCCCCGTCCCCGCCACCCGCAAGGTGCTCGCCCGCGCCGGCTGGACCGTCGGCGACCTCCAGGAGGCCGAGTTCAACGAGGCGTTCGCCGCCCAGGCCCTGGCCTGCGTCGACGAGCTCGGCATCGACCCCGGTCTGGTCAACCCCAGCGGCGGCGCCATCGCGCTCGGCCACCCGCTGGGCTGCTCCGGCGCCCGCATCCTCACCACCCTGCTGCACCGCATGCGCCGCACCGGAGCCGAACGCGGCCTGGCGACCATGTGCGTGGGCGTGGGGCAGGGCAGCGCGGTGCTGGTCGAGCGGCACTGACCACCACCCCGGGGCGCCATCAGGCGAGACGGTCCTTACCCGCGTCGATCGCCTGCACATAGCATCTGTCCTCGCAATGAACATGATGACGCTCTGGCACCTCGACGGCTGGGAATTCGCCGCGCTCGCCTTCGCGGCCCTGCTCGTCGGCTTCTCCAAGACCGCCGTCAGCGGGGCCAACACGGTCAGCCTCGCCGTCTTCGCCGCCGTGCTGCCCGCCAAGGCCTCCACCGGCGTCCTGCTGCCCATCCTGATCGCCGGGGACCTGCTCGCCGTCCTCACCTACCGCCGGCACGCCCACTGGCCCACACTGTGGCGGCTCTTCCCGGCGGTCGCGGCGGGCGTCGCCGCGGGGACCCTGTTCCTGGTGTGGGCGGACGACCGGATCGTACGGTCCTCCATCGGGGCGATCCTGCTGCTGATGACCGGGGTGACGGTGTGGCGGCGGCGGACGGCCGACGCGGACAGGGAGCCCGACGGGGTCGCCACCCGGGCCGGCCGCGCCAAGGCCCGCTCCTACGGCGTCCTCGGCGGCTTCACCACCATGGTCGCCAACGCGGGCGGCCCGGTGATGTCGCTGTACCTGCTCTCCACGGGCTTCCGGAAGCTCGGCTTCCTGGGGACCTCGGCGTTCTTCTTCCTGATCGTCAACACCTCCAAGCTGCCCTTCAGCGCCGGTCTCGGTCTGATCGACGCCGACTCGCTGCTCCTCGACGCGGCGCTCGTGCTGTTCGTGGTGCCCGGCGCGTTCCTCGGCAAGTGGGCCGTGAACAGGATCAACCAGCGGCTCTTCGAACGGCTGGTGATCGCGGCGACGGTGGTGGGCGGCGTGCAGCTACTGCTGCCCTGAGCGGGGCCCGGCCGGCTGCTGCGGTTCGCGGGGGGCCTCGTGGAAGTGGTGCAGCCGGCTCGGCGCGGCGGTACGGCCGACCGTCGCCGCCAGCTTGCGCAGCCGCCGCCAGTCCAGCCGCGGCGGAGCCTGGGTGACGCCGGGCCGCCTGCGCGGGACCCGGACGCGCAGCGCGCCGGGTGCGATGTGGCAGTGGACGGGGGCGGGCAGGACCATGGCCTCCCCGTCGATCCCGGCCTCGATCTCCGCGCGGTCCGCCTCGATGACGACCTCGGTGGCGGTCACGATGGTGAGCCCGCTCGGCTCGGGGTTCAGCAGCAGGGCGGCGGCGCTGATGGCGCCCTCCAGCTTCACACCGAGGACGCCGAGCGCGGCGGAGTCGAGCCGTTCCCGCCGCCCGAGGCCGAAGGGGTCGCCGGTGCGGTACGGATTGTTGCTGACCAGCACGGCCTGCGGCGCGATGAGCGTGGTGTCCCCCGCGCGGGCGACCAGCCGGGGCCCCTGCTGCCCGGTGAGCAGACCGGGCAGCATCTCCAGGCTGGTGCCGATCTTGTCGTCGCGGTAGGCGGGGCTCTGCACGATCGCCGCGTACGCGCCGAAGGAGGCGTTGTTCACGAACGGCTGCTCACCGGCGAAGCCCAGGTCGACGCGGAGCTCGACGCCGTCCGTGAGCGCGTCGAGACAGGCGGCCGGGTCACCGCGGTCGAGACCGAGGTCCAGGGCGAAGTGATTGCGCGTCCCGGCACTGATCACCAGGAACGGGATGTCGTGCTCCGCGGCCACGGCCGCCACCAGCGCCTGCGTGCCGTCACCGCCTGCGGCGCCCAGCAGATCCGCGCCGTCCGCGACGGCGGCCCGGGCCAGTGCGGTGACGTCGTGCTGCTTGCCGGGCTCGAGCAGCACCACCCGGGCGCCCAGGCGCTCCGCCTTCTCCCGCAGCCGGAACCGGCCCACCTTGCCGCCGCCCGACCGGGGATTCATGATCAGCACCGGCTTCCGGGGCGGCGGCAGCCGCCGCTCGCGCACCTGTGCCTGCCCGCCGCCCGTGCCGCGCAGCGCGAACCTGCCGCTCCACACCGCCAGCCCCCACAGGCCCAGGGACACCAGCAGCGCCCAGAACAGCGTCACCGCGAACAGCGCGAGCAGACCCGCCGGCACGCACACGGCGACCAGCGCGGACACCCACCGCAGCGGTCCCCGCAGGGTCAGCGTCCACCACACGGCGGCCGCGCTGAGCCCCAGCCCCGCGACCCCGCACACCAGCAGCAGCAGACCGCGCAGCCCGCCGTAGACGAGGGGGGTCGCCACCGCGAGCGCGGCGGCGGCCAGCGCCCCCCGCGCCGCCCATCGCTGGGCGTGATAGCCCCGCCTGCTCCAGTCCACGGCCATGCTTCCTCCAGTCACCCGGCGTCATCGTAGGGCGTGTGCGTACGGGTGTGCGGCCGGATGCCGATCTTCGTCGGGCGGGCCGGTGCCGGACCCGGCGTCCGGGCCTCGTACGCTCGGCGCCATGTCCCCCCACGTCCTGGTCCTCGGCGGCACCACCGAGGCACGCGCACTGGCCGCCGAGCTGTCCGTCCGCCCCGGAACCAGGGTGACCACCTCCCTCGCCGGACGCGTGACCCGGCCGGGCGCGGTCGCCGGTGAGCTGCGCGTCGGCGGTTTCGGCGGCGCGGAGGGGCTGGCGGACTGGCTGCGCGAGCAGCGCGTGGACGCGGTGGTGGACGCCACGCACCCCTTCGCGCAGACCATCACGGCGAACGCGGCACGGGCCGCGACCGCCACCGGGCTGCCCCTGGTGGTCCTGCGCCGCCCCGGCTGGCGGCCGGGCCCCGGCGACCACTGGCACCCGGTCCCGTCACTGGCGGCGGCGGCCGGTCTGCTGCCCCGGCTCGGACACCGGGTCCTCCTCACCACCGGCCGCCTCGGCCTCGCCGCCTTCGCCCACCTGACGGAACAGCGCTTCGTTGTCCGGTCGGTCGAGCCCCCCGAACCGCCGATGCCGCCGCACACGCGGGTCCTGCTGGCCCGGGGGCCCTTCACCGTGGCCGACGAGACGGCCCTCCTGCGCGAGCACCGCGTCGACGTGCTGGTGACGAAGGACAGCGGCGGAGCGGCGACCGCCGCCAAACTCACCGCGGCCCGCGACCTCGCCCTCCCGGTCGTCGTCGTACGCCGCCCGCCCCTGCCGGACGGGGTGACCCCGGTCCCCGACGTGCCGGCGGTCCTGAGCCGGCTGGACGCCCTCGGCCGGCCGTGACGGGCGACCCGGTCTGCCGTGACCGGTTTGCTCGGTCCACGCCCTGCCGCTCGGCCCGCGGCCGACCGCGCTCGGCGGCCCGGTACTCGCCCGGCTGCGCTCCGGCGGATGGTCGCCGGCCGGCCGGACGGGCCGCTCAGTCCTCGGTCGGCCTGCGGCGCAGCAGATACGTGTCCATGATCCAGCCCTTGCGCTCGCGGGCCTCCGCGCGGAGCCGCTCGATACGGGGAGCCGCCTCGGCCAGCGGCCCGGAGACGAGGATCTCGTCCGGCGTGCCGATGTAGGCGCCCCAGTAGATGTCGACGTCCTGGTCGGCGTACGCGCGGAAGGCCTGGTGGGCGTCGAGCATCACCACCACGTCGTCCACGCCCTCCGGGAACCCCTCGGCGAGCCGCCGCCCCGTGGTGATCTGCACCGGGCGGGCGACCCGGTTGAGCCCGGTCCGGTGCCGGGCGACGAGCGCCGACACACTGCTGATGCCCGGCACGACGTCGTAGTCGAAGACGACACGGCCCCGCTCCAGGATTTCCTCGAGGATGCCGATCGTGCTGTCGTACAGCGCCGGATCCCCCCACACCAGGAACGCCCCGGTCTGGTCCTCACCCAGTTCCTCGGAGATCATCCGCTCGTAGATGTCCGCGCGGGCACTGCGCCAGTCCCCGACGGCGGGGGAGTAGGCCGAACCTCCGGCCGCCCGGTCCCGCTCCGGGTCACGCGCCTCGACGACGCGGTAGGCACCCCCCGGTATGTGCGCGTCGAGCATGTCCCGGCGCAGCCGGGTCAGGTCCGCCTTCGCCTCGCCCTTGTCCAGGATGAAGAACACGTCCGTGCTCCGCAGTGCCTTGACCGCCTGCAGGGTCAGCTGGTCGGGGTCGCCCGCGCCGATACCGATGACATGAATCTCTCGCACGCCCCCGAGTCTGCCGCACGGCACTGACAGCGCGTGCACCGCACCCGATCCCTCCGTCAGGAGACCCCGCGCAGCCGGGGCGCCCGCGCGCCCGCGTCCACGGGAACGCCGCCCTCCACCTCGGCCGCCAGTTCCCGGGCCCAGGCGATCACACCGGGAAGATCGATCCCGTGCGGCCGACGCACGTCCCCCGCTCCCGCGGCCCACTCCTCCACCGCACCGGCCCCCCGCCGCAGCAGCCGCGCCCCACCGGTGACGTTCCCGCGCGCGGCATGGGTGAGCCCCACGGCGAGCTGGGCCAGCCCCCGCCACAGCTCGCGCTCGCCCTCCGGCCCCGACTTCCAGGCGTCCTCGAACACCTCGTGCGCGTGGAACGGCTTCCCCTCGTCCAGCAGCCGCTGCGCCTCCGCGACGCTCTCCTCCGGCCGCCGCACCACCCCCTCCGGCTGCCGGGGCACCCCCGGCGCTCCGTACGGCAGGGGCCGCCCGAGCCCGTCCCGCGGCCGGGCGTTGCGCGCCCGCCCCTCACCGTCCCGGTCCCGCGCGTCGGCCGTCCGGCCCGAAGAAGTGCTCTCCGTGCTGCCCATACGCCGATTGTCCCGCGCCCGGTCCGATTCGGGTCGGCCCGGGCGCGTGGGGTAAAGTGCTGTTCGCGCGATCACGCGGTTCACCGCACGTGAGCGCACCGGGACGTGGCGCAGCTTGGTAGCGCACTTGACTGGGGGTCAAGGGGTCGCAGGTTCAAATCCTGTCGTCCCGACCACGCGGAGACGCAGGTCGGAGGTCGTTCTCTCATCCATGGGAGAGCGGCCTTTCGTGCGTCCGGGGGCGTGGCGGTCGCAGTGTGGTCGCACGCCTGGACCGGGGCTGGTTCGCCGTGCCGGTGGTGGGTGGTGCGGGGAGCGGAGCTTGTGGAGGGCTGCGCGGAGGATGTGGTCGATGGTGCCGACGGCTTGGCGGGCGGCCCGTCGGGTGAGGTGGCCGTAGGGGTTCGCGGTGGTCGACCGGGTGGAGTGCCGGAAGGTCCTGGAGACCACGGCGGGCGGGACGCCGGCGATCACGGCGGTGGCCAGGCGGCGCAGGTCGTGGACCGTGGTTCCCGGAGCACCGGCTTCCCCGGGCAGCCGGTGGAGACGGTCCAGCACCCGGTGTGGTCCGAGCGGGCGGCCGTCGGGTCGGCGGAGGGCCGGCCCGCTGAACCGGTCACCGGGGGCGCCGTGGGGTCGGGGCGCCGATCGTGCCCGGTGCCGGAGGGCTGTGGCGACGCGGGGCGGGAGGGCGTCCCGCCCCTGCTCGACCGGGTCCTGGGCGTGGTGACGACCGGGCGGTCGTTGTCGACGGCGGAGAGCGTGCGGCGCACGTGGAGCACACTTCGGTCGAGGCGGACGTCGTCCCGGCGCGGTCCGAGGACCTCGCCCTCACGCATGCCGGTGCCGATCAGCACTTCGAACGGCAAAGGCCCCAAGGTCAGTTCCACGAAAATCAGTCCGGGCAGCACTCCTCTGTCGCGTGCCACGGAGGTGGCCCGCTTCGCTAAAAAGGACTACGGCGGCACCAACTTTGCGGCTGCCGAGTACCTGCCCTCCGGCAGTGAGAAGCCCATCATTCTCGTAGGCGACAGTGAAGGTCCACACTCCGAGCGCCTCATAGGATATCCGGTCCTCCGGCACGGTGAAGAGGGGAACATCAAAAAGATATACACCGAGAGAGAACCGTGTCAATTGTCCCCGAAGTGTGATCAATGGCTGGATGAGTACTTCAAGTCCAAGAATCCCAAGCTGGAGGTGGAATATGCCAACGACTACGACCAGAAAGACAGAACCAGCGGCAGGGACAAGGAGCACCGCGACTACATGAGGGACCTGGAACGCGCGCACAAGCAACAAGGACACCCTTAGCAGGAGACGCGGAATTGTTGATCAGCATCACACCACGCCAGGTAGTCGACAGCTTCGGTCTTGCCTGCGTCACGTACTTCCCTCGTTCCGCTGAAAGTCACCTGCGAAGCGAGGTGGCACACTTCCTGTCGGATGTCGGCTTGCCCGAGGGTTCGTTCTTCTCGAGCCGCTTCGACCTTGAAGACGAGTCCCTGGAAAGAATCGACGACAGGCCGACGCTGAAGGCCGCTTTCGAGGCGGACGGCGCCGAATGCCCACCCGAATCCGAAGGGTGGGAGATTCTGGGAGTCTTTAACTACGCAACGATCGCCATCGATCCGAGCGATGGGCGGATCTACTCCTTCCCCGAAGGGGAAGAGAATTATACCGCCATGAACGCGGACATTTCCTCGTTCGTTCATTCCCTCATTGTCCTGGAGCAGGGGAAGAGTGAGTACAAAGGGCTTCCGGTGGACGAGGGAGGTGAACGCGCTCGCGTCGTGGAGCGTATCAGGCAGCAGATTTCCGAGGTCGACGAAGTCCCTTTCGCTGATGAGGACAGTGAATGGAGCAGGCTCTTCGAAGAAATCGGCTTCGGAATGTGGGGCTGACACGGATACCGGCGGCGATCGGCGTCTCCTTTCCCGAGCCCCGGACCGGCACGTGCCCTCGGCTCAGGGCTCTGCCGCCGCTCGGGCCTGTCTTCCAGGCTCTGCCCGCCGGATCCCGTGTCCCGGGACCGGCCGCCCTCCTGGCGGCAGCGACGTGTGTGCACGCCACGGCTCGGGACCCGCGGTCCGCGGTGCGGTCGCCGCACATGCTTCCGACCGAGGTGCGGCCGGAGTGGTTCGGCGCAGCCGGCTGATCGCTTCAGGACGAGGTTCGTGGGCGGCGCGGGCACATGAGGCCGCAGGCCGGTCCGAGCCGAGCGGACCCTGATGGGGATCGGCGCGTCGCTCGCAGCGGATGCGGAGCCGCTTGAACCGGTGCGGCCGGGCGAAGGCGCGCTCGACCACCCGGCGCGCCTCGCCCGGTCCGGAACCGTGCGCGATGCCGCGACGGGCGAGCAACGGCTTGATGCCCCGCTTCCACAGCGGGCGGCGGTACTTGTCGAAGTCGTGGCCCCGGTCGGCATACGGACACCGGGGCTTGCCGCGGGGACGTCTCCGCGGTCCCTGAATCGCTCGGACGGCGTTCAGCAGCGGCAGGAACCGGATGACGTCGTGCCGGTTGCCGCCGGTGAGGACGACGGCGAGCGGGGGTCCCTGGCGGCCGACGATCAGGTGGCGTCCCGAGCCGGGGCGGTGGACTTCGGAACGACCGGAGCGCCTGGTGGTCCCGGCACCGCGCGAGGAGACGCGACGACGGCCGTGGACGACTTCTCAATGCGTCGCGCTCACGCTTGACTTGGAGCGCTCTCCAAGCGGAAGACTCCCGTTCCGTGCCCCGACGACGGGGTGTGAAACGGGAGGAGTCAGGCATGAAGTACCGCACCATCGGCACCGGTCCGCACAGCCGCCGCGTGAGCGTGCTCGCGCTCGGGGCGATGCTGTTCGGGTCGGTGACCGACGAGAAGACCTCCTTCGCCCTCCTCGACCGCTATGTCGAGGCCGGCGGGAACTTCGTCGACACGTCCGACAACTACGCCTTCTGGACCGACGGCGGCCAGGGCGGGCAGAGCGAGGAACTGCTCGGCCGCTGGCGCCGCAGCCGCGGGGTCGGCGACGAGATCGTCTTCGCGACCAAGCTCGGCGCCCGCCCCCTCGCCCCCGGCACCGGCTACACCGACAACGCCGAGGGCCTGTCCGCGAAGGTGATCCGGGAGTCGTCCGCACGCAGCCGCGAACGGCTCGGGCTGGAGCGGCTGGACCTGCTGTACGCGCACATCGACGACCACACCGTTCCCCAGCGCGAGACGGTCGAGGCCTTCGGGGCGCTGGTCGCCGAGGGCGCGGTGGGGCTGCTCGGCGTGAGCAACCAGGCCGTGTGGCGAGTGGAGCGGGCCCGCGCCCTCGCGGCGGCGGCCGGCCTGCCCGGCTACGAGGTCCTGCAGTACCAGCACAGTTATCTGCGGCCCCGCACCGACGTCCCCGACGACCTCTTCCCCGACGGCAGCCTCGGCCACGCGGGCGCGGAACTGGCCGGCTACCTGCGCGCCGAGCCCGCCCTGACCCTGGTCGCCTACTCGCCGCTGCTCAAGGGCGCCTACACCCGCCCCGAACGCCTGCCCGGCGACTACGACCACCCGGGCACCCCGGCCCGCCTCGCCGTGCTGCACGAGGTCGCCCGGGAGACCGGGGCGACGCCGGGCCAGGTCGTGCTGGCCTGGCAGATCGGTCACGAACTGCCGATCCTTCCACTGGCCGGCGTTTCGTCACTCGCGCAGTTGGAGGAGAACCTGGCGGCGGTGGACCTGGAACTGTCGGCGGAGCAGCGGGCCCGGCTGGACGCGGCCCACTGAGACGGACGTCCGCGCCCGCCGGTGGGACGGTGGAAGGGGTACCCGCACCTCCGGAGGGAGCCCCCGCCATGATCACCCACCCCGCCGCCCGTTCCCCGCGGGCGACCCCCGAGGGCCTGCTGTGGGAGCCCAGCGAGCGCTGGGTGCGCGGCACCACCGGCGGCGTCACCGTCGTCGACAGCCGCCACCCGGTCCTCGTCTGGGAACCCCGGCTGCCGGTCCCGCAGTACGCCTTCCCCCGTGAGGAGGTGCGCACGGACCTCCTCCGTCCCGCCCGGCACCCCCGGACGGGCAGCCACACCGGTTCCACGGTCTTCTACGACCTCCACGCCGGGGGCGGCCCGCGCCCGAACGCCGCCTGGACCTTCCCCGCCGACGACCTGTCCGGGTACATCGCCTTCGCGTGGTTCGGGCGCACCGACACCGGCCTCGACCACTGGTACGAGGAGGACGAGGAGATCTTCGTCCACCCCCGGGACCCGCACAAACGGGTGGACGCGATGCCGAGCAGCCGCCGCGTCCGGGTCGAGATCGAGGGCACCGTCGTCGCCGACTCGGCGAACCCGGTCCTGCTGTTCGAGACCTCGCTGCCGACCCGCTACTACCTTCCGCGCGAGGACGTCCGCCTGGACCTCTTCGAAGCCACGGACCACAGCACCCGATGCCCGTACAAGGGCACGGCCGACGCCTACTGGTCCTGGCGCGGCGGGGGAGCCGTACCACCGCACATCGTATGGAGCTACTCCGACCCGCTGCCCGCGGTGGCCGTGATCAAGGACCGCCTCGCCTACTACAACGAGGCGGTCGACCTGACCGTGGACGGCGAACGCCTGCCGCGCCCGGTCACCCCGTTCAGTGCGGGCCTCAGGACCTGACCAGCAGCTGGAAGTCGAACGAGTACCGGGACGCACGGTAGACGTGGGTGCCGTACTCCACCGCCCGCCCGGTGTCGTCGTACGCCGTGCGCTGCATGGTGAGCAGGGCGGCGCCCTCCTTCTCGTCCAGGCGGGCGGCCTCCGCCGCGGTGGCCGCGCGGGCGCCGACCGTCTGCCGGGCGCTGTGCAGGGTGATGCCGGCCGAACGCATCATCCGGTAGAGGCCGGTCGCCTCGAGCCGGGCACTGTCGAGGCCGAGCAGGTCCGACGGGAGGTAGTTGCACAACAGGGCCACCGGCTGGCCGTGGGTGCGGCGCAGGCGTTCCAGCAGGACCACCTCGCCGCCCTCGGCCAGCCCCAGGGCGGTCGCCACGTCCGCGGGTGCGGGGACCGTCTCGTTGCGGACCACCTGCGTGGTCGGGCCCTGCCCGGCCGCCTCCAGGTCGTCGTAGAGGCTGCTCAGCTCCAGGGGGCGCCTGACCTTGCTGTGCACCACCTGCGTGCCCACCCCGCGCCGCCGGACAAGGAGCCCCTTGTCGACGAGGGACTGGATGGCCTGGCGGACGGTGGGGCGGGACAGGCCGAGCCGCACCGACAGGTCGACCTCGTTGCCCAGCAGATTGCCCGGGGTGAGGACGCCCTGCTCGATCGCCGCCTCCAGCTGCTGCGCGAGCTGGTGGTACAGCGGCACCGGACTGCCCCGGTCCAGGGCGAAGTCCAGGGTGCTCAGCGCGGGTCCGGTCGCGGCACGTGCGGGGTCACCGGTCTTCGCCATGGACGTACCTTCCTGTAGCAGCGTGGGTGGGTTCAGAGGTGGCGGCGGCGTCCGGCGACCTCGGTGTCGTACCGTGCGCGGGCCCGGACGGCGGCCTCACGGGCGGACACCTCGGCCACCGGCACGTCCCACCAGGCCTCGGCCGGGGGCGCGGTGGGGGCGGGGTCGGTCTCGACGTACACGCACGTCGGCCGGGCGGAGGCACGCGCCTCGGCCAGCGCGTCGCGCAGCTCCCGCACGGTCTTGGCGCGCAGTACGTCCATGCCGAGGCTGGCCGCGTTCGCGGCGAGGTCCACGGGCAGCGGGGCGCCGGTGAAGGTGCCGTCGGCGGCCCGGTGACGGTAGGCGGTGCCGAAGCGTTCGGCGCCCACCGACTCCGACAGGCCGCCGATGGAGGCGTACCCGTGGTTCTGCACCAGGACCAGCTTGACCGGGAGGTCCTCCTGGACGGCGGTGACGATCTCCGTCGGGTTCATCAGGTACGTGCCGTCGCCGACCAGCGCCCAGACCGGGGTTCCGGGCGCGGCCTGCTGGACACCCAGCGCGGCCGGGATCTCGTAGCCCATGCAGGAGTAGCCGTACTCCAGGTGGTACTGGCGGGGGCTGCGCGACCGCCACAGCTTGTGCAGGTCACCGGGGAGCGAACCGGCCGCGTTGATCACCACGTCCTCGTCGCCGACGACCGCGTCGAGCGCGCCGAGCACCTGCGTCTGCGTCGGTACGGCCGTGTCGTCCTGCGCGCGGTAGGCGCTCTCGACGACCTGCTCCCAGCGCTCCTTGCCGGCCCGGTACTCGGCCTCGTACGACTGCTCCACGCGGTGCCCGGCCAGCGCCTCGGCGAGCAGCTCCAGACCGCTCCGCGCGTCGCAGACCAGGGTGCGCGCCGCCAGCTTGTGCGCGTCGAAGCCGGTGATGTTGAGGTTGAGGAAGCGGACGTCCGGGTTCTGGAAGAGGGTGCCGGAGGCGGTGGTGAAGTCGGTGTAGCGGGTGCCGACGCCGATCACCAGGTCGGCGGTGCGGGCCAGTTCGTCGCTGACCGCCGTGCCGGTGTGGCCGACGCCGCCGAGGTCGGCGGGGTGGTCGTGGCGCAGGGAGCCCTTGCCGGCCTGGGTGGAGGCGACCGGGATGCCGGTGGCGTCCACGAACGCCTTCAGCGCCTCCTCGGCCTCGCTGTGGTGGATCCCGCCGCCCGCGACGATCAGCGGGCGCCGCGCGGCCCGTACGGCCGCCACGGCCGCCGCCAGCTCCGCCGGGTCCGGGGCGGGACGGCGTACGGACCAGACGCGCTCGGCGAAGAACTCCTCCGGCCAGTCGTACGCCTCCGCCTGCACGTCCTGGGGGAGGGCCAGCGTCACCGCACCGGTCTCGGCCGGGTCGGCGAGCACCCGCACGGCGCCCAGCGCGGAGGGGATCAGCGCCTCGGGGCGGGTGACGCGGTCGAAGTACCTGGACACCGGGCGGAGCGTGTCATTGACCGACACGTCCGCCTCGACCGGGTGCTCCAGCTGCTGGAGCAGCGGGTCGGCGACGCGCGAGGCGAAGTAGTCGCCGGGGAGCAGGAGCACCGGCAGCCGGTTGACGGTGGCCAGGGCGGCGCCGGTGACCAGGTTGGTCGCGCCGGGACCGATGGACGTCGTCACCGCCTGCGCCGAGAGCCGGTTCAGCTGGCGGGCGTACCCGACGGCGGCGTGCACCATGGCCTGCTCGTTGCGGCCCTGGTGGTACGGCATCACGTCGGAGTACTCGACGAGCGCCTGCCCGACGCCCGCCACGTTGCCGTGGCCGAAGATGCCCCAGGTGCCCGCGATCAGCCGGCGGCGTACGCCGTCCCGTTCGGTGTACTGGGCGGACAGGAACCGCACCAGTGCCTGGGCGGTCGTCAGTCGGCGGGTGGCGGCGCTCATGCGGACCTCTCCGGTGCGGTGTAGAGGGGGAGTCGGGGGTCGACCGCCTGGTCGGGCCAGGTGGCGCGGATCCAGGCGTGGTCGGGGTGGTCGCAGATCAGCCAGGCGCGTTCGGCCCCGGGTCCCGCCATGACGTTGAGGTAGTACATGTGGTGGCCGGGCACGGCCATCGACGGGCCGTGCCAGCCGTCCGGGATGAGGACGACGTCGCCGTCGCGCACCTCCGCCAGCACGTCCGTCTCCCGGCCCGGACCGGACGGGGAGACCCGCTGGTAGCCGAGGCCGGGGGCGCCGTCGTGGCCGGTGAACTCGAAGTAGTAGATCTCCTCCAGCACGGACTCCTCGCCGGGCCGGTGCTCGTCGTGCTTGTGCGGCGGGAAGGACGACCAGTTGCCGCCCGGGGTGAGCACCTCGACCGCGATCAGCTTGTCGCACTCGAAGACCCCGGCGGCCCCGAAGTTGTTGACCTGCCGTGAGCAGTTCCCGGTGCCGCGCAGCTCGACGGGGACGCCGGAGGCGGGCCCGTACCGGGCGGGCAGCCGGCGGGTGCAGCGGGCGCCGGTGAGCGCGAACCGTCCGCCGTCCGAGGCGGACACCGTCGTACGGGCGTCGCGCGGGACGTAGGCGAAGTCGGTGACGCCGTCGAACACGCCGGTGCGGCCGGTGAGTTCGAAGGTGTCGTGGCCGAAGTCGTCGTCGGCGGTGACCGTGCAGCCGCCGCTCAGCGGCAGCACGATCCACTCGCTGTCGCCGGTGTCGAAGGTGTGCGTACCGCCCGGGGGCAGCTCCAGGACGCGCAGGCTGGAGTAACCCCAGCCGGCGGATTCCGGGGTCACGCCGACGGCATAGGGGCCGGCGGACGCCTTGCCCGCGGGAAGGTGATGTGTCATGCGATGCCTCCGTCTTCGTACGGGCTTCTCACAACAGGCCGACGGCCGTGTCGACCGCCGTCTCCACACTGCCCTCGGCCGGGTAGAGCAGCGAGCGGCCGACGACCATCCCCATCACGGTGGGCAGCCGCAGCGCCTTGCCCCACCGCTCGTACGCCGCCTCCTGGTCGCCGACCTCGCCGCCGAGCAGGACGACGGGGAGCGTGGAGGCCCCCAGCACCTCCGGCATGGCGTCGACGTCGTCGGTGACGGGGAGTTTCAGCCAGGTGTAGGCGGAGGTGCCGCCCAGCCCGGAGGCGATGGCGATGGAGCGGGTGACGGCCTCGGCGGACAGGTCGTTGCGGACCCGGCCGTCCGCACCCCGGCGCGATATGAACGGCTCCACGAACACCGGAAGCCGGCGTGCGGCCATGGCGTCGACGGCGCGGGCGGCGGACTCCAGGGTGGCCAGCGAGCCCGGGTCGTCGTAGTCGATGCGGACCAGCAGCTTGCCCGCGTCGAAGCCCAGCCGGGCGATGTCCTCC
Organism: Streptomyces sp. NPDC044984; assembly: GCF_040646935.1. Classification (NCBI taxonomy): domain Bacteria; kingdom Bacillati; phylum Actinomycetota; class Actinomycetes; order Kitasatosporales; family Streptomycetaceae; genus Streptomyces; species Streptomyces sp. NPDC044984. The sequence goes on from NZ_JBEZBE010000030.1 coordinate 62,656, forward strand.
GCGCGGTGGCCGGTGAAGCGGTCGTCCATCTCGAAGGACGCCCCGGCCAGGCCGCCGCGGTTCATCGAGCCCATGACGACCTTGTTCTCCAGCGCCCCGAGGAGCAGCAGGTCCTCCAGGATGTCGGCGGTGGCCAGCACGCCGTCGACGCCCGGGCGGGACAGCGCGGTGCAGAGACGTTCCAGCAGGTCGGCGCGGTGGGCCATGGCCAGCCGGCGGTCGCCGATGCCGAGCGCGCCCCGGGCGGGGTGGTCGGCGGCCACGATCATCAGCCGCCCGCTGTCGCCGATCAGCGGGCGCCGTGCCCGGCGGGCGGCGGCCTCGGCGACGGCCTCCGGATTGCGGGCCCGGACCGTGGTGAGGTCGGGGATGCTGAGGTTCAAGGAAGGGCTCCGTTCAGGACTGGCTCGGCAGGTCCGCCGCGTCCGGCGACGCGGCCCGCGCGAGGAGGTCCGCGACCTCCGGCCCGGTCGGCATGGCGGACGAACAGGCGAGGCGCGAGGCGACGAGGGCGCCGGCGGCGTTGGCGTGGCGCATGGTCCTCTCCAGGTCCCAGCCGGAGAGCAGGCCGTGGCAGAGCGAGCCGCCGAAGGCGTCGCCCGCGCCGAGGCCGTTGACCACCTCGACCGGTACCGGGGACACCTCGACCCGGGTGCCGTCGCGGTGCACGGCGAGCACGCCCCGGGGTCCCTGCTTGACCACGGCCAGCTCCACCCCGGCCGCCAGCAGCGCCTCGGCGCAGGCATCGGGTTCGCGCACCCCGGTGGCGACCTCGCACTCGTCGAGGTTGCCGACGGCGACCGTGGCGTGGCGCAGCGCCTCGCGGTAGTACGGACGGGCCTGGTCCGGGTCGCGCCAGAACATGGGGCGCCAGTCCAGGTCGAAGACGGTGGTGCCGGACCCGTCCCGCGCCTCCAGGGCGGCGAGCGTGGCCGAGCGGCTGGGCTCCTCGCTCAGGCCGGTGCCGGTGATCCAGAAGATCCCGGCCGCGCGTACGGCGCTCAGGTCCAGCTCGTCGGCGCGGATCTCCAGGTCGGGGGCCTTGGGGCGGCGGTAGAAGTACAGCGGGAAGTCGTCCGGCGGGAAGATCTCGCAGAACGTGACCGGCGTGGGATACGCGGCGACCGGCGTGACCCAGCGGTCGTCCACGCCGAACCCCTTGAGCGCCTCGTGCAGAAAGGTGCCGAAGGGGTCGTCACCGGTGCGGGTGATCAGTGCCGTGGAACGGCCCAACCGGGCGGCCGCCACCGCGACGTTCGCGGCCGATCCGCCCAGGAATTTCCCGAACGTCTCCACCCGCGACAACGGAACGCCGGTCTCCAGTGGATAAAGATCGACCCCGATGCGACCCATGGTGATCAGGTCGAAATACTGTGGTGAGTGGGCCATTGAGCGACGCTCCTCGAGCAGCTGGGGATGCGGGTCCCGGGGCGCCCTGCCACGGTGGGGATGGATTCCAGGGACCTGCCGCCTCCCAGGTGTAGGTCTCGAAGGGCGACGCTGTCAATAGTTTGTACTTACATTCGGACTAGCTCGTGAAATGATGTCTTAACAAAGTATTGACAGCAGGCGGTTCTGGGGATTGGATCGCGTCCCAGCACGACCGCCGTGTTCCATGGCACACCCCCGGACTTCCGGGGCTCCGCGCACCGGATCCTCGGACTCCCGCCCTTTCCCCGCGTAACACAGTGAGGTGCAGGACAGATGGACCGCTCTTCTCACACCCGCTCCCGCAGAATCGCGCCGTTCGTCGCGGTCGCGGCGGCAGCCGCCCTTGCCCTCGCCGGCTGTTCCAGCGGTTCCGGAGGCAAGAAGTCGGAGGAGGGCGGAGCCGACGCCTCCGCCGGCAAGGCCTCGACCCCCCGCATGAAGGTCGCCCTGATCACCCACCAGGCGCCCGGTGACACCTTCTGGGACATCGTCCGCAAGGGCGCCGAGGCCGCGGCCGCCAAGGACAACGTCGACCTCGTCTACTCGGCGGACCCCAACGCCGGCAGCCAGGCCACCCTGGTGCAGAACGCGATCGACCAGAAGGTCGACGGCATCGCCGTCACCCTCGCCAAGCCGGACGCGCTCAAGGAGGTCATAGCCGAGGCGGACGCGGCCGGCATCCCCGTCGTCGGCCTCAACTCCGGTCTGAGCGACTGGAAGGACCTCGGCCTGCTGGAGTTCTTCGGCCAGGACGAGTCGGTGGCGGGCGAGGCGTTCGGCAAGAAGCTGAACGAGGTCGGTGCGAAGAACGCGGTCTGCGTCGTCCACGAGCAGGGCAACGTCGGCCTGACCCAGCGGTGCGACGGGGTGAAGAAGACCTTCGAGGGCGAGACCCAGATCCTCAACGTCAACGGCACCGACATGCCGTCGGTCAAGTCGACGATCACCGCGAAGCTGAAGCAGGACTCCTCCATCGACTACGTCGTCACCCTCGGCGCGCCCTTCGCGCCGACCGCGGTGCAGTCGGTGGGCGACGCGGGCAGCAAGGCGAAGGTCGCCACCTTCGACCTCAACAAGGAGCTGACCAAGGCGATCGAGGCCAGCGACATCCAGTTCGCCGTGGACCAGCAGCCCTACCTGCAGGGCTACCTCGCCGTCGACGGCCTGTGGCTCTACGAGAACAACGGCAACTACAGCGGCGGCGGTGAGCAGCCGGTGCTCACCGGCCCGGCGTTCGTCGACAAGTCCAACGTCGACGCGGTCTCCGAGTACGCCGCGAAGGGCACTCGGTGATGAGCATGGCCCGACAGGCGGAGCCGGCGGTGAACACACCGCCGGCCCCCGGCCCGAAGCAGACCGACGGCCGCACCGCGCGGCGCTCGCCGGCGCTGCGTCTGCTCGCCCGGCCCGAGGTCGGCGTGTTCCTCGGGGCCGTGGCCGTCGTGGTGTTCTTCCTGTTCGCCGCGCCGCCGGTGCGGGACGGCAGCTCCATGGCGAACATCCTGTACCAGTCGTCGGTCATCGGGATCATGGCGCTGCCCGTGGCCCTGCTGATGATCGGCGGCGAGTTCGACCTCTCGGCCGGTGTCGCCGTCGTGACCTCGGCGCTCACCGCGAGCATGCTCAGCTACCAGCTCACCCTGAACGTGTGGATGGGCGTGATCGTCGCCCTGGCGGTCTCCCTGGGCATCGGCGCGTTCAACGGCTGGATGCTGGTCAGGACGGGGCTGCCCAGCTTCCTGGTCACCCTCGGCACCTTCCTGATCCTGCAGGGCGTCAACCTGGCCGTGACCAAGCTGGTCACCGGCAACGTCGCCACCGACAGCATCAGCGACATGGACGGCTTCGACCAGGCCAAGGCGATCTTCGCCTCCAGCTTCGAGGTCGCCGGCGTCCAGGTGAAGATCACCGTGGTGTGGTGGCTCGTCTTCGCCGCGCTGGCCACCTGGGTGCTGCTGCGCACCAAGTACGGCAACTGGATCTTCGCCGTCGGCGGCAACCAGGACAGCGCCCGCGCGGTCGGCGTCCCCGTCACCTTCACCAAGATCTCCCTGTTCATGCTGGTCGGCTTCGGCGCCTGGTTCGTCGGCATGCACAACCTGTTCTCCTTCAACACCGTGCAGTCCGGCGAGGGCGTGGGCCAGGAGCTCATCTACATCGCCGCGGCGGTCATCGGCGGCTGTCTGCTGACCGGCGGCGCGGGCAGCGCGATCGGCCCGGTCTTCGGCGCCTTCATGTTCGGCATGGTGCAGCAGGGCATCGTCTACGCCGGCTGGAACCCCGACTGGTTCAAGGCCTTCCTCGGCGTGATGCTGCTCGGCGCCGTCCTCATCAATCTGTGGGTCCAGCGCCAGGCGACCCGGAGGTGACCGCAATGACCGACAAGACCACCGGCACCCACGGCTCCGTCCGTGAGGACACCGCGCCCGACGGCGACCGCCCCCTGGTCGAACTCCGCGGAGCCGGCAAGTCCTACGGCAACATCCGCGCCCTCCACGGCGTCGACCTCACCGTCCACCCGTCCAAGGTGACCTGCGTCCTCGGCGACAACGGCGCGGGCAAGTCCACCCTCATCAAGATCATTTCCGGTCTGCACCAGCACACCGAGGGCGAGTTCCTCGTCGACGGCGCACCGGTGCGCTTCTCCACCCCGCGCGAGGCCCTCGACAAGGGCATCGCCACCGTCTACCAGGACCTCGCGGTCGTCCCGCTGATGCCGGTGTGGCGGAACTTCTTCCTCGGCTCCGAGATGACCAAGGGCCCCTGGCCCGTCCGCCGCCTCGACATCGACCGGATGAAGAGGACGGCCGACGAGGAACTGCGCAACATGGGCATCGTCCTGGACGACCTGGAGCAGCCCATCGGCACGCTCTCCGGCGGCCAGCGCCAGTGCGTCGCCATCGCCCGCGCCGTCTACTTCGGCGCCCGCGTCCTCATCCTCGACGAGCCGACCGCCGCCCTCGGCGTCAAGCAGTCCGGCGTGGTGCTCAAGTACATCGCGATGGCCCGCGACCGCGGCCTCGGCGTCATCTTCATCACCCACAACCCGCACCACGCCTACATGGTCGGCGACCACTTCAGCGTGCTGCGCCTGGGCACCATGGAACTCAGCGCCGACCGCAGCGCGGTCGGCCTCGAGGAGCTGACCAACCACATGGCGGGCGGCGCCGAACTGGCCGCCCTCAAACACGAGCTGGCGCAGGTCGGCGGCGTCGACACCGAGGAACTCCCCGAGGAGGGCGACCTCCAGGCCCCCGTAGTCGCAACTCCGGAAGGAAAGTCCTGACATGGCAGTCGCGCTCGACCGCATCCGGGTCGGTTCCGCCCCCGACTCCTGGGGCGTCTGGTTCCCCGACGACCCGCAGCAGGTGCCCTGGCAGCGCTTCCTCGACGAGGTCGCCGAGGCCGGCTACTCCTGGATCGAACTCGGCCCCTACGGCTACCTCCCCACCGACCCGGCCCGCCTCGGCGACGAGGTGAAGAAGCGCGGCCTCAGGGTCTCCGCCGGCACCATCTTCTGCGGACTGCACCGCGGCCCGTCCGAATGGGACACCACCTGGGAACAGGTCAGCCGCGTCGCCGCGCTCACCCGGGACATGGACGCGAAGCACCTCGTCGTCATCCCGTCCTTCTGGCGCGACGACAAGACCGCCGAGATCCTGGAGCCCCCGGAGCTCACCACCGAGCAGTGGGGCCACCTCACCCGGGGCATGGAACGCCTCGGCCGCGAGGTGAAGGACACGTACGGCCTGGACATCGTCGTCCACCCGCACGCCGACACCCACATCGACACCGAGGAGCACGTCGAGCGCTTCCTCGACTCGACCGACTCCGGCCTGGTCAACCTCTGCCTGGACACCGGCCACTACGCCTACTGCGGCGGCGACAGCGTCAAGCTGATCGAGACCTACGGCGAACGCATCGGCTACCTCCACCTCAAGCAGGTCGACCCGGAGATCCTCGCCGACGTCGTCAAGAACGAGGTCCCGTTCGGGCCCGCCGTGCAGCGCGGGGTGATGTGCGAACCGCCCGCCGGTGTCCCGGAGTTGGGTCCGGTCCTCACGGCCGCGCAGAAGCTGGGCGTGGACCTGTTCGCGATCGTCGAGCAGGACATGTACCCCTGCGAGCCGGACAAGCCGCTCCCCATCGCCGTACGCACCCGCGCGTTCCTGCGCTCCTGCGGCGCCTGACGAGCCCAAAAGGGGAGGCGAGAGACATGGACCGGCGCGAGCCGCTGCGCGTCGCCGTCATCGGCGCCGGCCGGATGGGCGCGGACCACGTACGCCGGATCGACCGGGTCGTCAGCGGCGCGCGGGTCACCGCCGTCGTGGACGTCGACGCGGAACGGGCCGAGGCGGTCGCCGCGGGCGTCGACGGCTGCACCGCCCACACCGACCCGGCCGCCGCGCTGGCGGCGGCCGACGTCGACGCCGTACTCGTCGCCTCCTCCGGGCCGGCCCACGAGGCCGCCCTGCTCACCGCGTTCGAGCACGACCTGCCCGTCCTGTGCGAGAAGCCGCTCACCCCCGACGCGGCCTCCGCCCTGCGCGTCATGGAAGCCGAACAGGCCCTCGGCCACCGCCGGGTCCAGGTCGGCTTCATGCGCCGCTACGACGCCGAGTACGTGAAGCTGAAGGCCCTGCTGGAGACCGGGCAGCTGGGCCGCCCGCTGATGCTGCACAACCGGCACCGCAACGTGGCCGGCCCGCCCTTCTTCACCAGTGCGATGCTCATCACCGACTCCGTGGCCCACGAGGTGGACGCCACCCGCTGGCTGCTCGGCCACGAGATCACCGCCGTGACGGTCCTGCGCCCCACCCCGTCGGCCGGCGCCCCCGAGGGACTGGCCGACCCGCAGTTCGTCGTCCTGGAGACCGACGGCGGCGCGCTCTCCGACGTCGAGATCTTCGTCAACTGCGGCTTCGGCTACCAGGTGCAGGTCGAGGCGGTCTGCGAACGCGGCACCGCCCGCATCGGCGACGGCCACGCCCTGGTCACCAGCACCGAGGGCCGCTGGGGCGGCACCATCACCCAGGACTGGACCGAACGCTTCGCCCAGGCCTACGACGACGAGATCCGGACCTGGGTCGACGCCGCACGGCGCGGTGAGGTCACCGGGCCCAGCACGTGGGACGGCTACGCCGCGGCGGCCGTCTGCGAGGCGGGGGTACGGGCGCTGGAGGAGGGCGGCCGGGTGGAGGTCGACCTGGTGGAGAAGCCCGCGCTGTACCGCTGACCGCCCGCCCGGCTGTGGGCAGTCGTCAGGCCATGGTCCGAGGCCGCGGGGCGAGCCCCGCGGCCTCGTAGCACGCGTCGATCAGCCGCATCGTCGTCACCGCGTCGTCCGCGTCCAGGGGAAGCGCCGTACCGGCGCGTACCCGGGCGGCGAACGCCTCCAGCTGGTAGGTGTACGAGGACCGCGTGCCGAGGTGTTCCGTGCGTTCGCCGTCCGGAGTGCGGACGACGACCCGGTCGTCCCGCTGCGGGAGCACGAAGTTCGGGGCCGTCGCCTCGCCCCGGCTGCCGACGACCCGGATGCTCATCTCCAGCCGGTCGTACGCCATGTGGCAGCGGGCGCTGCCCGTCGCGCCGGACGGGAACCCCAGGTCGGCGTCCAGCCACTCGTCCACGCCCGGAGCGCCCGCCCGCTCACCCGCCCGCGCGGACAGCGGACGCGGGGCACCGCCCGCCCAGGGGGCCAGCATGCGCAGCGCGTGCACGCTGTAACAACCCAGGTCCATCAGGGCGCCGCCGGCCAGCGGCAACGACCAGCGGGGGTCGGTCGCCTCCGGGGCGGGGATCGCCACCATGGCCTCCGCGTGGCGGAGTTCGCCCAGCTCACCGGAGGCCAGCAGCTCGTGCAGCCGCCGGGTGACCGGGTGGAAGAGGTAGTGGAAGGCCTCCATGAAGACGGTGCCCGACTTCGCGGCCGCCTCCCGCACCTCCTCCGCCTCCTCGGCGTTGCTCGCCGACGGCTTCTCGCTCAGGACGTGCTTGCCGGCCGCCAGCGCCGCCCGGTTCCACGGGCCGTGCAGGCCGTTGGCGAGCGGGTTGTAGACGACGTCGACCTCGGGGTCGGCCAGCAGTTCGGCGTACGAGCCGAGGGTGCGCTCCACGCCGTGTGCCGTGGCGAAGGCCTCGGCCCGTGAACGGTCGCGGGCGGCCACCGCCACCAGGCGGTGGCCGGTCGCCCCGGCCGGGGCGACGAGGGAGCGCTCGGTGATCCGCGCGGCTCCCAGGATTCCGATGCGCAGGGGTTCCGGGCCGGACCCGCTCATGCGTGCCGTACCTCCTCGATGGTGACGGGACGGTGCTCGTGCAGCGACAGTGTGCACGCCTCGGCGATCCAGCCCGCCTCCAGGGCGTCCGCGATGGTGCACGGAGAGGGCCTCGACCCCGCCACGACCTCGGTGAACGCGGTCAGTTCGGCGCGGTAGGCGGCCGCGAAGCGGTCCATGAAGAAGTCGTGGGGAGTACCGGCCGGGAAGGTCGTGCCCCGCTCCACCGACCGCAGCGGCAGCTTGTCCTCCAGCCCCACCGCGATGGAGTCGGCGAAGCCGTGGATCTCCATGCGGACGTCGTACCCACGGCCGTTGTGGCGGCTGTTGGAGACCACCGCGAGGGTGCCGTCGTCCAGCGTGAGGACCGCGCCGGTGGTGTCGGCGTCGCCCGCCTCCCTGATGTAGCCGGCGCCCCGGTTGCCGCCGGCCGCGTACACCTCGGTCACCTCGCGGCCGGTCACCCAGCGGATGATGTCGAAGTCGTGCACCGAGCAGTCCCGGAAGATGCCCCCGGACGCGGCGACGTACGCGGCCGGCGGCGGCGCCGGGTCCAGCGTGGTCGAGCGCACGGTGTGCAGCGTGCCCAGCTCCCCGCTCCGCACGGCGGCCCGCGCGGCGACGAACCCGGCGTCGAAGCGGCGGTTGTAGCCGATCTGGACCGGCACGTCCAGGCCCTCGACGGCCTTCAGCACCGCCACCCCCTCGGCCATGGTGCGGGCCACCGGCTTCTCGCAGAAGACGGGCACGCCCGCCTCCGCACAGGCCAGGATCAGCGCCGGATGGGCGTCGGTCGCGGCGGCGATCACCACGCCGTCCACCCCGGCCGCGAGCACCGCCTCGGGGGAGTCCGCGACCTCGGCGCCGAACCGCTCGGCGGCGGCCTTCGCGGCGTCCGTGAACGGGTCGGAGACGACGAGGGACTCGACGGCGCCGAGCCCGGAGAGCGTCTCGGCGTGGAAGGCGCCGATGCGGCCGAGGCCGAGGATTCCGATGCGCATGGGTGGTGCTCCTTGCTTGCGGGTTCGTACGAGCGGGGCGTGCGGGGAGGTCAGTCGAGGCCGCCGAGGACGTTCTGGTCCCAGTCGATCACGGAGCCGGTGACCACCCCGGAACGGTCGGAGAGCAGCAGGACCACGAAGTCGGCGATCTCGTCCGGTTGGCCGAGCCTGCCCATCGGCAGCCGCGCGGCGGCCTGTTCGCGCCAGTCGTCCCCGGCGCCGTGGAAGGCGCGCTGGGTGGCGTCCTCGCCCTCGGTGGCGGTCCAGCCGATGTTCAGGCCGTTGATCCGGATCCGGTCCCAGCGGTGGGCGTGCGCCGCGTTCCGCGTCAGGCCGATCAGCCCCGCCTTCGCGGCGACGTACGGCGCCAGGAACGGCTGCCCGCCGTGCGCGGACGAGGTGATGACGTTGACGACCGTGCCGGGCGCCGCGCGCCGCACCATGTCCGCGACGGCGGCCTGCATGGCGAAGAACGGCGCCTTGAGGTTGACCGCGATGTGCTGGTCGAACAGTTCGGGCGTGGTGTCGAGCAGCGTCCCGCGCGAGGTCAGACCGGCGGAGTTGACCAGGCAGTCGATCCGCCCGTACGCCTCCACCACCCGCGCGACACAGGCCTTGGCCTGTTCGGCGTCCGCCAGGTCGGCCCGTACGAACATCGCCTTGCCGCCCGCGGCGGCCAGTTCGGCCACCAGCGCCTCACCGGGCTCCGGGCGCCGCCCGCTCACGGCCACGACCGCCCCCTCGCGGACCGCGGCCCGCGCGACGGCCGCACCGACGCCCTGACTGCCACCGTTGACGAGGACGGCCTTGTCGTCGAGAAGTCCCATGCCGGTGTCCGGCTCCTTTCAGCTCTCGCGCCGCTTGGCGCCGGCCCGCAGTTCGCCCCGCAGGGTCCGGGCGGTCCACCCCTCGCGCAGGGCCCGGCGCACGACGTCGGCCTGCGAGGGCGGGGCCAGGCCCTCGACCGGCGGGTCGCGGTCGAGGTTGGTGGGGAAGGGGTAGCCCTCGGCGCTCGCCGCGATCACGTTCTCCAGCCACCGCTCGCCGGCGCCCTCGGCCTTGCGCTTGAGGAGCACCGGGTAGACGGCGTCCACCACCGCCTCGCGGTCCACCGTCTCCATCGCCCGGCCGAACGCCGAGGACACCTGGAGCAGGTTGGCCATGCGTCGGATGTCCGCCGAGTGGTTGGCGCCGGCGGCGTGGAACAGCGCCGGGTTGAAGAACACCGTGTCGCCCTTGGCCAGGGGGAGTTGCACGTGGTGCTCCTCGAAGTACGCCCGGAACTCCGGCAGCCGCCAGGCGAGGTAGCCGGGCTCGAACTTCTGGGAGTGCGGCAGGTACAGCGTGGGCCCGGACTCGACGGGCATGTCGCAGTGCGCCACCGCACCCTGGAGGGTGAGCACGGGGGAGAGGCGGTGCACGTGGGCCGGGTAGGCGGCGGCGACCTCGCCGGAGAGGAACCCGAGGTGGTAGTCGCGGTGCGCGGTCTGCGCCGCGCCGCCCGGGTTGACCACGTTGACCTGGGAGGTGACCTGGTAGCCGGGGCCGAGCCAGGCCGAGGAGACCAGCGCGATCACGTCGTTGGCGTAGTACTCGGCGAACGCCTCCGGGTCGTACAGGGCCGCCTTCTCCAGGGCGTTCCACACCCGGTCGTTGGCGCCCGGCCGGGCGAAGTGGTCACCGGCGCCGCCGCCCGAGGCGCGCTGCTCGGCGATCAGGGCGTCGAACACGGCGGTGGTCCGGTCCACGACCGCCGGGTCGGCGAAGGCTCCGCGGATCACCACGATGCCGGGGCCGTCCGCGAGCGCGCGCACCAGCTCGGCCTGGACGGCACGGCGGTCGGCGAGGGCGAGCCGGTCGGCGTCGTACAGCGGCACGTTCCGCTCGATGCCACTGGCGTGCGGGTGGGCGGCGGCATCCGTCGGCTGCTCGACCAGCGCGCGGAAGGCGTCCAGGTCGCAGTCCCGCTCGGACAGCCAGGTGGCCGGCGCGGGGATCCGCTGGTGCGTGGATGCGGACATGGGGTCGTCCCTTCGGGTCACGGAGCGACGCGGCTGGTGTCATTCTTGTCAGTACAAACCCTTCGAACAACCAGCAGCAAGCCATCAAAAACCCCTCAGGAGCGGATGTGGGCCACCCCTTCCCGATCCGGGAAATCGCACGTCAGGCCGGGTTGAGCGAGGCCACGGTGGACCGGGTCCTCAACGGCCGGGGCGGAGTGCGGGAGAGCACCGCGCGGGAGGTGCACCTGGCGATCGCCGACCTGGACCGGCAGCGCACCCAGGTCCGGCTGGTCGGCCGGACGTTCATGGTGGACATCGTGATGCAGTCGCCGGAGCGGTTCTCCACCGCCGTCCGGGCCGCCCTGGAGGCCGAACTGCCCTCCCTGCACCCGGCGGTGGTCCGCTCCCGCTTCCACTTCCGGGAGACGGGCCCGGCGGGGGGACTGGTCGCCGTCCTGGACCGGATCGGCCGGCGCGGCTCCCAGGGCGTGCTCCTCAAGGCCCCCGACGTCCCCGAGGTCACCGCGGCCGTCGGCCGGCTCGCGGCGGCCGGGATTCCCGTGGTGACCCTGGTGACGGACCTGCCGGCGAGTGCCCGGATCGGGCACGTCGGCAGCGACAACCGCGCGGCGGGCGCGACCGCCGCCTACCTCATGGGGCAGTGGCTGGGCGACCGGCCCGGCAATGTGCTCACCAGTCTCTCCAGCGGCTCCTTCCGCAACGAGGAGGAGCGCGAGATGGGCTTCCGCGCCACCATGCGCGCCCGGTTCCCCGGGCGGGCCCTCGTCGAGATCGCGGAGGGGCAGGGTCTGGACGCCACCCAGTACGACCTGGTCCGGGCCGCCCTGGAACGCGACCCGGGGATCCGCGCGGTCTACTCGATCGGCGGCGGCAACATCGCCACCCTGCGCGCCTTCGAGGACGCCGGACGCGAGTGCGCGGTGTTCGTCGCGCACGACCTCGACCACGACAACACCCGGCTGCTGCGCGAGCACCGGCTGTCCGCCGTGCTCCACCACGATCTGCGGCACGATCTGCGCGAGGCCTGCCACCTGGTGATGCGGGCGCACGGTGCCCTGCCGCCGGCCGGGCCGACCCTCCCCTCCGCCGTCCAGGTCGTGACTCCCTACAACATGCCGCTTCCGACGGTGACAGGGTGACGGCCGGGGGCGAGGAAAAACGTCAGGACACCTCCGGCGTCACCCAGGCCCCGCTCTCCGCCGACCGAGCCATCGCGTCCAGCACCGCCGCGCTGTGCACGGCGTCCGCGAGCCCCGCACCGTACGGAACCCCCTCCGCGACGGAGCGCAGGAACCGGTACGCCTCGATCACCTTCAGGTCGTCGTAGCCCATGGCGTTCGCCGCCCCCGGCTGGAAGGCCCCGAACTCCCCGTGCCCCGGGCCGACGTAGACCGTGCTGACGGGCTGGTCCTGGTAGCCGGTGCCCCGGCTGACGCCCAGTTCGTTCATCCGGCGGAAGTCCCAGAACACCGCTCCCTCGGTGCCGTGCACCTCGAAGCCGTAGTTGTTCTGCTCGCCGACCGACACCCGGCAGGCCTCCAGCACTCCGCGCGCACCGGAGGCGAACCGCAGCAGACAGCTGACGTAGTCCTCGTTCTCGACCGGGCCGAGTTCACCGCCGGCCGCGCGGGAGTGACCGGCCGTGGCTCCGACGGGACGGGCCCGCTCGGGCAGGAAGACCGCCGTGTCCGCGGTCAGCGAGGCGATGTCGCCCAGCAGGAAACGGGCCAGGTCGGCGCCGTGCGAGGCCAGGTCGCCGAGCACCCCGCTGCCGCCGCGCTCCCGCTCGTAGCGCCAGGTCAGCGCACCCTCGGGATGGGCCGCGTAGTCGCTGAAGAGACGGATGCGGACATGGGTGACGGTGCCGATGTCACCGGAGGCGATCAGCTCGCGGGCCGCCTCCACGGCGGGCGCGTTGCGGTAGTTGAAGCCGACCGCGCCCTGGACTCCGGCCTCGGCGACCGCGTCCGCGACCGCGCGGGCGTCGTCCGCGCCCAGGCCCACCGGCTTCTCGATCCAGATGTGCTTGCCGGCCTCGGCCATCGCGACACCGATCTCGCGGTGCAGGAAGTTCGGGGCGGTGATGCTGACGGCCCGCACCCGGGGATCGGCGGCCACCTCCCGCCAGTCGCGGGTCGTCGAGGCGAACCCGAACTGCGCGGCGGCCTCCTCGGCCCGGCCCGGCACCTCCTCGGCGACCGCGACCAGTTCGGGACGCAGGGCCAGCTGCGGATAGTGGTGCCGCACGCGGGCGTACGCCTGGGTGTGCACCCGCCCCATCCAGCCGAATCCGACGACGGCGACGCCCAGCGCATCCACCATGAAAGTCCCTCTCCGGCCCGGTCCGTGTCCTGTCCGCCCACCTTCTGCGGGCATCCGGCGTCATGTCAACCTTTTGACAGGACAATCAGTGCGCCGGGAGCGGCACCCGCAATACGGCGAACAAAATTGTTGACAATCTTGTTTGGCTAGATTTACGTTCGACAGGCACTCACTCAGGGAGGGCGACCATGCCGAACCAAGCCCGTCCGGGCACCGGGGAGCAGGCCAGACAGCTTGCGCTCGGGCAGCTGCGGGAGGCGATCCTGCGCGGCGAGATGGCGCCGGCGCAGCGGCTGGTGGAGAACGAACTCGCCGAGCAGTTCGGCGTGACCCGGGCCAGCATCCGGGCCGCGCTGATCGAGCTGGAGTCCCAGGGGCTCGTGGAGCGGATCCGCAACCGTGGTTCACGGGTGCGGGTGGTGACCGTGGAGGAAGCGGTCGCCATCACCGAGTGCCGCCTGGTCCTCGAAGGGCTCTGCGCGGCGAAGGCGGCGGCCGCCGTCACCGACGCACAGGTCACCGAACTCGAGGACCTGGGCACGGCGATGCGCAAGGCCGTGGCCGACGGCGAACCGCTCACCTACTCGGAGCTCAACCACGAACTCCACGCCAGGATCCGGGAGTTCTCCGGCCAGCTGACGGCCGTGGAACTCCTGGAGCGGCTCAACGCCCAACTGGTGCGGCACCGCTTCCAGCTGGCGCTGCGACCGGGGCGTCCGCAGCAATCCCTGAACGAGCATCTGGCCATGATCGAGGCGATCGGGGCCAGGGACCCGCGGGCGGCCGAGGCGGCCGTCCGCGCCCACCTCACCAGCGTGATCGAGGCGCTGCGCGACTGACCCACGCACCGGGGCGGGCGTCACCTGTCACCAAGGAGATCTTCACTCATGACGCATGCCAACGCGCCCGCCGCCGTCCCGCGTTCGACGCTCGTCGTCACCGCCCACGCGGGGGACTTCGTGTGGCGGGCGGGCGGCGCCATCGCCCTGGCCGCCTCCCGCGGGGAGAAGGTCACCATCGCGTGCCTGACCTTCGGCGAGCGCGGCGAGTCCGCCAGGGCCTGGCGCGAGGGGAAGAAGCTGGAGGAGATCAAGGCGATACGCCGGGAGGAGGCGGAGAAGGCCGCCGCCGTCCTCGGCGCCGAGGTCCGCTTCTTCGACGCCGGCGACTACCCGCTGACCGAGACCCCCGAGCTGACCGACCGGCTCGTCGAGGTCTACCGCGCCACCCAGCCCGACGTGGTGCTCACCCATCCCGTCGAGGACCCGTACAACGGCGACCACCCGGCCGCCCACCGCATGGCCCTCCAGGCCCGCGTCCTCGCCCAGGCCATCGGCTACCCGGGCGAGGGCGAGATCATCGGCGCCCCGCCCGTCTTCTACTTCGAGCCGCACCAGCCCGAGATGAGCGGCTTCAGGCCGGAGGTCCTGCTCGACATCACCGAGGTGTGGGAGACCAAGCGCAAGGCCATGGAGTGCCTCGCCGCCCAACGGCACCTGTGGGACTACTACACCGACCTGGCCGTCCGCCGCGGCGTCCAGCTCAAGCGCAACGCGGGCCCCAACCTGGGCCTGCCGCACCGGACCATGGCCGAGGCGTTCATGCGCCCGTACCCGCAGATCGCGAAGGAGCTGGCATGAGCGGCGTCGTCGTCACCGACCCCCCGAAGGCCGACGCCGAGGACGTCGAGGCGCTCGCCGGGTACGGCGTGGCCACGATCAGCGAGGCGATGGGCCGCACCGGGCTGCTCGGACCGGAACTGCGGCCGGTCCAGCAGGGCGTACGGATCGCCGGCACCGCGGTCACCGTGCTCTCCTGGCCCGGCGACAACCTGATGATCCACGCCGCCGTGGAGCAGTGCGGCGAGGGCGACGTCCTGGTCGTCACCACCACCTCCCCCTCCACCGACGGCATGTTCGGCGAGCTGTTCGCCACCGCGCTGCAACGGCGCGGCGTCCGCGGCCTGGTCATCAACGCGGGCATCCGCGACACGCAGGAGCTGCGCGAGATGGGCTTCGCCGCCTGGTCCCGGGCCGTCTCCGCGCAGGGCACGGTCAAGGCCACCGGAGGCTCGGTGAACGTGCCGGTCGCCGTCGACGGCCAGGTGATCCGCCCCGGCGACGTGATCGTCGCCGACGACGACGGCGTGGTGGTCGTGCCGCGCGAGAAGGCCCGGGAGACGGCCGAGGCGTCCGAGGCCCGGGAGAACAAGGAGGCCGCCTCCCGCGCCGCCTTCATCGAGGGCCAACTCGGCCTGGACCGCTACGGGTTGCGCGAGAAGCTGAGGCAACTGGGCGTGACCTACCAGTCGTACGACGCGTACGCGGCGGGGGAGCGGCCGTGACCGGCCCCGAGGGGGTGCGCTGCATGCTGATGCGCGGCGGCACCTCCAAGGGCGGCTACTTCCTGGCCGGCGACCTGCCCGCCGATCCCACCGCCCGCGACGACCTGCTGCTGAGGATCATGGGCAGTCCCGACCCGCGCCAGATCGACGGCCTGGGCGGCGCCCACCCGCTGACCAGCAAGGTCGCCGTGGTCTCCCGCTCGGCCGACCCGGACGCGGACGTCGACTACCTGTTCCTCCAGGTCGCCGTGGACACGCCCGAGGTCACCGACCGGCAGAACTGCGGCAACATCCTCGCCGGAGTGGGCCCGTTCGCCGTCGAGCGCGGGCTGGTGGCCGCCGGGGACGACGAGACGTCCGTACGCATCCGGATGCTCAACACCGGCGAACGCGCCGTCGCGACCTTCCCGACCCCGGGCGGACGCGTCGACCCCACCGGCACCGCCGGAATATCCGGTGTGCCGGGCACCGCCGCCCCGGTCGTCATCGAGTTCCCGCAGGGCGAGGGCCCGCTGCTGCCCACCGGCAACGCCCGCGACACGATCGCCGGCACCGAGGTGACCTGCGTCGACAACGGCATGCCGGTGGTGCTGATCCCGGCGGCCGCGCTGCAGGTCACCGGGTACGAGACGCCGGCGGAACTGGAGGACGACGCGGCGCTCGCCGGCCGCCTGGAGGAGATCCGGCTGGCGGCCGGGCACCTGATGGGCCTCGGGGACGTCGAGGGCGCCACCGTGCCCAAGGTGACCCTGCTCGCCCCGCCCCGGCACGGCGGCGCGGTCACCACCCGCACCTTCATCCCGGTGCGCTGCCACACCTCCATCGGCGTCCTGGGCGCCGCGAGCGTGGCGGCCGGACTGCGCGTCCCGGACGGGGTGGGGGAGGGGATCGCGCGGCTCCCCGGGTCCGGCGACCGGGTACGCGTCGAACACCCCACCGGCTTCCTGGAGGTCGACGTCCACGTCGACCCCGGCTCCGCCGTGGTCCGCCGCACCGCCGTCGTGCGCACCGCGCGCAAGATCTTCGACGGCACCGTCTTCCCCCGACCCGCCGAGACGGCTCCGATCCCCGCCCAACGCCCTGGAGGCACCCATGACTCCGCCGCTCGGTGACATCGCCCATGTCGGCCACGTCCAGCTGTTCACGCCCGACCTGGACGCCAGCGTCGCCTTCTTCACCGACTACCTCGGCCTGACCGTCAACGGCCAGGACGGCGACACCGTCCACCTGCGCACCTACGACGACTACGAACACCACAGCCTGGTCCTCACCGCCCGCGAACACCCCGGCCTCGGCCGGCTCGCGCTGCGCACCTCCAGCGAGGAGGCCCTGCGACGCCGGGTGGCGGCCCTGGAGGCGGCGGGCCGGCCCGGGAAGTGGGTCGAGGACGAGCCCGGCATCGGCAGGCTCTACCTCACCGCCGACCCCGACGGCCACGAGCACGCCCTGTACTGGGAGAGCGAGCACTACCGGGCCCCCGACGAGCTGAAGCCGGCGCTGAAGAACCAGCCGCAGGCCAGGCCCAACCGGGGCGTCGGCGTACGCCGCCTCGACCACGTCAACTTCCTCGCCGCCGACGTGCTCACCAACGCGGAGTTCCAGGAACAGCTCCTCGGCGCCCGGCCCACCGAGCAGATCCGGCTCGACTCCGGGAAGATCGCCGCCCGTTGGCTGACCTTCACCGACAAGTCGTACGACGTCGTCTACACCGAGGACTGGACCGGCTCCTCGGGCCGGCTGCACCACATCGCCTTCGCGGCCGACACCCGCGAGGACATCCTGCGCGCCGCCGACCTCGCCATCGACACCGGCGTGTTCATCGAGACGGGCCCGCACAAGCACGCCATCCAGCAGACGTTCTTCCTCTACGTCTACGAGCCGGGCGGCAACCGCATCGAGCTGTGCAACCCGCTCACCCGCCTGGTGCTGGCGCCCGACTGGCCGCTGATCACCTGGACCGAGGCGGAACGGGCCAAGGGGCAGGCCTGGGGCCTGAAGACCATCGCGTCGTTCCACACCCACGGCACACCGCCGGTCGCCTGACGAGGACCGCACCACCGGGGGGTGGGTCATGCGCACATGTGTGCGTGACCCACCCCTCAAATTGTCGCTTGGATTGTCAACAAAAGCGTTGACACTTCTGGAGCGGGGTCCTTAGCGTCGCCCCATCACACGTCCCCTCCAGGGAAACTCCTCCTGGACGAGAGGAAAACAACGATGTCCTCCTCCTCCGCGCTGTCCGCCCGCGGCAGCAGACTGGCCCTGCTGGTCGTCGGCCTGTGCTGGCTCGCCGTCCTCTTCGACGGCCTGGACATGTTCATCTACGGCTCGGTGCTGCCCCACATGCTCGAGGAGAAGGCCCTCGGCATCACCTCGTCCCAGGCCGGCGACCTCGGCAGCTACGCGACCTTCGGCATGCTCGTCGGCGCGCTGACCGCGGGGACGGTCGCCGACCGCATCGGCCGCAAGAAGCTGATGGTCTCCTGCGTCGCGCTCTTCTCGCTGGCCTCGGGCCTGTGCGCGGTCGCGAACGGCGTCGCCGTCTTCGGCCTCGGCCGGATCCTGGCCGGCGTCGGCCTCGGCGGCCTGCTGCCGACCGCGATCAGCATGGTCTCCGACTACGCCCCGCGCGGCCGCGCCGCCCTCACCATCGGCCTGCTGATGACCGCCCACCACGCCGGCGGCATCCTCTCCGCCTACGTGGCCCTGTGGATCGTCGAGCCGCTCGGCTGGCGCGCCGCCTTCTGGGTCTGCGTGGCCCCGCTGCTCTTCGTCCCGGTGCTGGCCAGATTCCTGCCCGAGTCGCTGAGCTTCCTCGTCGCCCGCGGCCGCGTCGAGGAGGCCCGTGCGCTGGCCGCCCGCTACGACGCCGAGGTGCCCGCCGCCAAGGACCGGACCGCCGCCGGCGCCCCCTGGGCCAACCTGCTCAACCTGTTCCGCGGCGGCGAGTGGGTCCAGACCCTGCTGTACTGGCTGGCCTCCTTCGGCGGCCTGCTCCTCGTCTACGGCGTCGCCACCTGGCTGCCCACCCTGATGCGCAGCGAGGGCTACGAGCTCGGCTCCGCGCTCACCTTCGTCGTCCTGTTCAACCTCGGCGGCATCGTGGGCATGCTGGTCGCGGGCCGGGCCTCCGACCGCTTCGGCGCCCCGCGCATCTCGGCGGTCTGGTTCGCGCTGACCGCCGGCGGGGTGTTCCTGCTCAGCGTCCACATGCCGCTCGCGCTGACCTTCGTCGTCGTCTTCCTCACCGGCGTGTTCCTCAACAGCGCCCAGACGATGATCTACGCGACCGTGTCCATCGGCTCCGCCCCCGCCAACCGCGCCACGGCGGTCGGCTGGACCTCCGGCATGGGCCGCTTCGGCGCGGTCTTCGGGCCGTGGCTGGGCGGCCAGCTGCTCGCCGCGGACAAGGGCGACTGGGGCTTCACGGCCTTCGCCCTGGCCGGCGCGGCGTCGATGGTGTTCATCGGGATCGCGGCGCTGCGGACCACACGGCCGACGGGGCGGGACGGCGAGCCGCGGCAACTGGTCGCCGCCGGCTGAGCGCGGGCCGCTCGCGCCGTGCCCCCGCACCCCTGGACGAGGAGCGCGGGGGCACGGCGCGCGGGGCGTTCAGCCGCGCCCCATCCAGTCCTCGTCCGACAGGTGCTCCACCGTGCGGCCGGTCTCCGTGAACGTCCGCGTCACATGACCCGAGGAGCACACCCACGGGATGCGCGGCGGGGTGTCGCCGACGTCGCGGAACGGGTGCGGGACCGGCGAGGGGCACGGCCGCGGCCTTGATGACGGTGGTCATCCCGGGATTCCTCTCCACTCCGACGCCCCGGCCGGCCGCAAGCACCGCCAGAACGTCCTGCTCACCGCCCTCGACCCGGCCGCCTTCGGTGGCAGCGCCGCGGACTTCACCGCGGCCGTCGACACCACCCTGTCCACCCTCAGGGGGCTGCCCGTCGCGGAGGGCGCCGACGGGGTCCCCTACCCGGGCGAGCGCAGTGCGGCCGTGACGGCCGAGCGGGACGAGCAGGGGATCCCGGTGGCGCCGAAGGTGTGGCGCGAGCCGGACGAGAGCGCCGTCCGGCCGGGGGCACGCCCCCGGCTCCCGCCGTACGGGGATGACACCCCCGGCGCCCGATGAGGTACTGTTGACCAGCGTGATCACGCGGTTCACCGCGCGAACCGCATCGGGACGTGGCGCAGCTTGGTAGCGCACTTGACTGGGGGTCAAGGGGTCGCAGGTTCAAATCCTGTCGTCCCGACTTTACGAAGTCGCAGGTCAGGGGCCGTTTCAGAGGGGATCTGAAACGGCCTTTTGATCATTTTTTGGGGGACCGGCGCACCGTGACCGGGTCAAGGTGCGCCATGCGGTCAGTTGACGTGTGCACTTTCCGCTCCCTGTGGGGCGACGGCGGCTACACCCCCTGGTCCATCTGGAACAGGCAGCCCGCGACCACCAGGTCACGGTCACCGGACCACTGCCGGTCGACTCCACCTCGCCCACGTGGCCCTGGGTGCGGCCCAGGGGGCGCTCGCGGAGGCGCGGGATCTCAGCCGCGTGGCGTCCCGCACCCGGCCGAGAGGCAGTGGGGAGAGCCTTCTCGTTCTGCCTCCCGACGGCCGGCCTGCTGCCGGCCGTCGGGGAATGGGTCCTCGCCGTCCACAGCGCGTCGGCGGTCGTCGGACGCGCCACTTCCGCCATGGCGGAAACCCTCCGGGCGGGCCGAGCGCTGGACGCGGAACAACGGGCGGACACCGCCGCACTCGTAGCGGCGGCCGAAGCCGTCACCGTCAAGGCGGCCCTGTTCACCGAAGAGCGTGCCCTGGACACCGCCGGTGTCGGGGGGCTCGACCGATTCTGGCGTACTACCGGGGTCCTGGCAGACTGCGGACCCGCCGGCCCTGCCCTGTGTGCGATCGGCGACCACTTCCCGCACCGCGACGCCGTCACGTCGGCGCGATGGACCTGGGGCCCCGTTGGCCGCGGAGCGGGTGACGAACTGCGGGCCGGCGGAGCCCTGCGGTGCGGCTTCGTCGTGAGCGCAAGCCGGGTGGCGTGCGCCCGGGTGAGGCCCTCGGCCGGGGGCTGGCGGAGCCATGCGTGCGGTGAAGCGGAAGACCGTCCTCGGTGACGGTGACGGCATCGATGGGCGGGATCGGAGGCCAAGCGGTTGCCTCGAGTACGACAGTGGTGCGCGGCCGGCATGCGCTGATGACGGTCCGCCCCGGATCCATGAGGGAGCCCCGCACCCGGGGGCTGAACGCCGGCGGTGGGGGCCGGGGGCAGACTCCCGTCGGTGAGGCGTCAACCAGCTCTGGAATAGCGGCTGGTGGGGCGTGCCAGCCCCAGGTGTCCACGTAGCGTGGTGGACGCGTACTCCGTACGGAAGGCCCCGCGCCGCTGCAACTCCGGGACCAGGCCCCTGGTGATCGCCGTGAGGTCGTGCGGGAGGGCGCCCGGGCGGAGACGGAAGCCGTCCAGGCCGGTGGAACGCCAGTCCAGGAGGAGGTCGGCCAGTTCGGTGGGCGTACCGGTGAAGATCTCGGCGTCCGAGGCGAGTTCCGCTCCGGCCACCTCGTCCAGGCGGACCTTGCGCCGTGCGGCGGCGCCCGGTTCGTCGTCCAGGAGGACGACGAGATCCGCGAAGGTCCGCAGCGGGCGTTCCGTCACGTCACGGCCGGTGCGCTCCACCGCCTCGGCGACCTGGGCGAGGACCGCCGCCGTGCCCGGCCGGTCGTGTGGGGTGACGGCGACGACGTCGGAGCTGAGGGCGGCGAACTCGTACGGGATGGTGGCGTGCGCGAGGCTCACCACCAGAGGCTGGCCCTGGGGGGAACGCGGGGTGATCGACGGGCCCTTCACGCTGAAGTTCGAGCCCTGGAAATCGATGTGGTGGACCTTGTCGCGGTCGAGGAAGCGGCCCGTCGCCGCGTCCCGAATCTCAGCTCCGTCCTCCCAGCTGTCCCAGAGTCGCCGGGCTGCCTCCACCACCTCGGCGCCCTCCGTGAAGAGCGCGCGCAGCGGCTGGGAGATCAGCTCCGAGTCGGTCACGTCGTCCTCGGTGAGCTGGGGCGTGGTCCGGCGGCCGAAGTGCGCGGCGTCGGCCGCGCGGGACGATATCTGCGGGCGCCAGCCGGCCCGGCCCTTGCTCGCGTGATCGAGGGTGGCGATGCCGATGGCGAGGTGGAACGGTTCGGTGTGGGTGACGTTGGTGGTCGGGACCAGGCCGATGTGCGTGGTGAGCGGGGCGAGGTGGGCGGCGAGCAGCACCGCGTCGATGCTGCCCCTGACGTGGTCGGTGCGGTCGTCGGGCAGGTGGAAGGCGGCGGACTGGAGGCCGAGCGCGTCCTCGAAGGTGACGAAGTCGATCAGGCCCCGTTCGGCCTCGGCGACCAGGTCGGCCCAGTACACGGCGTCGAGGAGCTCACCCGGCCGGGCGCCCTCCTCCCGCCAGGCCGCCGGGTGCCAGCCCGCGCCGTCGAGGGCGACGGCCAGGTGCAGGGGAGCGGTGGGCGTGCCGGAGGCGGCGGCCGGGGTGGCCTTCGGGTCGATGGCGCCGGTCGTGCCGGTCGTGCCGGTCATACTGAGGTCTCCTTCCGGCCGCGCGGACGCTCGTCGCGCAGGGGTTGTCCGGGGCCGCCCCACGCGGCCGGGCGGGGTGCGGCGGACAGGCCGAGGTGGTCCCGGAGTGTGGTGCCGGTGTAGTCGTCGCGGTAGACCCCCTTCTCCTGAAGGATCGGCACCACCCGGTCCACGAAGTCGTCCAGGCCACCGGGGGTCAGGTGGGGCACGAGGACGAAGCCGTCGGCGCCCTCGGTCTGGACGTAGTCGTCGATGGCGTCGGCGACCGTCCGCGGGCTGCCGACGAACGTCTGCCGCCCACCGACCTCGATGACGAGCTCCCGGATGGAGAGGTTCCGTTCCTTTGCGAGCCTGCGCCACTGTCGCGCCGTCTCCGCCCGGCCCCTGCGGAACACCGAGTGCCCCTTCAGGAAGTGGGCGTCGTCCTCGGGCTCGATGTCGGGCAGTGGCCCGTCAGGGTCGTACGCGGACAGGTCGCGGCCCCAGACCGCCTCCAGGTGGGCGATCGCTGTCTGTGGGCTGACCAGCTCGCGGCTGATCTCCTCCGCGTACGCGGCGGCCTCCTCGTCGGTGTCGGCGACCACCGCGTTGGCGGTGGGGAGGATCAGCAGGTCATCGGGGTTCCTGCCGTAAGTGGCCAGGCGCCGCTTCACATCCCGGTAGAACTCCCGCGCCACATCGATCCGGTTGTGCTTGCTGAAGACGACCTCGGCGTCGGACGCGGCGAACTCGCGGCCCGCGTCGGACTCGCCGGACTGGACGATCACCGGGTGGCCCTGCGGTCCCGGCGGGGTGGCGAACCGGCCGGAGATGTCGAAGTGCTGCCCCCGGTGGGCGAAGCGGCCGGCTCCGGAGCTGACGAACTCGCCCGTCGCCGCGTCGGCCTTCAGGTCGCTTCCCGACCAGCTGTCCCACAGCTCTCGTGCCGTGGTGAGGAATTCGGCGGCCCGGGTGTAGCGGTCGGCCTCGTGGAGGAAGCCGCCCCGGCGGAAGTTCTCGCCGGTGAAAGCGTCGTAGCTGGTGACCACGTTCCAGCCGGCCCGGCCGCCGCTGAGCCGGTCCAGGGTGGCGAACCGGCGCGCCACCTCGTACGGCTCGTTGAAGGTGGCGTTGACCGTGGCGACCAGGCCCAGGTGCGTGGTGACGGCGGCCAGGGCGCTCAGCATGGTCAGGTTCTCCGGCCGTCCCGCGATGTCCAGGTCGTAGACCTGCCCCTTGTGCTCGCGCAGCCGCAGTCCTTCGGCGAGGAAGAAGAAGTCGAACTTGCCGCGTTCGACGGTCTGCGCGAGCCGCATGAAGGAGCCGATGGCTATCTGGCTCTCGGAGCGTGGGTCCGACCAGACGGTCACATTGTGGATGCCGGGCAGCTGCGCTGCGAGATGCACCTGTTTCTTGGTGGTGGCGGGCACGGTGCGGTCTCCTCCTGCGAAGTCCGTCGGCGGAACGGGGTGGGCGGGTGGTGGTCCTCAGAGCGTGCCTGGGCCGGACTCCGTCTGCACAGATCGACCGGCCCGGCTTCACGCGGTGTTCATGCCGTGGTGACAGGCGCGGGAGCGGCGGCCGGGGTGGTGGACGGTGCCGTGGAGACGTACCGCACCTGGTTCTCGAAGGCGACCCCGTGGCTCTTCACGTCGATGGCGATGCGGTCGCCGTCGGCGATCCGGAACCCGTCGTGGAAGCTCGCCTCGTCGGCGCCCAGGAGCACGTAGTTGACCAGCCCGGGACGCCGTACCGCCGGGAACGTGAACAGGTGGTCCGCCATGTCGCGCCCCCGGTAGTAGAGGGCGTCGTCGCCGCAGTCGAACGGGCCCTCCCAGGCCGTCGCGCCGTCCCGGACGATGGTGACCCGGCCGGTCACCGTACGCGGCGGCGGGCCGAGGAAGAGCAACGGGGAGAGGGCGGTGTCGCACAGCTTGCAGTACGGGTTGTAGCCCGGGTCCTGGCGGTGCAGGCCGATGTCGCACAGGTCGTTGCCGAAGGTGTAACCGGCGTAGTGCGGGGTGCCGTCGGCGTCGTTGACGTAGACGAGGGCGACCTCGGGCTCCTCGATGAGGGCGACCGGCCGGGCGGGCACGTTCAGCTCCTCGCCGGGCAGCCTCACCCAGTCGCCGAACCCTTTGAAGAACCACTTGGGCGGGATGAACTCCCCGTCTTCCGGAGCGGTCTCGCCGCCCCACTTCTTCTTGTGCGTGCCCATGAAACCGCTCAGCAGGGCGTTGCCGGTGGCCTGCGGAAGCAGGGGAGGCAGCAGGCGCAGTCCCGGGTCCCCGGCCGTGACGACGACGGTCGCCGCGCCCTCGGTGAGAGCGGCCCGCAGGGCCTCCTCCGAGCCGTCGGTGGCGATGAAGGCGGCGGCGACCTGGCCGTCCTCCACCCGGTACAGGGTCTGCCGCGTGCCCTCCTCGGGGCGACCGAAGCCGACATGGCGTTCGCCGTCGTACCGGGCCTCGAAGAGGACGGGGAGGTGGGAGTGGGGCATCGGTGACTCCTTCAGTACGTGGACGAGTCGGATGACATCAGGCGTGCGGGGCGAGAGCGGGGACCGGCGACCCCGCCAGGTCGGCCAGGACCTCGCCGACCCGGTCGACGGATTCCCTTATCCATGGCAGGGAGAGCGGATCCGCCGATCCCGCCGCCTCCAGCGCCGCCGTCTGCTGCTCGGCGGTCTCGCCGTAGAAGCGGCTGGTCGCCGCGCGGATGCGCAGGGGGCGGCCGGGCTCCCCGAAGGCGGTGGCGGCCAGGACGCCGACCCCGTACCGCTCGGAGAGCAGCGCGGCCAGGCCGTCGCCTCCGTGCACGCCGTGGGCCTCGGCCAGGTGCTTCCGCAGGGGCTCGAAGTCCGGGTAGAGATAGCAGGTCGCGGCGGCGGGGGCGAGCTCCGCGCCCACGGCGGTGAAGCGGGCGGCGACCGCGCGCACCACCGCCTGGTGCAGCCGCCGGCTCGCCGCGACGCGTTCGGTGACCTCCGGCGGCTCCCCGAACGCGTACGCGGCCGCCGTCTGCACCGGAGCGGGCGGGCTGGACCAGATCTGGCTGGCGACCGCGGTGAGCCGGGTGTGCAGGGCGCGCCCCAGCTCGCTGTCGGGCAACCGGGCCACGCCCGTGCGCCAGCCGCCGAGCGCCAGGTTCTTGGTGAGCCCGGTGGTGACGACGGTCCGCTCGGGTGCGTGCAGGGCCGGGGAGACGGCCGGTCCGGAGCCGTCGTGGACCAGGTCGCGGTAGATCTCGTCGGAGACGATGACGAGGTCCAGTTCGCGGGCCGCCTGCGCCAGCCGCCGTACGGTGGTGGCCGAGGCGATCGTCCCGGTCGGGTTGTCCGGCACGGTCACGACCACCGCCCGGGGGTGCTGCCCGGCCGTCCGCGCGTCGGTGACCGCCTCGCGCAGCCGGTCCGGGTCGGGCACCCCGCCCTGCCCCGGCAGGATGGGTACGGGGACGGACCGCGCCCCGGCCAGCCGGGCCTGGGCCGCGTAGCTCACCCAGCTCGGCACCGGCACGATCACGTCCCCGCCGATGGCCAGGAGCAGGGCGAACAGCAGCGACTTGCTGCCGGGGCCCGCCACGACGAGCCCCGGGTCGACGGCCAGGCCGCGCCGTTCCCAGTACCCGGCGACGGCGGAGCGCAGGGCGGGGCTTCCGGCGACGGCGCCGTACGCGTTCTCGCCGGCCGCCGCCGCGAGCCGGTCCCTGAGGGCCGGGAGGACGGGCAGGCCGATCTCCCCGCTCGCCATCGACAGGACCCGCTCCCCGGCCCGGCGCCGTCGGGCCAGGGCCTCGTCGGCGGCGAGGGTCGCCGACATGGAGACCGGTGTGGGTTCGGGCATGGCAGCAGCTCCAGTGCTCGGTGGGGGATACGCGTACGGGGTCAGGCGGGGGTGCTCGCGGCGTACCGCTCCCGCAGCTCGGCCTTGCGGACCTTGCCGGTCAGGGTCTTGGGGAGGGCGGGGACGTGTTCCACCCGGTCGGGAAGGAAGCGGGCGTCGTGGCCCGCCTCCGTGACCCGGGCCCTGACCTCCTCCAGCGTCGGGCCCTGTCCACCGCGCGGGACCACGACGGCGACGATCACGTCGCCTGCCCCGTTCGCGGCCTCCAGCCCCACCAGTGCGGCCTCGGCCGCCTTCGGGTGGCTGCCGATCACAGCCTCCAGTTCCGTCATCGGCACCACCCGCCCGTCCCGTAGGACCGCGTCCCGGGCCCGGCCGATGATGCGGATGCCGCCCCGGCCGTCGTCCCGGGCGAGGTCGCCGGTGTCGAACCAGCCGTCCTCGTCCAGCTCGGCCGCGAACGCCTCGGGGCGCCGGTGGTACCCGAGAGCGAGCGATGCGCCCCGCACCTTGAGCCTCCCGACGGAGCCCGCGGCGGCCGAAGCCCCGTACGCCTCCGACGTCTCGATCCGGGTCTCCATGGCGTCGATCGCGCGGCCGTTGCTCCGCGCCGACCAGCCGTCGGGGTCCTCGGGCCGGGTGGTGGTCACGGGGCCGTTCTCCGACATGCCCCACAGGGAGTGGGCGTGGGCACCGAGCGTCTCGTGGACCTCGTCGGCCAGCTCCCGCAGGACCGGCGCCGAACCGATCACCACATGGCGCAGCGTGCTGGTGTCCCGCCGCTCGGCGCGCTGGGAGGCGGCCACATCGGTGAGGGTGGCGGGCGGTCCGTACAGCAGGGTCGCCCCGTACCGCTCCACCAGGTCCAGCAGCGCCTCGTTGCGGCGTACGTCCTGGAAGGCGACGGTACCGCCCAGCATGACCCCGGCCAGGACGCCCTGCGCGAACCCCGAGTAGTGGACCAGCGGCGTGGAGACCGCCGCCACCCAGCCGGCACCGTCCCCGCCCTCCCCCGCTCCGAACGCGTCGACATACCCGCGTACGGCCGAGTGCACCGTGTTCTGGCTGTGCAGGACCCCCTTGGACAGGCCGGTGGTGCCGGAGGTGAACAGGACCACGAACGGGTCGTCCGCGCCGAGCGCCAGACCGTCCAGCCGGGCGGCGGCACCTTCCCGCTCCTCCCGCTCGTTCGCCACGAAGTGCTCGTGGAAGGAGAGCGCGCCCTCGGACAGCGGCCCGTCCACCACCAACACGTGCGCCAAGAAAGGAAGTTCGCGGCTGAGGCGGGTGGCGATCTCCACCAGCGGGGTGCCCGACCATTCCGGGAGGGTGATGAACACCCGAGCCTCGGTGAGGCCGAGCCGGTGGCGCAGCTCCTCCTCCGCGCAGAGGGGCGAGATCGGGACGATGACCGCGCCGACCCGGATGGAGGCGAAGATCAGCGGCACCATCTCCCACCGGTTGGGGAGCTGCACGGCGACGAAGTCGCCCCGCTGAACGCCCAGTTCCAGCAGAGTCAGGGCGAACCGATCGGTCAGCCGGTTCAGTTCGGCGTAATCGAGTGTGTCGGTACGGGACTCCGCCACGCGCCGGCCCGCGACGGCCAGCCGGCGCGGGCACTCCCGGGCCTGGCGGTGCAGGTCGTCGAGGAAGGTCTCGTCCCGCCACCAGCCGCGGCGGCGGTACTCGGCGGCACGTTCGCCAGGAGCGGCCGCCGCGGCGTCGACCGGCCGTTCCTTCGCCGCCGTACTCATCAGCGCTCCTTCCGGCGGGCCGCGAGCAGCTCGGGCAGCGGGTCGCCTGCCCGGGAGGCCGCGATCTCCAGCAGGTCCCGGGTGTTCTGCCGGACCCGGTCGCCGACCCAGTCGAAGACCCACGCCTTGCGCGCCGCGGCCTCCAGGCCGAAGGGGACGACCCGGGTGACGGCCAGGGCAGCCGAGGCGGCGCCGCCGATGTTGGCGATCACGCCCGGGACCAGACCGGCCCCCGACGCGGCCACCTTCTCCTTGGCCGCCGCGCTGGAGGCGAGGTTGGCACCCTCGACCACCAGGCCGGCCCGCAGGCGGTGGGCGTTCTCGGCGTTGATCGCGTACTTCTGCGCGGCCAGGATCAGGATGTCCGCGTCCACGTCCAGCCAGGCGTCCGGTTCGCCGGACAGCTTCACATCCTGCGGCAGTCGGCTGCGGTCGATGGCCCCGAACCGGTCCGTGACGGCAACGAGTTCGGCCACCGGCAGCCGGTCCGCGCTGATCGTGCCCCGGATGTCCGCGATGCCCACGACGATGTGCCCGCGGTCCTCCAGGAACCGCGCCACCGCCCGGCCCACCGCGCCGAACCCCTGCACCACGACCCGGGCGGGTCCGGTGCGGCCTCTCGCCTCCAGGGCGGTGATCGCGGCGACCCCGACACCGTGGCCGGTGGCGTCGATCAGGGGCTCGTAGTACGTACGCCAGTCGATCGGCATGTCCGGGGCGCCCAGCCGGTAGCGGGGGTCGTACTTCGCCTCCTCGAAGAAGACGGCTCGGTCGGCGGGGGTGACGCCCATGTCGATGCCGAGGTGGATGCCGCCGTGCAGGAGTGGCTTCACCGTGCGGCCGAAGGTGCGGAAGGTCTCGTCGCGGCCCGCGCCCTCGGAATTCGTGGCGTCGGCGACGATCCCGGCCTTGGCGCCGCCGATGCGCAGCCCCGCCAGGGTGAACTTCTCGGTCATGTCCCGGGCCAGGCCCGCGACTTCCTCCTCGGTGACCCCGGTGGTCATCCGGGTGCCGCCCATCGCCAGGCCGTCGACGAGCGTGTCGACGACCACCCATCCCTTGATGGCGCCGCCGCTGCCGTTGAGGTGGACGGTGAGGGCGGGTTCCTGCGGTTCTTCCACTGCTGCACTCATGGCGAAGTCCTTGTTCTGTACGAAGGGGTCGGCAGGGGCTCGGGTCACTGGTAGAGCTGTGCGAAGCCACGCAGGATCTCCAGACCGTCCCTGCGGAACTCCAGGTGGGCCTGGGCGCCGTGGATCCGGCCGTCGTCCGAGCGCAGGAACTCCACGGGCGCGTGCTCGGAGCGGCCGATGGAGCGGTAGCCCGCCGGGGCCTCCTGGAGGTAGAGGGTGTGCCGGTGGAAGACGGTGACCGTGGGCTTCACATAGGTGAAGAGCGGCTCCTCCGTGTCCACCCGCACCTCGTAGCCGCCGACCCGCTGCGGCCCCTCCGCGAGGCGTCCGCCGGCCGCGACGGCGAGGATCTGCATCCCGCCGCAGATGCCGAAGACCGGCACGTCCGCTGTCGTCACCAGGTCGATCAGGGGCTTGTAGAACTCGCTGTCGTACGCGCGCACCTTGGTACCGCTCAACACGATGGCCTGGTAGCGGCCGTCCACCCGGGCGGGTACGGAGGAGGCGTCGACCGTTTCCGTTTCCGAGCCCAGTTCTTCCAATCGCGAACGGAGTTGCCTGAGCGAAAGCGTTCCGTTGTCGACGACCAGCACGCGGGACCGGCTCATGCGTCAGCTCCTGACGTACCGGCCCCGCCGGGAGCCTTCGTGATCAGCGTGCCGGTGGAGCCGTCCAGCAGCTCCGTGACGGCGGCGCTGCCGATGACGACCCGCTCCACACCGTGCTCCAGGGCCTCGCCCGCCGCCCGCAGCTTCTTGCGCATGCCGCCCTTGGCGCCCTTGTCGCGGAAGGCGACCGCGTCCTGTGCGCTGATCCGGCGTACCGGCTCGTCGTCGATCAGCAGATGGCCGACGTCGGTGACCAGGACCAGGTCCGACGCGCCGATGGCCCCGGCGATCGCGGCGGCGGCCCGGTCGGCGTCGGTGTTGACCTCCTGGCCCGCCGCGTTCCTGGCGAGCGGGGTGACCAGGTAGGCGTGGGCCGGCTGGAGGTTCTTGAGCGGGGCCGGGTCGACCCCGGTGATCGGGCCGACGAGGTTCTCCAGCTCCACGAGCTGCTTCTCCCGCCACCACCACCGCTCGCCCGCTCCCGCGCCGACCAGCCCGTCGCTGCCGAGCAGCCGCTCGGCGGTGATGCCGCGGTCCTTCAGCCGCGCGAGGACGTCCTCGGCCAGGGTGGCGCTGACCGTCTTGATGTCGTCGATGACCTCGGGCGTGGTCCACCGGCTCTGGTTGCCGTACCGGTCGCGCAGGATCGCCGACGGTTCGCTGTAGCGGGCGTCGAGTCTCTTCAGCGGCTTGGACCAGCCGTGCACGAGGACCAGCGGGCGGTCCTGGCCGTGCCGGGCCAGGTCGTCCCACCAGGTGCCGTCCAGATCGTCCAGGCAGCTGCCGCCGAGCTTCACCACGGTCGGGACGGAACGGTCCGCTGTCATGCCGGCATCACCGGCTGCTGCGTCAGCCCCGTCTCCTCCGGCAGGCCGAAGCGCAGGTTCGTCACCTGCACGGCCTGGCCCGCGGCGCCCTTGACCAGGTTGTCGAGTGCGGTGAGCACGACGATCCGGCCACCCTCCTCGTCCCACAGCACCGTGACGTCCGCATAGTTGGAGCCGAGGACGACCTGGGGGTCGGGCACCGGGATCAGCGTCTCGTCGTGCCGCCGCACCCGGACGAACGGGCGCCCCTTGTAGAAGCGCAGATAGGCCCGGTTCAGCTCGCGCCGGTCCACCTTCTCGTCGGTGAACACGTACGAACTGGTCAGCAGCCCGCGCACGTTGGGGACGCCGTACGCCGACATGGACAGGTTCCCGATGGTGCCGGACTTGCTCCGCTCCAGGAAGTCGCGGACCTCGGCGGCGTGCCGGTGCCCGGTCGGGGAGTAGGGGGCGATGGCCCCGGCCCGGAACGGGTGCAGGTCGGAGGTGCGCAGGTGGACGCCGCCGCCGCTGGACCCGCTCTTGCCGTCCACCACCACCGTCTTCAGGTCGAGTCCGAGGCCGAGGGTGAGCGGCGCGAGGCCCAGGGTGATCGCGGTGGCGTAGCAGCCGGGCAGCGAGATGAGTGCGGCGTCCTTCAACTGGTCGCCGATCAGCTCCGGTACGCCGTAGACGAAGCGGTCCGCCAGGTCGGTGCGGCGCTCGACCTTCGGGTACCAGCGGTCGTGCAGCTCCGGTGTACGGATGCGGAACGCGCCGCTGAGGTCGACGATCACCGGGACGCGGTCGGCGAGCAGTGAGGAGAGGTCGGCCGAGACCGGTGCCGGGGTGGCCAGGAAGAGGACGTCGGCCTTGTCCGCGATGTCCTCGGTGACCGGCTGGATGGTCAGGCCCTGGTCGTCGCGGAGGCCGGGGTGGAGCTCGGAGGGGCGGCGGCCGATGTGGGAGGAGCCGCCCAGGAAGGTGAGTTCCAGGTCGGGGTGCTGGGTGATGAGGCGGATGAGTTCGCCGCCGGCGAGCCCGGAGGCGCCGACGACTCCTGCACGGATCATGCGATCAGCTCCTGCACATGACGGCCGATGGCCGAGGGGATGTCCGCTCCGGTGGCGGAGGCCACGGCCCGGAAGCCGGGGGCGTGGTTGACCTCGTTGACGACGAAGCCGTCGGGGGTGGCGAAGAGGTCGACCCCGTAGATGCCGGGTCCGAGCACGTCCACCACACCGTCGACGATCTTCAGTACGTCGGGGTCGTGGGCGACGGCGCGGTTCCTGTTGCCGAGGGCCGCGTTGTTGCGCCAGTCACTGCCGCCGGTCTCGAACTCGGCCGCCCCGATCAGCTCCCGCCCGACGACCAGGCACCGCACCGAGCTGCCGCCGAGGTACGGCTCCACCACACTGGCCTGCTCGAAGGCGTGGGCCAGGTCCTCGATGTAGTCGTACACGGAGTGAGCGGTGTCGGCGTGCCGGACCAGCGTGACCCGCTTGCCCATCCCGCCGAAGACGGGCTTGAGGACGAGAGGCAGGGGCAGATCGGCCAGCGCCTTGTCGAAGTCCTTGCGGGAGAGCACGAGCCGGTGGTCGGGGACGGGTACCCCGGCGGTCGTGAGAAGGGCGCGCAGTGCGGCCTTGTTCTCACAGGCGTGGATGGCCCGGGCGGTGTTCAGCGTGGGGACGTCGGCCGCCTCGGCCAGGGTGGCGATCAGGCCGCCGCGCGTGTAGCTGCGGCTGCGGATGAGGAGGGTGTCGTACCCCTTGATCGACGGGGCGTCCGGGTGGCCGAGGGAGAGGGACTCGTCGTTGACCCAGTCGAGACGGAGGCCGAACGCCGGGGCCGCCTCGATGAGCAGGCGTTCCTCCCAGGCGATCCGGTCCGCGACGACCGCGACGGGACGGACAGCGCCCATGTCACTGGCCCCAGTCGCGCAGCTGCACCTCGACCATCTCCAGCGTCAGCCGGCCGTCCTCGACGGCCTCGACGCGGAGGGTCAGGATGCACTCGGGGCAGGAGAGCGTCTCGCCCGGGGCGACCGGGGGGACGGTCAGGTCGGTCTCGCACTCGGGGCATACGCCGGTCAGGGTGGCGGTGGACATCGTGAACTCCGTATGCAGATGGGGCGGGTTACGCGGGTACGGGGCGGAAGTCGATGGCGGCCTTGCGGATCGTGTCCCGGTCCAACAGCGGGCGGCCGTCCCGCTCCTGCCGGTCGGCCAGCCACGGGGTGAAGGCGTCGACGTCGACCTCCAGGCCCGAATCGGCCAGGGCCCAGTGGACGAGGGCGGTGGTGAGGCGGCTGCGGACGCGCAACCCGCGTCTGTTGCCGACGAGTTCGGCGGGCAGTGTCTCGTACGCGTGCGGGTGGTTCAGCTGGCCCGGCAGCTCGTACGCGAAGGCGTGCGGGGTGGTCGGCCCGGACTGGAAGGCGTCGCCGAGGCCGGCGCCCCGCAGGGCGATCCGGGACAGCTCGGTGAGGTGGGTGAGGTCGAAGCGGGTGTCGCCGTGGATGACGCGCAGCGAGGTGAGCAGCTCGGCCAGCGGGGCGTTGCCGCCGCGCTCCCCGATCCCGCCGACGGTCGCGGAGATCCACTGGGCGCCCGCCCGCACGGCGGCCAGGGAGTTGGCGACGGCCATGCCCAGCATGTTGTGCGAGTGGATCTCGATCTCGGAGCCGTCGATCGCGGTGATGTCCGCGATGACCTCCTCCATCTGCCAGGGCGAGAGGTACGCGACGGTCTCCGCGAGCCGGAACCGGTCGGCCCCCGCCGCGAACCCCGCCTCCACATAGGGGACGAGCCGCTCCCGGGGCGTCCGGGCGCCGTCCTCACCGCTGAACGTGACGTGGAAGCCGCGCTCCTTCGCTTGCTGGATCGCCGAACGCGCCAGCGTCTGAAGGAACTTGGGGCTCGCCGAGTCGAGTTTCAGCTGCGCGTGCTGCTCGGAGGTGGGGATCGAGTACATGATGTGGCGCACCCCCAGGCGCTCGGCCTCGTCCAGCGCACGGGCGACCTGGCGGCGGTCGCGTACGACGACGAGCGTCATGCTGCGCTCGGCGGTGACCGCCTCGTGGGTGGCGAGGACGAGGTCGGCGTCCTTGGAGTCCGGTCCGGAGACCATGCCCACCTCGACGAGTTCGACGCCCGTCCGCACCAACAGGTCCGCGATGGCGGCGGCGTCCTCGGGGCCGAATTCCACCCCCGCCATGTGCGCGGAGTCCCGCAGCGTCGCGTCCGATATGCGGGGCGGCCTCTCCGGTTTCTCGGGTCCTTCTGCTGCCATTTCTCTTTCTCCTCTTTCCCGAAAAGGGTCGACCAAAGTGCTGTATTCGCCGAGTCATATCCTTCGGCGCCTGGCCGGGAAGATCAATGTCTGCCGTGTGAGGGCTGTGTTGCGGAGTGTCAAGGAATGTCAGGAAGGAAAGGGAGTGCAAGGGTGGTGTCCAGGCATGCCAAATAGCGGACGAAGAACACCCGTTGATGTGACGTACGCCCTACGGTGCTGGGCATGGATCTCTTCTCGCTGCCCCGGCTGGGGGTCGTCGTACCGCCGGAGAACCCCACGGCGGAACCCGAGTTCATGCGTCTGCTCGGCGCCGGAATGAATGTGTACACCTCCCGCTTCCCGGTGACTCCCGGGGTCGGGCTCCGGGCGATGCTGGAGACGTACAACGAGGTGCTCCCCACCCTGCTCGGCAGCTTCGGTGCGCTGCGCCTGGACGCCACGGTGGTGGCGTGCAGCGCATCGCACTACCTGCTGGAGCCGACGGGCGACCGGGCCTTCTGCGACGAGCTGTCCGAGCGCGTCGGCTCGCCCGTGCGGTCCTCCACGCAGGCGATCCTCGCGGCCTGCGAGGCGCTCGGGGTGGCCCGCCTGACGCTCGTCTCCCCGTACGAGCCCTGGCTCACCGACACCTCCCGCGCCTTCTGGGAGCGGGCCGGCCTCACGGTCGACGGGGTGGTGCTCGTCCCGGCGGAGGAAGCGGCGCGCCCGGGCGGGGACGCGCACTTCGATCCGTACGCGGTGACGACCGGGGCCATCCTGCGGCGGATACGGGAGCGGGAGCTGCCCGCCGACACGGCCCTGCTCTTCACGGGCACGGGCATGGGCACGCTCGCCGCCCTGACCGAGCTGGCCCGCCGCGAGCCGCACCGCACCCTGCTGACCTCGAACCTGGCCTCGGCCTGGTGGGCGCGACGGGCGGTGGGGGAGAAGGGCGAGGCGCACCACCCGCTGCTGCGGCGGCTGGAGGGGGCGGCGGTGTGACGGCGGGGCCCCGGGGAGCGTGCGTGCTCCGGGGAACGGCGAGGGCCCCGGGAGCACGCGTGTCCCGGGGCCGTACGCCCCGATCCGCTCAGCCCGAGGGCGTCTTCGACATCTGCCAGGCGTACCCCATCCGGTAGCCGACGCCCCGGACCGTGATGATCCAGCCGCTGGAGCCGAGCTTCGCCCGGATGCTGCTCACATGCGTGTCGATCGTGCGGCTGGTGTGCCCCCAGTCACTGCCCCAGACCCGGGCCATCAGCTCTTTCCGCGTCACGACCGTCTCCGGGGTGGCGGCCAGGGTGTAGAGCAGCTCGAACTCCTTCGAAGTGACGCCGACGAGCCGTCCCCCGAGCCGAACCTCCTGCCTACGTGGATCGATATGCAGATCGCGCAGGGAAATGGTGCCCGGAAGGTCCTGTCGGGGCCGGGTCCGGCGCAGTACCGCTTCGATACGGGCTCCGATTTCCCGGAATCCCCAGGTTTTCACCACACAGTCGTCCGCGCCCGCGTGCAGCACGAGGACGCGCTCCAGTTCGGCGTCGGCATCGGTGACCGCTATCAGGGCCGTGTCCCCGCCGCTGCGCAGGGAACGGCACAATTCCAGCCCGTCGATATCGGGCAGTTCCAGGGAGAACAGCACCAGATCCGCTTCTCCGTACACCCGCACCGCCCCCTCTCCGGTGGAGACGCTGCGGGCGGTGAATCCCTGCCGACGCAGATCGCTCACCATGGCCGCCGCCGCGGAGGTGTCCTGCTCCACCACGAGTACCTGTCTCACGTGCCCCACCCACCCTTTCCCCTCGGCCTCACGCCGGTTCGCAGCGCCGCCATGTCAGTGGGAGGCGCCGGTGAGGGCGACGGCGGGAGGTGCGGTGGGCGGGGTCCGGGCACGGGGTGGCGCTTCCGGCGGGGCGGTGGTGTCCCCGGCGGCACCGGGCAGGCGCTGGTAGACGTAGGCGGCCGAGACCATGGTCATGTGGTGGTGCCAGCCGGGGAAAGAGCGGCCCTCGAAGTCGAGGACGCCGAATCTGCGGCCGAGCGTGGTGACGGCGGAGAGGGCGGCGGCGTGGCCGCGCGCCAGCCGGAGGACCTCCTCCACCCGCCGGTCGGTGAGGGTGGTGAGCCAGTACCGGGCGGGCTGCCGGCCGTCCGGGTCGGGCCGTTCCAGGAGGCGGTACGGGCGTACGCCCATGTCGTCGCCGAGGCCGGGCCGCGGCGCCACGACCGTGTCCGCATAGGTGTGGACCGGTACGGGCCGGACCCGGCCGTCCGGGGTCTGCCGGAGCAGGACGTGGGTCTGCCGGGCGTGCCGGACCTCCATGAGCGCGCTCACCTTGGTCACGACGGGCGTGTGCTGCCCGGTGAGGAGCACCAGGTGGTCCGGGGACACCTCGCACACCACGTCGGCCCGTTGCCGGGCGAGGCCCGCGAGGACTCCCGCCGCGTCGTCGCACCGGGTCAGGTCCAGCACCCAGGGCAGCCTGGCGAGTCGGGGCTGAGCGGCCACTTCGGCGGCGTACCCGACGACATGGTCGGCGGGGGTGCGCCCGGCCTCGGACCCGGGGATGCGCGCCCGGCGTCTGCGTTCCCGGTCCGAGTCCCACGCCCCGCCGAGCACGAGGCTCCAGTCCACCGGGTAGCACTGCGTCCCCGAGACGAGGAAGAAGACCAGCGCCCGCTGGCAGTTGACGGTGCGCCCGGTGACGGGGTCGAGGCGCCGGTGCACGCCCACCGAGTGCTCGCCGCGCTTGGGGATGATGAGTTCGGCGACGGTCCATGCGTGCGGGGTCGTCCGCGCGGCGACCCGGCGGGCGAGCCGGCGGCGTACCGGCGCCCACTCCCACGGGCTGGCGTTGATGAACTGGTGGAGACCGTGAGCCGCGGCCGGGGGTAAGGGCTTCGCCAGTGCCATGCGGCGGGGTGTCTTCTTGCCCGATCCATGGATCAGGGCCCACAGATAGGCATGGGCCCAACGGCGCTGCTCCGGCCGCTGGAACGCCCGGAAGATCTCGTCCATGAACGTCTGCATGTACGCGCCGTCGCCCGGCACCGCCGCGCGCACCTCACTTGACGACATGTAACGCTACGCCCCCTCGATACTCGTCACCGCTCGCACCCGAGTGGATGCATGGCACATCAGTACGAGGTGAAAGTACCGCTCGGAACGGAGTTTGCCCGGGTCGGCCGTCTATTTTGCGAGTTCGGGGCCTGACCTGCGAAGACGCCCCTCGGCGGGGCATACGTGACGGGCACGTGGACCCGAAGGACCCGGCTCCGCCACTGGTGGAGCCGGGTCCCGGAGCCGACCGGCGAAGTGTCAACAAATCATGAACATGGTCGGGGCGCGGTGCGTCAGGCTTCCACCGGCCGATGGGCGGGGAAACCGGCCTGACGGGCGTAGAGCACGACCGCGATCACCGGCAGCAGGAGCAGCAGGACCGTCCAGGGGAAGGACTCACTGCCCAGGGTGTCCAGCAGGATGCCGCCGACGATGCCGCCGCCCGCCATCGCGACGTTCCAGAGCGTGACGAGCATCGCCTGCGCGGCATCGGCCGACTCGCCCCCCGCGTCACCGACGGCGGTCTGCAGCAGGGTGGGCACACCACCCCAGCCCAGACCCCACAGCACCACCGCCACATAGACGAGGGCGGTGGTGTCGGAGAGGACGGCCAGCAGCAGCGAGGCCACGGCGACCAGCAGCGCGCCGCCGACGGTGAGGCCGCGCAGCCGGCGGTTGATCTGCGCGCCGACGATCCAGATGCTCGCCAGCGAGGCGGCTCCGAAGACCAGCAGGATGAAGCCGGTGGAGCCACCGAGGCCCAGGTCCTCGAGGTACGTGGCGATGTACGCGTACAGGATGGTGTGCCCCAGCACGAAGACCAGCGTGACGAAGAGGACCGGGGAGACGCCCGGGACGGTCAGGGTCCGCAGCAGTTTCGGCCGCTCGCCGCGCCCCTGGCCGGGGAAGTCCGGTACGCCCACGAAGATCCACACCAGGAGTACGACCGTGAGCACCGTCATCGACAGGAACGCCACGCGCCAGCCGAGCCACTCGCCGAGGAACGTCCCCGCGGGCACACCGAGGGAGAGCGCGACGGGGATGCCGGCCATGGCGACGGCCATCGCCTTGCCCTGGAGGTGCACGGGGGCCATGCGGCGGGCGTACCCGGCGAGCAGGGCCCAGGCGAGACCGGCCGCGACCCCGGCGACGAACCGTGCCACCATCGTCAGCTCGTAGACGGACGACACGGCCGTCACGGTGTTGGCGAGGGCGAACCCGCCCATGGCCGTGAGCAGCAGCTTCTTGCGCCGCCAGCCCGCCGTGGCGGCGGTGAGCGGGATCGCGGTCAGGGCGGTGCCGATCGCGTAGACCGTGACGGTCTGACCGGTCGCGGACTCGCTGACTCCCAGGTCCTTGCTCATCGCGGGCAGCAGACCGGCGGGGAGGGTCTCGGTGAGGCTGGTGACGAAGACGGCGGTGGCGAGGGCGAGCAGGGCGAACAGCGGCAGCTTCCGCTGTTCCTCGCCTGGGCCCTTCGGGTCCGTCGCCGCGGCGGTGGGCGCCGTGTCGGGTGTGGTGCTCATGGGGTGTGCTCCAGGTTTCCGGATGGGAAAGGTGGGGTGCGGGGACGGTGGGGTGTGAGGCGCGGGGTCACGGGCCGCCGAGGCCGCCGTCGACGGGGAGTCGGGCCCCCGTGGTGAACGTCGCCTCCGTGGCCAGGAAGAGCGCGGCACGGGCCACCTCCTCGGCGGCGCCGAGGCGCCCGAGCGGAGGCAGGGGCACGGCGCCGGATCCCGGCGCCTCGATACAGCCCGGGGCCACCGCGTTGACACGGATGCCCCGGGCGGCGAGTTCGGCGGCGAGCGCCCGCACGGCGTCGGGGCACGGGGTGGGGGCGGTCAGTACGATCGCGCCGCCGTCCTCGACGTACGGGAGCAGGAGGCGCGCGGTGGGGACGGCGTCGGTGAAGAGGAGACCGACGCCGCCGAAGCCGGTGGTGCCGTCCCCGGTGATGGCGGCCCCCACGGCCGACGGCGTGACGACCCGGGCGGCGGAGCCGAGTTCGGCGACCGCGTGGGCGCGCTCGGCGTCGGTGCGGGCGGTCAGCAGGACGCTCGCCCCGCCCTCCACGAGCCGCTTGGCGATGGCCAGGCCGATATCGGTGGCCTCACCGACGACCAGGGCCTTCCTGTGCGCGTACTTGGTCATGGTTGCCGCTCCCTCCAGGTGCCGCCCGCGGGGACGCATCGCGGTGTCGCTCGCGAGGACGACTCTGCGCCCGGGCGCTTCGGGGAACCTTCGGGAAACCTTCGGGCCGGCCGGCGGCCGGGGCGGTGGGTGCCCGGAGCCCCGGGGGCCGGTGCCCCGGACCTGTACGGTGGCGCCCATGCGGTTTGGGGTGCTCGGGCCACTGGCGGTGTGGGACGGCGAGGGACGGGAAGTCAGAGTCCCCGAAGCCAAGGTCCGGGCCCTGCTGGCGGATCTGCTCGCGAACGACGGAGGACCGGTGTCCGCGGACCGTCTCATCCACGACCTGTGGGGAGACGCCCCGCCGGGCAGGCCCGCGGGCGCTCTCCAGGCCAAGGTCTCCCAGCTGCGCCGGGTCATCGGCCGCGACCGGGTGGTGCGCCAACCCCCTGGATACCGGCTGCGGTTCGACGACGGCGACGAGGTGGACGCCGTACGCTTCCGGGCCCTGGTGGCACAGGCCCGCCCCGTCCAGGACCCGCGCGCCAGGGCCTCGCTGCTCACCGAGGCCCTGGAGCTGTGGCGCGGACCGGCGTACGCGGACTTCGCGGACGGCCCCTTCGTACGGGCGGCCGCCCAGCGCCTCGCGGAGCAGCGGCTCTCCGTGCTGGAGGAGCAGGCCCAGGCACGCCTGGAGGCCGGGGACCACGCGCTCCTCACCGGGGAGCTCGCCGACCTCGTCGCGCTCCACCCGCTGCGGGAGCGCCTGCGCGCCGTCCAGATGAGGGCCCTGTACGCGGCGGGCCGCCAGAGCGAGGCGCTCGCGTCGTACGAGGACCTCCGCACCCGGCTGGTGGGGGAACTGGGGGTCGACCCGAGCCCCGAACTGGCCGCGCTGCACGGGGCGGTGCTGCGGCAGGAGCCGGGGCTGAGCGCGGGGGCCGCGGACCGTACGCGGGCGGGGGGCACGGAGCCCACCCCGGCCGCGACTCACGCCGCGAGCGTCATACCCACCACACCCCCCACCCCCCCACCCCCCCGCTCCAACCTCCCCGTCCCCCTCACCCCCCTCGTGGGCCGCCGCCAGGCGCTCGCCGACCTTTCACGACTCCTCGCCGAAGTGCGCCTGGTGACCCTCACCGGACCCGGCGGCGTGGGCAAGACCCGGCTGGCCGTGGCAGCGGCCACCGCGGAGCGGGACAGGGCACGGTCGGGCGAACTGGCCGACGGCGCCTGGCTCGTGGAGTTCGCCGGGATCCGTGCCGGCACCCCCGCCGACCTCGCCCAGGTCGTCGCCGCCACCCTCGGCATCCGCGACGACGCCCCCCGATCACTGCCCGGCACCGGCACCTCCGCACCCACCCTCCCGCACCGCCTCGCCGCCGCCCTGCGCGACCGCCGCACCCTGCTCGTCCTCGACAACTGCGAGCACGTCGTGGACGCCGCCGCCGAACTCACCGAGCTCCTCCTGCGCACCGCCCCCGGCCTGCGGATCCTCGCCACCGGGCAGGAGCCGCTCGGCCTGGCGGGTGAGGTGATGTTCCTGGTGGAGCCGCTGGAGCCCACCGACGCGGTCCGGATGTTCATGGAGCGCGCGGCCGCGGCCGCCCCCGGTTTCCCGCGAGACCCCAAGGCGCCGGACGAGTCGGAGCGCAGGGCGGTCGCCGATATCTGCCGCCGCCTCGACGGCATCCCGCTCGCGCTGGAGCTCGCCGCCACCCGCGTACGGGCCCTGGGGGTGAAGGAGTTGGCGGAGCGGCTCAGCGACCGCTTCCGGGTGCTGACCTTCGGGCAGCGCGGTGCCCCGGCCCGCCAGCAGACGCTGCGCGCGGTGATCGACTGGAGTTGGGAGCTGCTCAGCGCGCCCGAACGCATCGTCCTGCGCCGCCTCGCCGCCCACAGCGACGGCTGCGACCTGGCCGCCGCCGAAGCGGTCTGCACGGGGGACGGCGTGGCCCGGGACGAGGTGCTGGACCTGGTCACCCGGCTGGTCGACCGGTCCCTGGTGGTCGTGGTGGCCGGACCCACCGGCCCCCGCTACCGGCTCCTGGAGTCCGTCGCCGCGTACGCGACCGAGCGGCTCCACGAGATGGAGGACCTCACCGCCGTACGCGACCGTCATCTGCGCCACTACCGGGCCTTGGCCGAACACGCCGAGCCGCAGTTGCGCGGCGCCGGGCAGCGGCCCTGGCTGGACCGGCTGGACGCGGAGGCCGGCAACCTCCGTACGGCACTCGACGAGGCGGTGCGCCGGGCGGGTGCGGGGGAGCCGGAGGAGGCGGTCCGGCTGGCCACCGCCCTCGCCTGGTGGTGGCTGCTGCGCGGCCGCCTCACCGAGGCCCGCCGGAGCCTGGGCGCGGTGCTGGCGGTGACGGACGGGCCGCCTGAACTGGCTTCGCTGCACGCGGCTTTCGCGCTCCTGACCGGAGATCCCGGAGCAGCCGCCATCGCGGTGGACGGTCACGGTCCCGCCCCCGCGTTCGACGCCGTCCCCGACCCCGTACGCCGGGCCCGCGCGCTCTGGCTCTGTGCGTTCGGCCTGTTCAGCGCGGGTGACGCGGCGGGGAGCAGCGAGCTGAACGCCCGCGCCCTCACCCTGTTCACCGCCGCCGAGGACCGGTGGGGCACCGCCGCCGCACTCGGCCTGCGCGCGACGCTCGCGCTGGTCCGCGGCGACCTCGCCGGGCTCGGCCGCGACGGCACGCGCAGTGCCCTGATCTTCCGCGAACTGGGGGACCGGTGGGGCGAGTTGCAGACCGTCTCCCCGCTCGCCGCGCTCGCCGAGATCAAGGGAGCGTACGAGGACGCCGAGCGCCGCCAGCGCGAAGGGCTGCTCATGGCACGGGAGTTGGGACTGGAGGCGGAGGTGTCCGCACGGCTCTCCGGCCTCGGACGGCTCGCGCTGCTCGCCCGCGACTGGGACCGCGCCCGCGACCTGCACGAACAGGCACGCCGGATCGCCGCTGAACAGGGCTACAAGTACGGCGAGATCCACTCCGAGATGGGCCTCGCCCTCGGCGCCCGCCGCTCGGGCGACCTCGACGGGGCCGAGGCGCACCTGTGCCGCATCCGCGACGGCTACGCCGACGTCTCCTCCCAGGCGGGTGACCACCTGCTCCTGGCCGAGCTCGGCTTCGTCGCCGAGCTGCGCGGTGACGCGCACGGGTCGGCCGCCCGCCACCTGGAGGGTCTGGAGATCGCCCGTGCCCTCGCCGAGCCCCGCGCCCTGGCCCTCTCCCTGGAGGGCCTCGCCGGTGCGGCGGCCCTGTCCGGGCATCACCCCGCCGCCACTCGTGCGGCCGTCCTGCTCGGCGCCGCGGCGGCCGCCCGGCGCCGGGCCGGAGCTCCCCTGCCGCCCGCCGAACGCACCGACGTCGATCGCATCACGGCCTCGGCACGGGCCGTACTGGGGCCGGACGTGTTCTCGGAGGCGTACGGCAGGGGCACCCGGCTCACCCCGGAGGAGGGGATCCGGTTCGCCCGTGAGGCCCTGGCGACGGAGCGTCGGGCTTCAAGTCCTTCGGCAGCCGTGGGGTGCGGGGGCCGTGGAGGGTGCCGTCGCGGAGCATCATGAACAGCAGCAGGTTTGACGCGGTGGCTGAGGGCCGGGTGAGGGCTCGGGTGCGGGTCTTTCGCCGAGGCCCTCAAGGTGTCGCCGGCCAGGCCCGGCCGTCCGGGACGAGCTGGAGCGGCCCCCCGACGGGCCGCTGCAGCCGGTCTTCCGTGGTGAGGTGGGGGAACGTGGCGCGCCAGTGGGCACGGACACCTGGTGGGGCCGTGATCCGCGCCGAGTGCCGGTCGCGTTGTCGGACGGCGCCTGGCTCCGGCCGACGTCCTGCCGCGCGCCACGAACCCGGTCGTGCCCCTCGGGCCCGGCGATCCCGCCGCGCGTCAACCCCCGACATGCGCCTGAAGGCTGACAGCGCTGCCGTCGTGGCCCTTGGGCCTGCTGGGCGGAACGGAGCTCAGAGATCGCAGCAGGGTGCGGGCCACCTCGTCGTTCTGCCGAAAGGCGGGGGCGTTGGTGCGGGGCCGGGCGAACGCGGCCTGAGCGCGGCTGTCGGTCGGTGCGCCGAGCGCGACGAGGCGGGGCGGGGCCGCCCGGACCCGCGTCGATGACGTGGCCGCCTGCCGGGGTGACCCTGAGCCTGCCGGAGCGGTGGGTGTGTGGAGTCGGAGACGACCTCCTCCGTGAGGGTGCCGTGGCGGTGCAGGTGCCGTAGCAGGGGGTCGTGCGTGCGGTCGAGGTTCGGGCCCGGCAGGTACGCTTCGACCAGCGCCGTGGCGTGCACCGTGTGGCCGGGTACCGTGGGGCTGGTGGCGACGAAGGTGCCGGTGGTCTCGTCCGTGTCGATGCGGAGGTCCGCGCCGAGGAAGTGAACGAGCCCGGCTTCGGAGAGGGCCAGGAGCTGGCGCAGCCGGAATCCCGGCGGGCCGGAGGCGAGGAAGCTGAAGAAGCCGTGCCACCAGCCGTCGAGATCGTCGGCGACGGAGCGGGCCGTCAGCCGTCCGGCGGTGACCAGCGGGGGCAACTGCCCGTAGACCGAGAGCAGTGCGAGGAAGGCGCCCAGGTCCGCACTGTGGGTCGCGTCCTCGCGGCGGGCGACGTCCCGTGCGATGTGGTCGCGCAAGTGGCTCCGAAAGGCTTCCGGCGTTGCGGAGGTCAGCCCTTTCAGCGG
This sequence comes from Streptomyces sp. NPDC044984, assembly GCF_040646935.1. NCBI lineage: Bacteria > Bacillati > Actinomycetota > Actinomycetes > Kitasatosporales > Streptomycetaceae > Streptomyces > Streptomyces sp. NPDC044984. Next base: position 105,904 of record NZ_JBEZBE010000030.1, read on the forward strand.
ATGGTCCAGGGCCTCGAAGTCCAGGCGGTCCGCCGGGTCCTGCACGGCCCTGGTGGTGAGAGCCGTCATCTCGTCGGAGTACCAGCCGAAGCGGTCGTAGGCGGTGAGGAACTCCGGCCAGGACAGCGCTGTGCGATCGGGGTGGGCGTGGAACAGTTCGTGGTAGCGGTCGGCGTCGTCGGAGAAGTTCGGTGGCAGGTGGAAGCGGCCGTGGCGGCGGGCGAAGGCGGCGCGGGTGCGGTGTTCGACGGTGGGAGCCGAGCCCAGGTGCCCCTGGGCGAGAACCACCCGGTCGGCACGGAGAGGGGCGGTGCGGCCGGACAGGCGCACGTGCTGACGCCCGTCCGGGGCGTCGGAGACGGCGGTCGCGGTGGTGCGGTGCCACTCCACCGTGACCGAAGCAGGCAGCTCGGTCAGCACTCGGCGGAACACCCAGTCCAGGTAGGCGCTCTGAGCACGGCGGGTGGGAAAGTCCGTGCCGGCGAGGGTGCGCAGTTCGGCGAGCACGTCCGGGTCGGCGGGACCGGTGTGCGGCGCGTGGCGCGGCGCCTCGGATCCTTCGGAGAACGAGGCGGCCCACTCGGCCAAGGACGGGCCCGGCCGCACGGGCCCCTCGATGGTGGACGTCTCGTCGGTGAACATGGTGACGTCCTCGGCCATGGAGTTCATGCGCAACAACGGCGACTGCCCGTGCCGCCAGATCCGGCCCGGTCCCGGCGGGTGCGGATCCACGAGATGGATGATCAGCTTCCTGCCGTTGTCCCACAGCTCGGGAGCATTGGCGGCGATGCGCTCCAGCAGTCCGGTGGCGCGTGGTCCCGCGCCCACGATGACGAGGACGGCCGCGGAGGGTGTGGGGCTCACTGGTCACCGCCCAGGGTGGAGCGGGCGTCCGCGGCGGTCGCCCGGTTCAGCCGGGCACGCGAGACGGCCAGGCCGGCACGGAGCCGTTGCAGCGGAGTGGGAGGCAGGGCGCGGGCGGCACCGCGCGCGTAGTACCGCTCGACGTAGTACTGGCCGACGCTGAGCACGGTCGTCACCGCGATGTACCACAGCGTGGCGACCAGAAGAAGGGGTATGACCTGGTAGGTGCGGTTGTATATCAGTTGTACCGAGAACAGCAGGTCGTGCACGGCCAGCACACTGACGATGCTCGTTCCCTTGAGCGTGCCGATCAGCATGTTCCCGGCCGTCGGCACGATCGAGCGCATCGCTTGCGGAACGACGATCCGGCGCAGCGTGCGCCGCCTGCCGAGGCCCAGGGCCTGAGCGGCCTCCGTCTGGCCCGCGTCCACCGACAGGATGCCGCCGCGTACCACTTCGGCGGCATAGGCCGCCTCGTGCAGGGTGAGGCCGATCACGGCGGTGAGGGTGGGACCCAGCACGTTCACCGTCTTGACGGTCACGAACTCCGGACCGAACGGGAGGCCGAGTCCGAGAGTGGGGTAGAGGGCTCCGATGTTGAACCAGAACAGCAACTGCACCAGCAGCGGAGTGGACCTGAAGATCCAGACGAAACCCCAGCTCAGCGTGCGCAGTACCGGGTTCGCGGACAGCCGCATCACCGCCAGCGGGATGCCGAGCAGGAAGCCGAGTGCCGTCACCGCCGCAGTGAGCCAGAGGGTCAGCAGCAGCCCGTCGAGCACGGCACTCGTGGTGAGGTAGCGGCCCACCACGTCCCACTGGAAGGCGCTGTTGCGGACGACGGAGTTGACCGTCATGGCGAAGAGCAGCAGTGCCACGGCCGCCGCCAGCAGCCGGCCGACGTTCCGGCGCGGCACGATCCGTGGCGAGTCGGTTTCGTGCGGGTCGGTTCCTCTCCAGGGTTTCGGAGCGGGAACGGACGTGACATCGGAAGGCGTGACCATCGAGAAGAGCTCCGGAGGGAGGAAGGAGTGCGGGCATGGGCGTCGTCACACATGTCGCGTCCCTCAACGCGGCCGGAGCGTCCACCGCGCTGCGGCGCGTGGCTGGTCCTCCGCCGAGATTAGCCCTCGAGGAGCGTGAACGGTCAATCGTTCCGGGGGAGTTGCAATGGTCCGTACACGCTGCCGTCACACGGTCCCAGGGTGCGGGACGGTATGCGGTCCGCGCTTGACGCGCGGCCGTCCGCACGGCTGAATAAAGGGCATGGCTGCCCAGGAACGCTTGGTCTCGCGCGACCACATCGACTTCGGTCGGGTGTGGTCCGCCGCGTGTTGCGTCTGACTCGGCAGCAGGCCGCAGGACCGGCCCTTTCCCTCCTTCGGTGACCCGTCGCGGGCCGGAATCCGTCCCTGCGTGAGCTGCCGCGGCACTGCCTCTCCCGACGTACCGGCGTCGTCACACCTGTAGTCACCCGTCATCCCGACGGCCCTCGTTCCGCGTACCCGGCGGGCTCCTCCGCCGTGCCCGCACGCGACTTCGTTCCGAAAGGCCCTTGCCATGCCCGTGGAGTTCCTCGGCATCGCCGCCACCCACAACGGTTCCGAAACCACGCCCCGTTCCGGTGCCGCCTTCGACAAGGAGTACACACTCCGCCTCGCCCGGGCACACGAGGAACACGGCTGGGACCGGGTGCTGTTCGCCTACGGTTCCGGCTCGCCCGATCCGGCCCCGGCCGCCGCGTACATCGCGAGCCGGCTGGAGCGCCTGCAGATCCTGCTGGCCCACCGGCCCAACGTCTCCTGTCCCACCTTCGCCGCCAAGACCTTCGCCACCCTCGACCGGATCAGCGAGGGCCGGCTGACCGTGCACTTCATCACCGGCGGCGACGACCACGAGCAGGGACGTGAGGGCGACACCCTGACCAAGGACGAGCGATACGCCCGCACGCGCGAGTACATCCGGATCGTGAAGAAGATCTGGACCACTCACGAACCGTTCGATCACGAGGGCGAGTACTACCGCTTCCATGACTTCGTGAGCGATGTCTTCCCCGTCCAGCAGCCCCGTCCGAACGTCTCGTTCGGTGGATCGTCGCCCGCCGCCTACGCCGCCGGAGGCGCGGAGGCCGACGTCTACTGCCTGTGGGGCGAGCCGCTGGCGAGGACCGCGGAGCAGATGGAGGCGGTGAGGAACGCGGCGAAGGCCGCGGGCCGTACCGACCTCCCGCGGTTCCAGGTGGCGTTCCGCCCGATCATCGCCCCGACCGAGGAGCTGGCCTGGGAAAAGGCCCACCGTACGGTCGGTGCCATCCGGGAACGGCGCGAGAAGGGACTCGTGCGGCACCATCGAAGCGGCGTCCCGCAGAACACGGGATCGCAGCGGCTGATCGCCATCGCCGAGGCGGGGGAGCGCTACGACCGTGCCCTGTGGACCCCGACCGCCGCCGCCACCGGCGGCGCGGGCAACTCCAACGCCCTGGTCGGCACTCCCGAGACCGTGGCCCAGGCGCTGCTCGACTACTACGATCTCGGCGTCGACATCCTGTCCGCCCGCGGCTACGACCTGCTGGGCGACGCGATCGACTTCGGCCGGTACGTGATCCCGATCGTCCGTGAGGAGGTCGCCAAGCGCGACGCGGTCCGGGCGGCGCGTGGTCCGCGGAGCCTGGCGGCGGTGGGCGAGTGAGTTCCGTCGCCCGAGCTTCGCTCCCCGATCTCACGGTCGTCCACGTGCCCGTCTCCGACCCGCGTGTGACACCGCTGTTGCGCGAACTCGGCCACGAGTACTCCACCCGGTACGGCAGCGACGCCCACACCGAACTCGCACGCTACCCGGACGAGGAGTTCACCGCCCCGCACGGCGGGCTGCTGCTTCTGCTCCTGGCGGGCGGTGAGCCGGTCGCGGGCGGGGCCTTCCGCCGGTACGACGCGAAGACGGCCGAGCTGAAGCGGATCTGGACCCACTCCGCCCATCGGCGTCGCGGCCTGGCTCGCCGAGTCGTCGCCGAGCTGGAGCACGAAGCGGGCATGCGCGGCTACCGGCGGATCTACCTGACCACGGGCCCACGCCAGCCCGAGGCTCTCGGTTTGTACCTCGCCACCGGCTACACACCGCTGTTCGACCCGGAGGCGGACCCGGAAGCCATCGGCCCCCTGCCCTTCGAGAAGCACCTCACCGTCGCACCCCGCACCGGAAAGGCCACCGACCTGTGAAGCCACTCGCCCTCCGCGGCAGTCTGCGCCCCGCCTTGGCCACTGCCGCCCTCGTGCCCCTGCTGTTCCTGACCGCGTGCGGCTCCGGCGACCCCGACCACACCGCCGCGGCCGGCGCGCGGAACTCTCCCGCGCCGACCGACGACCCGGTCGCCGGCGTACGCAAGGTCGACTCCATCGCCGCCCTGCTCCCCGCAGACGTGCGGAAGTCGGGCACACTCCGGGTCGGCAGCTCCGTCGCCGCCCCGCCCGCTGCGTACTACCCGAACGGATCGGACAAGCGGCCCGAGGGCCAGGACATCGACCTCGCCGACGCCGTCGCCAAGGTCCTCGGTATCGAGCTGGAGCGCCAGGACGCTTCTTTCGAGACGATCCTGCCCGCCCTGCGCAGCGGCAAGTACGACTTCGGAACCGGCAACTTCGGAGTCACCACCGAGCGCCTGAAGACCATCGACTTCGTCACCTACATCAACGACGGCCAGGGCTTCGCGGTGAGGGAGGGGAACACGTCCTTCGGCAAGAAGGTCACGGACCTGGTCCAGCTGTGCGGGCGCACGGTGGGCATCGGCGCCGGGACCACTTTCGAGGCGACACTGGACGCGAACAAGGGGGTGTGCGCGAAGGCCGGCAAGAAGCCCTACGACGTGAAGGTCTACTCGGAGAACGGGGCGACCGTCACCGCGCTCCAGCAGGGCCGGATCGACGTGATCATGTCGACCATCAACGGCCTGCGGTACCAGGCGTCACAGCCCGCCGCGCACACCACGTTCCTCGGCGAGTTCCACCGCCTCGACGTCGGCTTCGCCTTCAAGAAGGGCTCTCCGCTCACCAAGGCGTTCCAGG
>NZ_JBEZBE010000031.1:0-109479 GCF_040646935.1 Streptomyces sp. NPDC044984
CGGTGCGCGATCGCGCACCGGGCCGGCGGCGCCGTCCTGTCCCGTCCGTCCCGGGAACGGGGGTACGCGGGATCAGGGCAGCATCTTGTCCAGGGCGGCGGGCCCCTCCTCGTCCAGCTTCCGCCTGGCCCACTCGAGGTTGCGCGGGGTGAGGTCCTTGCCCGAGGCGAGGACGATGTCCTCCGGCGACACATCGGTGCCGGTGCGGGCATGGAGCAGGCTGTCCGGGGTGGCGCGGTCCGCGGACCGCCGGGACGCTTCGGGCTGGGACGCGTCGGGCTGGGACGTCGACATCTTCTGGCTCCTCGGGTCCGGATCGCTGGAGCGGCCCCGGTGCTGTCATCGGGTCCGATGTCCACCATTCAACGCGGGAGCCCGCCGTGCATCCGGAACGCTCGCGGCACCGCGGTGAAGGGCCGCTCCTCCTGGCTGCCGGGGTACCTTCCCCGGCCCGCGGGAAACCTGCTCCGCGGGCCGCCTAGAAGGGCGAGAGCGTCAGCCGCAGGCCCGTGGGCGCCGTGTCCTGGATGTACGAGGCGAAGTCGGCCACGTCGTCGAAGGCGAAGCCGTACGCCCTGCCGTCCTCGGTGGCCGCGTGGACGGCCCTGGAGTAGTGGTTGGTGAGCTCGGTCCGGTAGAAGACCGAGGCGTCGGCCGTCGGCTGGTCGGGGTGGCTGAGCAGCGTCGAGCGGTTGAAGCCGGCGCCCAGTACGGCGGCGACCGGGCCGGTCGTGCCGTCGTTGGGGGCGGCGAGGGCGCCGTCGCAGAAGAGGACGTCCCGCGTGGAGGGCTTGCCGAAGGAGACCTGGGCGGGCCCGTCGAAGGTGAACCGCTCGCCGCGCACCCGGCCGGTGAAGGTGCCGGCGTTGGTGGTGACCCTGAGGTCCCGGCCGGTGTAGGTGCTCCACACCTCGTCGATGTACGGGGCGAAGTAGTCCTTCGCGAACAGGCCGGCGTCCAGACCGTGGCCGGGGGCGATGATCCGGGTGTCGTCCACGACGAGCCGGGAGAACGCCTCCACCCGCTTGACGGCGGCGAACGCCGCCGCGCGGCCGCCCTCACGCACGGTGCCCGTCGTCTGGTCCTTGGCGCCGGTGAGCCGGATGCCCATCGGCACGCTGAACATGTCGACCATGGTCGTGTTGCAGAACATGCCCGAGGAGTTGTACGTGAACTCGGCGCAGTCGTGCAGCACGCCGTAGTTGGGGTCGGAGGTGACCCAGCCGGCCGGGTACTGCAGCGCCGCGTTGCCGTTGCCGTCCGTGACGACCTTGAACTTGAGCTTCGCGCCGAGGGAGACGTAGATCCGGCCGGACATGTACGGCAGGGACAGCCTGGTCTCGCCGCTGCCGGCCAGGCCGATCGCGTAGTCGGCGAAGCCGTCGGGGCCGTTGTCGGAGGCGGCGACCGGGGCGACGGTGCCCTCCGGGGTGACCCGGACCTGACGGCCGTCCACGTTGCCCACGATGTAGAGGTGCACGTTCGCGTTGCCGAAGGAACCGCTGTTGTTGACGACCGTCAGCGGCAGGGCCCCCGCCGCCGCCGTGCCGGCCCTCTGCTCGCCGGACTGGTCCGCGAGGGCGTGCGGGGCGATCGCCGCCGCCGCGGGAAGGGCCACGGCGGCTCCGCCGAGGGCGAAGAGGACCTTGCGGCGGCCGAGGCTGCGCTGGTGACGAGGAGTCATGTGGGGGATCTCCAGGGTACTCGTGCGGGTTCCTGACCGCGCCGGCCCGCCGACGTGGGGAGAAGACCCGGAGAGAGCGCTCTCAGGCGGTACGTCGGAACCGGCGCGCGGCACCGATGGTAGGGACGGCCGCGGCCCCCGCCAATGGTCCGACTTGTCCGCAACGCCGCTCTGACCTGCGGTTACGTAAGGAACCGGCGACGAGCCCACGATCACTTAACCGGTCTTTAAGGGCCGCTTAAGCCGGTCGGGCCCGAAAGCCACGGAGCGCGTCGGGAGCGCTCCGCTCCGCAGTCGTCCGGCAGAGGTCCGCCGTCAGCGGGTCCCGCCGCCCAGCTGCGCCTCCGCGGCGGCCAGGATCTCCGTCACCCGGAGCGCGAACGCCGCGTCGCAGGGATGGGGGGTGCCGGTACCGGCCGCGGCGAGGAGGGCGTCCGCGGCCCGGGTGAGCGCCGGGACCGCGCCCTCGGAGGCCTCCGGCAGAAAGGTGACGCCCGCCGTGCCCCGGAGCTCGACCATGGCGCCGGCCGCGGCCGGGGGAGCGGTCAGGCTCAGGGTGAGGCTGCTCGACGCGCCGCCCGCGTGGTCGAGGACGAGATGGACGGTGTCGCCGGGGCCGTACGCCGCCGCCGTCACCCGCCGCGGTTCGCCGAGCACCGGAAGCAGTACGGACAGGGCGTGCGGGCCGACGTCCCACAGGGCGCCCTTCTCCCGCCGCCACGGAGAAGCGGCGAAGGGGTCGCCGTCGGAGGTGAACACCGCTCCGAGCCACTGCGCGCGCCCGGTGAACCAGCCGCCCACACGCGCCTGTTCGGCGATCCAGGCCTGAGGCCCGGGCTGGAAGCGGGTGGTGAAGAAGACCACGGACGCGACCCCCGCCGCCTCGGCCGCCTCGACCACCGCGCGCCCCTGCGCGACGGTCGGCGCGAGCGGCTTGTCGAGCAGCAGATGGCACCCGGCCCGCGCCGCGCGCACCGCCAGCTCCGCCTGCACCGCGGGCGGCAGCGCGACGGCGACGGCGTCCACGTCGGCGAGGAGCGCCTCGACGTCGCCGTACGCCCGGGTGCCGTGCAGAGCGGCCAGCTCCTCGGCGGCGTCGGGCCGGCGGCCCCACACCCCGGCGAGGTCGAGGTCCGGGTGCCCGCTCAGCGCGGGGGCGTGGGCCGCCCGCGCCCAGGGTCCGGTGCCGAGCAGTCCGATCCGCATGCCGCCGCCTCTCCCGGCGCGGCGACCGCCGCCGGGCCGGTGTCCTGTCGCGTCCCACCGACGCGCTCCGGTCAGTACGGTGATCCCTGCCGGAACGTCATGTCAACGGCCGCTCACCGGGAGGCCGTCCGGGGCTCAGCCCCCGGGCTGGTTGATGTTGACCATCCAGGGGACGCCGAAGCGGTCCGTGCACATCCCGAACACGTCCCCCCACATCTGCTTCTCCAGCGGTACGGCCACCGAGCCGCCGCCGGACAGCTTCTCCCAGTAGCCGCGCAGCGCGGCCTCGTCCTCGCCGCTGACGCTCACGGCGAAGTTGTTCCCCGGAACGTGTTCCATGCCCGGCGGTATGTCGGCGCCCATGAGGGTGAAGCCGGCCGCGCTCGCCAGCATGCCGTGCATGATCTTGTCGGCGTTGTCGCCTCCGGGCCGGCCGAAGTCACCGTACGTGTTGAGCCGCAGCTCGCCGCCGAAGACCTCCTGGTAGAACTCCAGCGCCTGCCGCGCGTTCCCGTCGAAGCTGAGATACGGGTTGAGGAGCGAGGCCATGATTACCTCCCGGAACGTCCGCAAAGGGGAAACTGTGCGCAGCGTAACGCCGGGTAGCGGCACCCACATGTCCGGACGGCGCGCACCACGGGCCGCGGGCAGCGCGGGGATCACTGTGCGACGCCGGTGCCGCCGGGATCCACCACCAGCTCCGCCAGCCTCAGGAAGGCGCTCGTGGTGGCCACCCGCAGCTGGTTCAGCTTCCAGCCGGAGGACTGCAGCGCGGCGTCGAAGGGGACGTGCACCACCTGCGCCGGATCGACGTCCAGGTCCCGCACGGAGGCCGCCGGCAAGGGCCGCCCCGAGGGGCCGCCCAGTTCGCTTGCGACCACGATCGCATCCCGCGCCAACCGCTCACGTCCGCCCTGCCGCAGCTCGCCGAGGATGCGTGCCGCCGATTCCAGGAACCAGTGAGACGTACCGCAGCACAGGATCAGCCGGTCCGTGCAGTCGAGGACGGCATGGGCCGTTCCGTCCAGCCGCAGAGGGGCCCAGTCGGTGAGGACGAACGGGTAGTAGGGGGCGGTATGGCCCAGCACGCGTGCGTATTCACGCGCGTGCGCAGGGTTGGGGCTGTAGTGGCCCTTGCGGTGCGCGACCACCTCCAGTCCGGACGGCAGACCGGTGGTGAGGGCGCGGATCTCCTCGTACGACGGGGTGTCCGGCAGGGCCGCCAGATCCCGTACCACTGCCTGGTTGCGCCGGGTGAGAAAGGCGTCCAGCGCTCCCTCGGAAGCCGCGCCGTCGAGGGCGAGGACGGGTTCGCCGCGCACGGAGGCGAGCAGCGAGCCGAGCACCATCGTCGTGGTGGCCCGTCCGCTGTAGCGGTAGGCGCCGATCAGGGTCAGCCGCCTGCTGTGCGTCAGCGGCGCACGCACCCGCCGCAGGCGCCCCTCCATCTCCCGGCGGACGGTCCCGAAGCGCGGCAGGCGCGGTCCGGTCCGGTCGGCGGCGGGGACTTCGGTGGCCGGCGGCGGAGTGAGCGGTACGGGTGTCAGGGGCTGTGGGGTGGCCGGCGCGGGCGACGACGCGGCCCCGGTCTGGTGGAGGCGGGCCCGGGCGACGTAGCGGGCGAGGAGCTCGGCGACCTCGCTCGCCGGGGGCCGCCGCGCCGGATCCGTGTCGAGGCAGCGCAGCACGAGCTGCCGCAACGGCCCCCAGGTGTCGCCCTGCCACAGATGCATCCCCTCCGGCATGCTCGGCATGTCCCAGCCCGCCTTGCTGCTGATGAGCTGGAGCAACTCACCGAGGGAGCGCATGTTGTCCTCGCGGGTGGGCGCCGGACCCGAACCGGCGTACTCCCCGTCCACGGCGCAGTCCGACAGATCGCCGAGGACCACGGTGCGCCGCAGGACGTAGACGCTGTCGGCGCTGAGATCGGCGGGCACGAGTCCGTTGACGTGACAGAGGGCGAGGGCGTTCGCGAGGTAGCAGCCGACCAGGAGCCCCCTGAGCAGGTCGAAGGGAGCGGTCCCCGTGTGCAGGGCGCCGGTGTAGATCTTGCCGAGCCTCGGCGGCTGGGCGTCGGGGGCGTTCGTGTCCGCGATCGGGGTCATCGCCAGCCAGGGCGGGGAGTCCTCGAGCCCGGTGTCGAGCAGCCGGGGGGCGTACTGCCCCTGGAGGCGGGCGAGCGCTTCGGCCTCCACCTCGATCAGCCTGGCGTTGCCGGCGGAACGGCCGAAGCGGGGCACGCGCAGGACGGCGGTTCTTCCCCGCGCGTCGACGCCCCGGTAGACCATCGTCCGGTGCCCGCGGCGGCGGCCCCGCAGGACGAAACCGCCGAGTCTGGGCGGATCGTCGTCGGTGAGGGGTTCCCAGTCGTCCGTGTGGGAGGGGTCCCGCGGGTACGGCCGGCTCGGCGGCAGCGTGGTGCCGCGGGTGAGGGAGACGCCGAAACGGGTCAGCAGCCGGCGTTCGACGCTGGTGAACGCCCGGCGTGAGCCCGGTACGTCGGCGGGACCGTCGGGGTGGGCCAGCCAGGCGGGGAAGTCCGGTGAGTTGCCGGCGAGTTCCTCGAGACGACGGCCGATCCGGCGGCTGGTGTGCAGCAGCTCGGCCTGGGGGACGGCGTCGAGCAGTACCGTCTTGGACTCGTCGGTGAAATCGAAGACCCGGTGCTTGGCGGGCAGCGGTCCCGGCACCGGGGCGGGGGAGGGCCGCACCAGACCACCGAGGAAGACCTCGGCGAGGTGGGACGTGGTGGCGGACCACGGCACCGCCCGCTGCACCAGCCGCATGACCGGAACCGACAGCGGGGAGACCGCCGCCAGATGAGCGGCGAGACGGTACGCCTCCGGAGTCGCCGCGTCCCGGAAGTGCTGGGTGCTGCTGGAGTCACGCAAGGGGGCCGAGGTCCCGTACCGGCCGGGGTACGCCATGAACGGCAGTTCCACGGTGGTTCCGGGTGAGGCGAGCAGGCGCGCCCAGCCGCGCAGCGAGGCCGGTGTCGGCTCCAGCACCGGCACCGGCACCCCTTCGAAGTCGGCGATCCCCGGCGGCAGCACCGGGTCGGTGATCTCCCACGAGGTGTTGGCACCGCCGACCCGCCGGGTGGTGGCCTGCCAGCGTTCGGCGAAGATGCCGGAGGCCTCCCACATGTCGGGCGGCAGGGTGTGCAGGACGGCGACGGGGCCGCGGGCCGCCTGCTGGGCCAGCAAGTCGTGCATGGTGCCGGCCCGCCACGCCGCTCCCATGCCGTCGCTGACGACCAGCAGGAGAGTGCGGCCGGACGGATCGTTGACGGTGCTCAGCGGCAGTTTCGCGCCGTCGGGCCGGAACGGGCGCGCGTGCAGGACCGGGTGGCGTGCGTCGCGGGTGTCCAGACCGAGGACACGGCTGGTGGCGAAGGCCCCCAAACGCTCCAGCAGCGTGCGCAGTTCGGCGCCGAGGCGATGCCACAGCAGCATGGACAGGCCGTCGTCGATGACCAGCGCCAGATTGAGCCAGCGCTCGCGCACGGGCCGCTCCACCACGTCCGCCAGCCCCGTTTCGGCGAGCGCGGTGGCCGTGCGTTCCTCGTCGATCTCCGTGCGGTGGCGGCTCTCGTGGCGACGGCGCAGCGGCCGCAGCACCCGGCCGAGCTCGAGTTCACGAGTGAGGGCCTTGTCCTCGGGGACGCGCACGGGCATGGCCCGGCGGGTCTCCTGCCCCGCCGAGGGGTGGGAGGCACCGGAGGACGGGGCCGGGTCCTGGCGGGCTGCCGCGTACAGCTCGGGGGAGGTGAGGTCGGGCAGATCGGGATCGTCTTCCTCCGGCGGGGAGGACGGGGACTCGGCCGCATCCGGGCCGGGGGGCGGAGGCGCCTCGGAGTGCGTGGCGGACGGCGGACCCTGGCGGAGCGGTGCGAGGGGGCCGGCCGGGAACCGGCGGGCCAGCCAGAGCACGTCGAGTACCTGGTCCGCGTCCAGGTCGACACCACAGGCCGACAGCACCCGCAGGGCTTCGGCGAACCGCGCACCACCGCCCGTCATGGTCACATGGCCCCGGTGAGCTGGTGCAGCACCGCGTCCAGCAGGCCCTCGGCGTCCAGGTCGACACCGCAGACGCGCAGGAACACGGCGTTGAGCAACTGGTCGGTGGCGAGTTCGCCCGGTGCGCGTCGGCGCAGGAACGCCTCGATCAGGTCGTCGGCCTCCCGCAGCGCTTCCTCGCCGAGGTGCGCGGCGACGATGTCACGCAGCCGCTCCTCGTCGGGGACCGGCAGGTCGAGACGGACGCAGCGGCGCAGGAAAGCGGGCGGGAAGTCACGCTCCCCGTTGCTGGTGATGACGACGACGGGAAACTCGACGCACTGGACGAGCCCCTGCTGGACGAGGACGGTTCCCCTGTGGTCGTGGGTCTGGACCGCTACTTCGGACATCTCCTCCGGCAGCCGGGTCAGTTCCGGGATGTCGAACACGCCCTCTTCGAAGACGGTCAGCAGGTCGTTGGGCAGGTCGACGTCGCCCTTGTCCATCTCGTCGATGAGCAGCACGCGCGGCAGGGCGGACGGCACCAGGGCCGTACCGAGCGGGCCGAGCCGGATGAACGTACCGATGGACGGTTCGCGTTCGCCCCGGTCCCGGCTGAGGGTGGTCTCGCGCAGCCTGCCGATCGCGTCGTACTGGTAGAGGGCGTCCTTGACGGTGGAGCGGCTGTTGACGGGCCAGCGCAGCAGCTCGCCCAGGCGCAGTTCGTGCGCGACCGCGCGGGCGAGGGACGATTTGCCGGTGCCGGCGGGGCCGGTCACCAGCAGGGGCCGGCGCAGGTGCAGCGCGGCGTTGACGACGTCGGAGTGCCGTCGTTCGATCAGGTAGGGCAGTTCAGGGCGCATCGACCGGATGGACGTGAAGCGCCGCCAGGGCGGGGCCTGCGGGAGCGTGACGGCGCGGGGCGTGCCGTCGCCGCGGAACAGCCGCCACTCGGCTTCAGGAGTGGTTGTCATGCGCTCTCCTGTGGTTCGGTCAGGTGCAGTCGGGGGACGGCACGGTCGGCGTCGGCCCAGGCGAGAACCGGACGGCCGGGGAACTCGGGCGGACTGGCCTTGGCGTTCGCGCGGTAGGCGCGTACTCCGTCGGGCAGTTCGGGGGTGGCGACCTCCGCCATGCAGGTGACGACGTCGGACGCGGTGTCCCGGACCCGGTCCCAGACCACGACCGGTATGCCCAGAGCCAGGCAGACCTGCACGATGTGGTCCCGCGGGCCGGACGGTACGTCCACGGAGACGCGGACCGTGTCGAGCTGGTTGACAAGCCGGGCGTAAAGGGTCTCCCGGTCCATCGGCTCGGAGACGACGAAGGTCTTGCCCGACTCCAGTCGGCTCCACCGGCTGCGCCAGTGGGACTGGAAACGCCGGTTCCGGCGCAGGAGTTCCGGACAGTGCACGACCAGGGGGAATTCCACGCCGAGCGTACCGGGCAGGATCTCGTCCGGGCCGCCCGCCTCCCATTCGTCGACCGGCAGGTCGAGGTTGGCGCGGTCCACGAGCACCTCGACCAGCGGCGGTCGCTCCTCCCCGTCCGCCGGGGTCAGGGAGTCGAGGACACGCAGCACCTCACGGGCGGCGGCCGACGCCGAGTACGACGTGACGCTGTCCGCCGACACCTGCCGCGGGCCCGCCCCCTCGTCGCACCAGGTGCGCAGCCGGTAACGGCCTTGCTCGGCCTGCGTCACCTGCACCAGGACACGGACGCGTGCGGAGCGGGCGCGCACCGCACGGGACCATTCCTGTGCGTCGGACCGGCGCTCGGCGAGCGCCTCCCGCGCGATTCCGAGCCGCTGGGCCACTCCGTCCGCCCACAGGCGCAGTTCTGCACGCCGGGGCGCAGGAAGGAGCACCCCGGCGTACTCCATGACGCGCAGCAGCGCCGGAACCCTCGGTTCTCCCCGGGCGGAACTGCCGTCCCCGGGCAGCGACTCCAGCTGATCGAGGAGCGCTTCCAGGGTGTCCGCCCCGGGGAGGACGGCACGGCGCGGCAGGGCGGCGCGCACCATTTCGGGAAACCTGCCGAGCACACCGCGTTCCATGGCCTCCAGGTGTTTGCGCAGCCCGGTGTATTCCTGGGGTGACAGCAGCCTGGGGACGGGGGAGAGGGAACCGGCGGCCAGGACACGGTCGGCGCCGGACGGATCGTCCCGGCGCAGGATCCCGGAGAGCGCCGCGACGGCGCGCGGATGGGTGAGGAGGAAGGCCGCGAACTCCTCGGCGGTGGGCGGGACGACGTCACTGCCGTGGCCGACGCCGCACAGGCGGGCCAGCCGACGGGCGCGCAGACCGCGTTCGTGCGGGGAAGGCAGGATGTCGTCGATCGCCTCGGCCAGCAACAGGAAGGCGGGGTCCTCGGTGTCCAGGGGAGCGGGGGTCGCCGCGTCCAGGGCGCCCAGGGGGCGCAGTTCGGCCTCGACGCGCTGCCAGGGGACGGCCCAGCTGCGCCGGATCAGATGCTGAGGGCTGTGCGGCAGGACGGCCCCGGTGGCGTCCTGCGGAGGCATGAAGTGCGCGACGACGAGGCCGACCACGGCCTGTTCCTGCCGGCACCACACCGGGCCGCCGCTGTAGCCGGGGCCGACGGCCATGCCCGTGGCCTCGCCGTCCAGGTAGGCCAGGGAATCGTGCAGGGAGGCGACGACGAGGCGGGCGAAGGTGGAGGCGTGACCGCCGCCGTGCCAGGCCTCCACCTTCTGCCCGACCGCCATGGCGGCCTTGCCGGGAGCCGTGGGCAGTGTCCCGGACCGTCCCCCGAGGCGCAGTACCGCCAGATCCCCGAACCACGCGCCGTCCCCCTCGCGGACCGGACCGCCGTCCCTGCCCCGGGGCGGAACCCAGTGCGAGACGCGCACGAGATGGCGCTCCGGTTCACGGCCGTGGCCGTGCAGCTCCACGCGGATCTGGTCCACTCCGGGGGAACGGGCGTCGAACATGGGGCGCCCCAGAGCGTCATTGATGACGTGCGCGCAGGTCAGAGCGGTCTCGGGGCCGAGTACGACGCCCCCTCCCGCGATCTTTCCGTCGTCGGTCCGCCGGACGGACACCACTCTCGGGGACGGACCGTCGTCCGGGGCGCCGGCCGCCGTGAACCACCCCACGCCTCACTCCGCGGCGGGCGGCGCGGCAGGAGCGGCGGGCGGCACCGCGGCGTCGGCCGGTTTCCAGCAGGCGGTGACGGTCAGGTGCGCCTGGCCCGTGCTGCCCACGATCCCGAACTTGAGGTCCTGGCCGATCTGGACGCCGAAACTGACACTGATCTCCGCGGGTGGGTCGGGCACGGCGGTGACGGCGTCGTGCACCTCCTGCAACAGCGGGCCGAGGGGCTTGAGCGTGCCGCGCAGGGCTCCGGCGGCGAAGCCCGCGACGGTTCGTCCGCCGGCGGCCACCGGAACCGCCGTTCCCATGCCTTCCGGAAGGTCCTCGCCACCGGCGGGGGCCGCCGGTCCCGGTGCGGGGGCCGGCGCCAGCAGGAACCGGACGGGTGTGCCGTCGTCGAGCTCGACGTCAGGTGAAGGTGAAGTGGACACGGTGGGGATTGTCCCCGAATGGCGGCATCTCACGTGCGCACTCGTACAACTCGGTTACCGGATCGATGCATTGGCCATCCTGGGGGCGGGCGGG
Organism: Streptomyces sp. NPDC044984; assembly: GCF_040646935.1. NCBI lineage: Bacteria > Bacillati > Actinomycetota > Actinomycetes > Kitasatosporales > Streptomycetaceae > Streptomyces > Streptomyces sp. NPDC044984. The sequence goes on from NZ_JBEZBE010000031.1 coordinate 10,527, forward strand.
CCCCGATTCAGTGCCCCGTCCGCTGAATGCGTTCGCTTTCTTCTATTGGATTTCGGGCCGCGCGGCGACCAGGCTGGTACGCGTTCGCCGAGACCGTGAGACGACAGCCGGAAGAGGTCACGCACCCATGCACACCCGCCGTATCGGTGACGTCGAGGTCGGTGCCGTCGGACTGGGGGCCATGCCCATGTCCATCGAGGGGCGCCCGGACGAGGCCCGCTCCCTGGCCACCCTTTACGCGGCGCTGGACGCCGGTGTCACCCTGATCGACACCGCGGACTCCTACCACCTGCGCGCCGGCGAGGCCGGCCACAACGAGACCCTGATCGCCAAGGCCCTCGCCTCCCACGACCGGGGCGGCGACGTCCTGGTCGCCACCAAGGGCGGTCATCTGCGCCCCGGTGACGGCAGCTGGACGCAGGACGGCAGCCCCGCGCACCTGAAGCGGGCGTGCGAGGCCTCCCTGCGCCGGCTCGGCGTGGAGGCCGTCGGGCTCTACCAGTTCCACCGGCCCGACCCCCGCGTCCCGTACGCCGAGTCCGTCGGCGCGCTGCGCGAGCTGCTGGACGAGGGCAAGATCCGCATGGCCGGCGTCTCCAACGCCGACCCGGAGCAGATCCGGCAGGCCCACGAGATCCTCGGCGGCCGGCTGGTCTCCGTGCAGAACGAGTTCTCCCCGGCCTTCCGCTCGAGCGAGCCGGAACTGCGGCTGTGCGGCGAGCTCGGCATCGCGTTCCTGCCCTACAGCCCCTTCGGCGGCATCGCCCGGGCCGGTGAACTCGCCTCGGCCCACGCCCCGTTCGCGCGGATCGCCCGGGCGCACGGGGTGAGCGCGTACCAGGTGTGCCTGGCGTGGATGCTCGCCAGGTCGCCGGTCGTCGTGCCCATTCCGGGCGCGAGCCGGCCCGAGTCGGTCCGTGACTCGGCGGGCGCCGCCGACCTCGTCCTGACGGCCGAGGACATCGCGGAGCTGGACGCCGTCTGAGTCCGCCCCCGCCCGTCCCGGGCGCCGGGGCGGGCACCCGCGTGCCCTGGTGTACTCCTGGCGCGCGGGCGCAGAAAGCGCTTGCTAAAGAAAGTCACAGGGGAGGACCACCACCCATGGCGTCGTCGCTGGAAAGACCGCTCGACCACCGCTACCGCGGCGAGCACCCGATCCGCACCCTCGCCTATCTGTTCCGCGCCGACCGCGGCCGGCTCGCCGCCGCGGTCGGCGTCTTCACGGTCAAGCACAGCCCGGTCTGGCTGCTGCCGCTGATCACCGCGTCCATCATCGACACCGTCGTGCAGCACCAGCCGATATCCCGGCTGTGGACCAGCACCGGCGTCATCATGTTCATCCTGCTGGTCAACTACCCGCTGCACGTGCTGTACGTCCGGCTGCTGTACGGCAGCGTCCGCCGCATGGGCACCGCCCTGCGCTCCGCGCTGTGCACCCGCATGCAGCAGCTCTCCATCGGCTACCACTCCCGCGTCAGCGCCGGCGTGCTCCAGGCCAAGGTCGTGCGGGACGTGGAGACCGTCGAGCAGATGGTGCAGCAGACCGCGGAGAACGGGCTCGGCGCGCTCACCGTCCTCACCGGCGGGCTCGTCATCATCGCGATCCGCACCCCCGAGTTCCTCCCCGTCTTCCTGATCGTCGTGCCCGCCGCCGCCCTGCTCGTCGCCAAGCTGCGGGCCCGGCTGCGCACGCACAACGAGCACTTCCGCCACGAGGTGGAGGCGCTCTCCTCCCGGGTGACGGAGATGACCCGGCTGATCCCCGTCACCCGCGCCCACGGCCTGGAGGGCAAGGCGCTGCGCCGGATGAACGGCACCCTGGACCGGCTGCTCACCTCCGGAATGCGCCTGGACCTGGTCAACGGCCGGTTCGGCTCGCTGGCCTGGGTCGTCCTCAACGTCATCGGCGTGCTGGTGCTGGCCGGCGCGGCCCTCATCTCGTACTACGACGTCTGGGGCGTCACCGCCGGCGACGTCGTGATGCTCAGCGCCTTCCTGACCACGCTCACCAACTCCACGACCACGCTGGCGGGACTGGCCCCGGTCATCACCAAGGGACTGGAGTCCGTCCGCTCGGTCGGCGAGGTCCTCCAGGCCCCCGAGCTGGAGGACAACGAGGGCAAGGCGGAGGTCGACGGGCTGCGCGGCGCGATCACCTTCGAGGGCGTCGGCCACGCGTACGAGACCGACGGGCGCCCCGCCGTGCGCGACTTCACCCTCGACGTCGCCCCGGGCGAGACCATCGCGCTCGTCGGCGCCTCCGGGGCGGGCAAGTCCACCGTGCTCAACCTGGTCATCGGCTTCATCCGCCCGACCTCCGGCCGGCTGCTGCTCGACGGCACCGACATGAACGGCCTCGACCTGCGCACCTACCGGCGCTTCCTGTCCGTGGTGCCCCAGGAGTCGATCCTGTTCGACGGCACCGTCCGGGAGAACGTCGCCTACGGCATGGACGACGCCGACGAGGAGACGGTACGGGCCGCGCTGCGCGACGCCAACGCGCTGGAGTTCGTCGACCGGCTGCCCCAGGGCCTCGACACCCTCGTCGGGGAGCGCGGCGCCCGGCTCTCCGGCGGGCAGCGCCAGCGGCTCGCCATCGCCCGCGCGCTGATCCGGGACCCCAAGGTACTGGTCCTGGACGAGGCGACCTCGGCCCTCGACACCCGCTCGGAGGCGCTGGTGCAGGAGGCCCTCGCCCGGCTGCTGCGCGGGCGCACCACGTTCGTGGTGGCGCACCGGCTGTCCACCGTGCGCGGTGCCGACCGGATCGTGGTGATGGCGGACGGCCGGATCCAGGAGATCGGCACCCACGAGGAACTGCTGCGCCGGGGAGGGGCGTACACGGCGCTGCACAGCGGCCAGGTGGCCTGACCGCGGTCAGGGTGCGACGGTTTTCGGTCAATTTCGGTCAGTCGAGCATGGGGGGTGAGTGCTTCCGCCCGGTCCGGGCATACGCAGCGAAAACCAGAAAGGGGCGCTTCGTGCTCGTACCGGACCCGAAGGTCGTCAGACGGCTGCTGACGCGGTACGCGACGCTGCGGATAGCTCAGGCGGAACGGCATTCGCCGGCGGCGGCGCGTGAACTGGAGGACGTCAGCCACACGCTCTGCGTGATGATGGGGACGTCCGGCGTCCACGACGCCATCGCCCTGGCGGACGCCCTCCTCGACCGGGCGCGGCGCGCGGCCGGCCGGACCCCGGAGGCGGACGGGGAGAGCGGTCTGTCCCTGGCCGTCTGAGCCGGCGGGCCGCTCATCCGGTCACCCGTCGGCCGCGGTGGCGGCGCGCCGTCCGTGGAACGTGGAGCGGTAGGCGTACGGCGTGGTGCCCACCACCTTGCGGAACCGCTCGCGGAACGCCGTGGGGGAACCGAACCCGGCCTGCTGGGCGATCCGTTCGACCGTGTGGTCGCTGTTCTCGAGCAGGTACTGGGCGCGCCGCACCCGCGCCCGCAGCAGCCACTGCAACGGCGTGGTGCCCGTCTGCTCACGGAACCGGCGGCTGAAGGTGCGCTCGCTCATGCCGGCGCGCGCCGCCATCGCCTTGAGGGTGACCTCGTGCGCCAGGTTGTCCTCGACCCATTCCAGCAGCGGTTCCAGATCCGACCCGCGGGGCACGGGCGGGTGCTCGTGCACGATGAACTGGGCCTGTCCGCCCTCCCGTTCCAGCGGCATCACCGACATCCGGGCGGCGTTCGCGGCCACGGCCGAGCCCAGGTCCCGGCGGATCATGTGCAGGCACATGTCCAGCGCGGCGGCGGCGCCGGCCGAGGTGAGGATCTGCCCGTTGTCGACGTAGAGCACGTCCGGCTGCACGTCCACGTCCGGGAAGGCCCGGGCGAGCTGCCCGGCGGCCACCCAGTGCGTGGTGGCGCGCAGGCCGTCCAGCAGCCCGGCCTCCGCCAGCACGAACGCGCCCACGCACACCGAGGCGATCCGGGTGCCCGCCGCGGCCGCCTCGCGCAGCGCCGCGAGCACGGCGGGCGAGGGCGGGGGAGCGCCCTCGGCGCGGCCCGGGACGATGACGGTGTCGGCGTCCGCCAGTGCCTGGAGCCCGCGCTCGACGCGCAGGGTGAAACCGCCGTCCGCGAGCACCTCCGGCCGCTCGGCGCACAGCCGGACCCGGTAGGGACGGCGGCCGTCGGGCAGCCGCGTCCAGTCGAAGACCTGCAGGGGCGCCGCCATGTCGAACGGCACGACCCCATCGAGAACCAGAATCGCCACGGAGTGCATGACCGCCACGATAGGCGGATTCCCGCCACCCGCCGGAACCGGGGCGTCGGGACGATGACGTGCGTGAGCCGTGGTGAACGGTGTTGGCGGGAACCCGTTGGAACCTGTCGTTCCAGCCTCTGGGTGATCGCCAGGCGGGCCCCTAACGTGAGCCCGGCACCGCTGATCACACCATGGAAAGAGTCCCGGTGACCAAGCTCCTGCTGTCCCTCCACGTCCTGGCCGCCATCATCGCCGTCGGTCCCGTCACCGTCGCGGCCAGCATGTTCCCGCCGGCCGTGCGCCGCGCCCTCCCCGCGGAGGGGAACGGGCCCGCCGCGACGGCCGTGACCACCGTCACGCTGCTCCACCGCATCTGCCGGGTCTACGCCCGGATGGGGATCGCGGTGCCCGTCCTCGGTCTCGCCACCGCCCTGGCGATGGGGGTCCTGGACGACGGCTGGCTCGTCACCTCGATCGGCCTCACCGCGGCCGCCGCAGGAGTCCTGCTCGCCTTCGTGCTGCCCCGGCAGGACGACATCATCGAACAGTTGAGCGAGAGTCGGCCCGTCGACCGGCGGAACACGGTGCAACTCGCCATGTACACCGGGGTGTTCAACCTGCTGTGGGCGACCGTCACCGTCCTGATGATCGTCCGCCCCGGCTCGACGACGGGTGCCTGACCGCCGGGGCCGCCCGGTGTGCCCGATCTGTTCCGCACTTCCGGAGCGTCCGTTCTGTATTCCGTTGTGCCGGGGAATTCCTCCTTCAGGGTGGTCGGCCGCCTAGACTCTGCAGTCGCGTCCCGCATCGGGGCCGACGAGCAGAAAGGCACGTTGACGGGTGTTCCAGGATTCCCCCATCTACGACCGACTCATCGCGGAGTGCGGCGACGTGCCCGCACAGGTGCGCCACGAGGCCGAACGCGTGAGCAGGGAGCTGGAGCTGGTCATGCGGCCCCTGCGGTCCCCCGGTTACGCCCCCGGTCTCGACCGGCCGCACTCCCCGGGCAACGGCTGGCAGCGCACCGCCCTGCTGCCGGGACCGCGGTCGCACTGAGCCCCGCGCGGTGACGGCCCCCTCACCGCACCGTGCTGCCCGCCTCGTCGAGCTCGGCGGGTTCGTCGGGGACGGGACGGGACAGCCACTCGGCGATGGTCCGGGCGATCGGCTGCCCCGTCTCCACCTCCACGAACCCGAACTGCCCCGACTGGTTGCACTCCAGGAACCACCAGGTCCCGTCGGCGTCCTCGGCGAAGTCGAAAGCGCCGTACGCCAGTTCGGACCGGCGTAGATACGCGTGTACGGCGTCGGCGGTGCGCGCCGGGACCTCGACCGGCTCCCAGGGCGACCCGGGAGCGGCGAAACGCACGTCCACCTCCTCCGGATCCGCGTCCGGCCGCGTCGCCTTGCGGGCCGCCAGCAACCGCTCGCCCACTGCGGTGAGCCGGATGTCGGCCCGCTTGGCGATCCGCCGCTGCAGCAGTGTCGGCCCGAACGCGACCGCGGAGAAGTCCGTGTCCGGCGCCACCCGGCTGGTCGGCACCGCCCGCGGCGGGTCCTGCGGATGCGCCCCCGACACCGGCTTGACCACCAGGTCCGGGAAGCGCTCCGCGAACTCCCGCGCGGCACGGGGGAACGTGGTGATCACCGTGGCCGGCACGGGCAGGCCGCAGCGCTGGGCCAGCCGCAGCTGCCACGGCTTGTGGCGGGCCTGCCGGGCCGCGTCCGGATGGTTCATCCAGCGTGCGTCACAGCCGCGCAGCATGCCGTAGAGCGCCTGCGACGCCTCCTCGGACAGCCACGCGGACGGCTGCGGCGCGCGCCCGGCCGGCGTGCCGGGCCGGCGCACCCACACGGACCGCAGCCCGCCGATGCTCACCAGCCTCCCCCCGGCGGACAGGTGACCGCGGAAGCGGCCGTGGACGTACTCGCCGGACAGCGAGACGCCGTCCGTCAGATCGGCGGGATCGAGGCGCACCACCGGCACGCCGGAGCCGTTCAGATGGACGACCACCATGTCGGCGGTCACATCCTCCTCACAGGTGAGGATCAGCACGGTCATGGTTCACGGTCCGCGTTCAGTCGTCGAAGTGGGTCTTGGAACCCGCGGTGGACGTCGTCGTCCCCGCCTCGCGCAACAGCGCGTGGTCGCAGGCCGCGATCCGTCCGTCGCCGAGTACGTTCAACTGCAGTCCGGAGTCATACGCGTACGGAGTGGCAACGGCCAACTCCACCGCCGGACGTGCGTAGTTGAGCGCGAACGGTTGCATCGTCTCTCCCTCGTCGGTGCTGCGCCGAGCAGGCAACGGCCCGCTGTGCGCCGTCGCTTGGTCCGCCGACTTCTTTTGGCTTCCAGAGACTTATACGAATCGAACGGGTGGTTGGTTTCCTTACGGAGCGTAATCATCGGCGGGTCGTCGGCCGTCCCGCCGGAAGGGCGCTCCGGGAGCCCGGGCGCCGGAGGAACCTCGCATGGTGCGCAGAGCGAGCAGGAGCACGCCGATGTCGTCCAGATAGACCGGATCGGGCAGCAGATCGGCAGGCAGCACCAGATAGAGGACCGCGCCCCAGAACACCCAGCGGGGCCCCGTGGGCAGACCGGCGTGACGCAACTCACGCCGCGTGCGCACCAGCCGGACCAGGACGGCGACGGCGCCGGCCAGCACCACGGCCGCGAGGACCGCGGCGGCGACGAGCACCACGGTGGTCGTCTCCAACGGACCGCCCTCCTCCCGTGACATGCCGCGGCCTCGCCGCGACACGGCCTGCACTGAGCGGATTCCCGCTCGCGGCGCCGGTATGGCGGCCGGGACCGGCCATGCGCGCACGCGTCCGGTGCCCCGCGAAATCCGCGCGAAACGCCGGATCGTCGCAGGTCGTCCCGATGGCTCAACCGAGTGGCGGGGGTACCGGAAATGGTCAGGGACCTTCCCGCGGAGCCGATCGCGACCACTTTCCCTTCGTCACCCTCCTCGCGCGCACGCCGTGGCCGAGGCGCCGCGCGCCGCCGGGGCGTCTTGCCGATCACGTGCCGGACCGTCACGCGAAACACGGGGCCGGTGAACAGTGCGGCAACAGGACCTACGTCCGGATGGCGGTTCGATCGCTTGTTCTCCGCGGCCCTCGACGGACCTGTGCGGCCTGTACTTTGACGCTCGTTGATCCAGAACTCGCTGAGGGGGCAATGAGTCATGCGCAAGATCGTCAGGTCCAGATCCGTCGCGATGTCCGCCGTCGCCGTCGCCGCGCCGGGAGTCGCCTGCGCGGGAGCCACCGCGAGCGCTTCCCAGCAGGCCGCCGCGGCCGCGGCCCCGGGTGATGTCCACAAGGCCGAAGCGGTGAGCTCGATCGGCGCGACCAAGACGCAGGTCGTCGCCCTGTCGCTCCCCGCGGGACCTACACCCTGACCGGTTCCGCCCATCTGATGTACGCGGACAAGGCGTACTGCCAGGTCACGGGTGGCCCCATGATGGCGACGCCCCGGGGCAGCGGCTACAACGAGGCGTCACTGAGCGCCACCGGAGTCGTGACCCTGGCCTCGGCGGGCAAGGTCCAGCTGATGTGCAGCAGTGAGAAGGTGCTCCCCGTGCCGCAGGACCCGGCCGCCAACGGCACCCTGATGGCCACCAGGGCCGCCTCCTACCAGGACCAGGGGGCAGGCGCCCGGTGACCCGCGCGAGGTGGGCCGGCCGATCCCCCTAGCGGCCGGACGCGGCCGGCCCGTGTTCCGGGTCCTCGGGGGCGGGACGGCGGGTTCTGCCGCCGGCCTTGAGGCGTTCCAGGGTGCGCGTCAGGTGCTGGAGGGGGGAGGGCGCGGGGGTCCGGGGCGCGGGCGGCTGTCCGGTGCCCCGGGGCCCGGCCGTCTCCTGGTACGCGGCCAGCGCCTCGTGGGCGCGTTCCGCGGCCTCACGGTAGAGGTCCCGGGACTTCGTCATCGCCTCCAGCGCCTCGGCGTACATCGCCACCAGCGCCCGCTCGCGGGCGAGTTCCTCCTCCGTCGTCAGCAGGCGCCACTCCTCCCGCAGCGCCGTCAGCGCGTCCCGCGCCCCGTCCGGCAGCGCGCGCGGCAGCGCGTCGTACCGGGACACCGCCGCCACGAGGTCGACCGGTTCCGTGCCGTCCAGGAACACCGCGCGTACGGCGAAGGCGTCGGCGTCGTAACCCTCCGGGGCCGGGCTGCCGGGCAGCACCACCGCGCCCCCGCGCGGAACCTCCACCCCGAACTCCCGCAGCGCCCAGTTCGTCACCCGCGACTGCTGGGGCGTGGCCCGGTGCTCCACCACCCGGTCCCGCAGCCCCGGCGGCAGCCAGCGCGCGAGCGGCACCCGGCCGCGCTCGTCCGTGGTCATGGCCTCATGGACGACGACATGGACGTACCACGCGTCGCGCGCGCAGTCGCGCAGCAGCCGCCGTACGGCCTTGTCGTCCTCGGGAAGCGGATTGATCCTGCCCGGCCGCAGTCCCGTCGCCGGGTCGGCGTTCCACCCGGCGTCCGGCTCCGACGGCCAGAACATGCCCACCGGGGACGGCCAGGAGGGGTCCCAGGGCTGCTCCGCCTCGGCGACCAGGAGCCAGTCCCGGCCCGCGTCCGTGCCGGGCGCGAGGCTCAGCCGGGCGCGCACGGTGACCTCGCCGGCGACCCGCCTCCGGGACTCGAACACCACGTCAGGAGCGGTCCCGGACGCGGGGAGTTCCAGGAAGTCGTCGATGTCCCCGTTGTCCTTGAGCCGGCGCAGGGTGCGTCGGAGCACCGTGTCGGCCGCCGTTCCGGTGTGGCGGCCGCGGGTCGACCAGACCGTGGGAGGGCTGATGGGGAGGGCGGTGGTGGAGGTCTGCATGGGTCCAGTGGTGAGCGGGGGCACGTGCTCCTGCCAGTATCGTCGCCGCCGGCCGGCGGGACGACGCCGGGTACCGCCCGACGGCGTGTCGCGCGCGGGGCGCACGCGGGGTGTGCGCGGCGCACACGTGATGACAGGGGTTCACCCGTGGTCCCGGTGACCTGATCCCCGCCACCATGGGTCCCGCGGGCAGGGCCGGCCCGCCATCCGCACCGAGGCCGGCCCTGCCCGCGCCCGGCCGGACGGCCCCTCGTTCCGGCGGCTGTTCCGGCGGCAAAAGCCCGGACCTTACCAGGGGAGCACCACCCCTGTCGCATATTCCACCGGAAAAAGCCAAAGCCCTCACCACGGTCGAGCACACACCGTAGCGTCGACGTCACGTTCGCGGTACAGCCGTGCGAGAAGGGGGATCCGGCGTGCCCGGAATCGACGAGAGCCTGCTGGAAGCCATGCGCCTGCCGGGGGCGCGCGGTGCCCTGGTGGTCGACTGGATCAGCGGGCTCGCCCTGGGGGCGGTGGGCGAGGCGCCCGGCGAGGACGCGGAGGCCACGGCCGCGGAGACCGCCGAACTCGCCCGCCTGGCCATGGAGAGCGGCACCCTCGCGCCCGCCGACGGCGGCCGGGCCGGGGCGGGCAAGGAACCACCCGTCGACGACCTGATCCTCACCACCGCCGACGCGTACCACCTCCTGCGCTTCGTCGTCACGACCTTCGACAGCACGGTGTTCCTGTACCTCTGGCTCGACCGCGCCGACGGCAACCTCGCCCTGGCCCGGATCCGGCTGGCCGAGATGGCGGACCGGCTGGTGCTCGGATGACCACGGCGTGCACCGGCACCACCGCGCCGGAACTGCTCGGCACCCTCGCGGCCGACCACGCCACCGGCGCGCTCTCCACGGAGTCCGGGATCTTCTACCTCTCGGCCGGACGCGTCGTCCACGTGGAGTCCGCCTACAGCCCCGACCTCGGCGACCTGCTCACCCGCAGCGGCGCCGTCGCCCCGGCCGGTTGGTGGGACGCCGTCGAACGGGCGGGGGCGGTGCACCGCGTCGGCCACCAGCTGGTGGACAGCGGGCGTCTCACCGCCGGGGCGCTGGAACTGTGCCATCTGGGCGCCCTGTTCGACGCGGCGTACTTCGCGCTCGCCCACGACGGCGCCACGCTCCGCTTCCGCCCCGGAGCCGCGCACTGGCTCGGCGCGGTCCGCCCCGTCCCGGTGGCGACCGTGCTCGGCGAGTCACGGCGCCGCCGCGACCTGCTGCACCGCATCTGGCCCGACCCGGCCGTCGACACCGCTCCGCTCACCCGCGTGCCCGGTGCCCCGCCCGCCGAACTGCCGCCGCGCCGCGCCCGCGTCCTCGCGCGGGTCGACGGCGCCCGCACCGCCGCACAGATCGCCGCGGACCTCGCCCACCGTACTTTTCACACCCTCGTCGAACTGCGCCGCCTGGCCGCCGGCGGACTGGTCGCCCCCGCGCCACCCCCGCCCGCCACGCCCGTCCACGCCGTCCCCGACGCGGGCGGCGCGGCGTGGGACGAGCCCGACACAGCGCTGCTGAGACGGCTCCTGGACGCCTTGGAGGCACTGTGATCCGCGCGCGCCGACAGCGTGCCGAAAGGAGACTGCTCATGGCCGTCGAGACCGACGTGCTGGACGAACTGCGTCGGCTCCGCACCCGCGTACCCCGGCTGACGGGCTCCCTCGCGGCCACCGTCGACGGACTCGTCCTCGCCCACGACGTCCCCGACACCGAACCGGAAGGGCTGGCCGCGCTCACCGCCGCCGCGCTCGGCGTCGCGTACCGCATGGCGGACGCCGCCGCCCGCGGCGAGTTCCGCGAGCTCCTGGTGCGCGGCAGCCGGGGCTACGTCGCCACCTACGCGGCCGGCACCACCGCCGTCCTCACCCTCCTCGCCGACGACCGGGTCAACGTGGGCCGGCTGCACCTGGAGGGACGGCGCGGCGGCGCCCGGATCGCGGAGCTCGTGGACACCCACATCGGCCCCGGGGGAGGGCGGCACGCCGACCGGCTCGCGGTCCGGGAGACCCCCGCGCCGGCCCAGGACCCGGCCCGGCCCATCGGCACCCTCCCGGTGCGGACCCCGCAGCGGCCCGTACACCGGCCCCGGCCCCAGCCCGGCGGCTGACCCCCGGCTTTCCCCTCCGGCCGGACGCCTCCGCACGACCCGGCGGCCGGCCCGAATCACCCGTCACGACCGAAAGGATCACGTCCCATGGCCAACACCGAGACCTCGCTCAAGGAATGCCTCAGCTCCATCGACGGCGCGACGGCCGCCGCACTCGTCGACTACACCAGCGGCATGGCCCTCGGCACGCTGGGCGGCGGCAAGGACTTCAACCTGGAGGTCGCCGCCGCGGGCAACACCGACGTCGTACGGTCCAAGCTGCGCACCATGGAGCACCTGGGCCTGAACGAGGAGATCGAGGACATCCTGATCACCCTGAGCAGCCAGTACCACCTGATCCGCCTGCTCAAGGGGCGGGGCGGGAACGGCCTCTTCCTGTACCTGGTGCTCGACGCGGGCCGGGCCAACCTGGCGATGGCACGGCACCAACTGCGTCGCATCGAGGCCGAGCTCGAGGTCTGATCCGCCGTCCGGGCCCTTCGCGCCGCCGAGGGCGTGAAGGGCCCGGGGCGGTCAGGCCGCCTCCGGGAGCCACAGATCGGGGCCGAAGACCTCGTAGTGGAGGGAGCGGGCGGGCACCCCGGCGCCGAGCAGCCTGCCGCGCACGGCACGCATGAACGGCAGCGGGCCGCACAGGTACACCGTCGCGTCCGCCGGCACGTCGATCCCCGAGAGGTCCATCAGGCCACCGCGGGCGCCGGGCTCCTCGGGGCCGGGACGCTCGTACCAGAAGACCGCCTCCGCGTCGGGCAGCGAGTCCACCGCCTCGCGGGTCTCGGTGCGCAGGGCGTGCTCGCCGGGCGAGCCGTCGGCGTGCAGGACGAGCACCCGCCGGGTGGAGCCGGTGGCGGCCAGCCGGGCGAGCATGCCCAGCATCGGGGTGCAGCCGATGCCGGCCGAGACCAGGACCAGCGGGGTGCCGGCCTCGTCGAGCGCCACGTCCCCGGCGGGCACGGACAGCATGAGCTCGTCCCCGGTGCCGGTCCGCTCGTGCAGCAGGTGGGAGACCTCGCCGTCCGGTGCGCCGTCCGCTCCCGCGACCCGCTTGACGGTGATGCGGCGCAGATCGTCCCCGGGGTCGGAGGACAGGCTGTACTGGCGCAGCTGGTGCACCCCGTCGGGCATGAGCAGCCGCACGCTGACGTACTGGCCCGCCCGGGCCGGCGGGGCGGGTTCGCCGTCGGCGGGGCGCAGCAGGAACGACACCACGTCGTCCGTCTCCTCATGGCGTTCGACGACCGTCCAGCGGCGCCAGATGTCGCCCGGTGCGACACCGGCTTCGTGGTACAGGCGCGCCTCCCGCGCGATGAGGGCGCCGGCCATCAGCCAGTACACCTCGTCCCAGGCGGCGGCGACCTCGGGCGTCACGGCGTCGCCCAGCACCTCGGCGATCGCGCCGAACAGGTACTTGTGCACGATCGTGTACTGGTCGTCGGTGATCCCGACCGCCACGTGCTTGTGGGCGATCCGGGACAGCAGGGCGTCCGGGCGGGTGCTCGGGTCATCGAGCAGCGCCCGGGCGAAACCGGCCACGGACCCGGCGAGCGCCCGGCGCTGGGCGCCGCTGGCCTGGTTGCCCCGGTTGAACAGGCCGTCCAGCAGCTCGGGCCGGTCGCGGAACATCGAGCCGTAGAAGCGTGTGGTGATCTCGTCGAGCGCCCCGGCCACGGCGGGCAGGGTGGCCCGCAGCACTGCGGCGGACTCTTCGGACAGCATGAAGTCTCCCAAGGGCGGGACGGGGGAAGCGGGTTGGACCGCGGATCCGGACCGGCGGCAGCACCTGTATAGCAATCCCCCATGCCTGTTTCCGGGGGTGACGGGGCCGTCGGGGACAGTGCGGGACCGTTGTCCCTCCGGAAGGGGACCTCCGGCCCCGGAGGACGGTGACGGGACAGGGCCGTCCGGCCCGTCCGGCACAGCGGGCGCCCGCCCGCCCGTGGTCCCCGCCGCTCCGGCCGCCCGGCCCATGCCGTACCGTCACGTTTACTGGACCGTTACCGGGGCGCCGACCGGGTGGCCGCCGGGCGACGGCGGCGGGCGAGGGGACGGGAGGCACACGGGTGGCAGGCTCCGAGCGGGACGGGGAGGCCCGCGTACGGCTACCGCAGCTGAGGCTCGACGAGCTGCTGGAGGAGCTCCAGGCGCGGATCGACGCGGCCCGTGGCACCCGCGACCGGGTGCACAGTCTGCTGGAGGCCGTTCTCTCGGTCGGCCGGGAACTCGACCTGGAGCAGGCGCTGCACAGCATCGTCGAGGCCGCGGCGGCGCTGGTGGACGCGGAGTACGCCGCACTGGGCGTGATCGGCCCGGACGGCAGGCGGCTGTCCGCCTTCCACACCGTCGGGGTCAGCGAGGAGACGATCGCCCGCATCGGCCACTACCCCGAGGGCCACGGCATCCTCGGCGAGCTGATCCGCCGCCCCGAACCGCTGCGGGTGCCGAAACTCTCCGACCACCCCGCCTCGTACGGGTTCCCGCCCCACCACCCGCCGATGAACACCTTCCTCGGGGTCCCCATCCGGGTCCGCGACCAGGTCTTCGGCAACCTGTACCTGACCGAGAAGCGGGGCGGGGCGCACTTCGACGAGGAGGACGAGTCGGTCCTGTCCACCCTCGCGGTCGCCGCCGGCGTCGCCATCGACAACGCCCGCCTGTACGAGGAGTCCCGGCTGCGCGAGCGGTGGCTGCGGGCCAACGCCGAGATCACCCACGGACTGATGTCCGGCAGCGAACGCGGCGCGGCGCTCCTGCTCATCGCCGAACGCGCCCGGGAGATCACCGGGGCCGCCCTCGCAGCGGTCGCGGTCCCCATGGCCGACACCGACTCCCTGACCGTGGAACTGGCCATCGGGCAGGGCGCGGACACCCACCGCGGGCTTGTTGTGCCCGTCGGCGACAGCCTGCTGGGCCGCGCCTTCACCCGTGCCGCTCCCGTCATCAGCGCGGACATCGCGCGCGACGACCGGGCCTTCCCGGGCCCCCGGCGGTACCCGGGCCTCGGTCCGGCGGTCGCCGTGCCCATCGGGTCGGGCGAGGGCGTGCGCGGCATCGTCCTGCTGGTGCGGGCCGCGGGCCGCAACGCGTTCACGGAGAAGGAGATCGAACCGCTGCGGGGGTTCGCCGCCCAGGCGGCCGTGGCGATGGAGCTGGCGGAACGCCGCCAGGACGCCGAGCAGATCGCCGTGCTCGAGGACCGCGACCGGATCGCCCGCGATCTGCACGACCTGGCGATTCAGCGGCTGTTCGCCACCGGCATGACGCTGCAGAGCGCCGGCCGGTTCATCGAGCACAAGGAGGCCTCGGAGCGGGTGCTGCGGGCCGTGGACGACCTGGACGAGACCATCAAGATCATCCGGTCGACCATCTTCGGCCTGCGCTCGCCCGCCGACGAGGGCGCGGGCGGAACCGGCCTGCGGGCCCGCGCCGTACGGGTGGTCGGCGAGGCCGCACCCGTGCTGGGCTTCCCCCCGAGCGTGCGGATGGAGGGCCTGATCGACACCCACGTCCCCAGGGAGGTCGCCGACCATCTGGTGGCCGTGCTCTCCGAGGCGCTGACCAACATCGCCCGGCACGCCCGCGCCGACCGCGCCGAGGTGGTGCTCGAGACCGACGGCCGCGAGGTGCGGCTGACGGTCGCGGACAACGGCGTGGGCGTTCCGGAGGGGGGCCGCCGCAGCGGGCTGCGCAACATGGCCGAACGCGCGGAACGCCTGGGCGGCACGTTCGACGTCACCGGCTCCGCCGGCCGGGGCACCACCCTGCTGTGGCGCGTGCCGGTGGGGGAGCGGTAGGCGGCTTCCGCCGGCCGGTGTGTGCCGGACACCCGCCACGGGTACTCCGGTGGTCGGCCGCGGGCCGCGGCGGCCGTCCGTCCACGACCGGCGCGGGTCTCACCGACGGTGACGGATCCGGGACGGACCGCCGCGGCGCGGAGCCGCACGGCGGCCGTCGGCGGGAGGAGCGTCGCAGTGACGGGCTGGACCTGGGAGCACGAGGGCTACGATCCCGCCGACGCGCGCCTGCGGGAGTCGCTGTGCACCCTCGGCAACGGATACTTCGCCACCCGGGGCGCGCTGCCGGAGTGTTCCGCGGACGAGGTGCACTACCCGGGCACGTACGCGGCCGGCGTCTACAACCGGCTCGTCTCCGAGGTCGCCGGACGGCACGTCGAGAACGAGGACATGGTCAACCTGCCCAACTGGCTGCCGCTGCGCTTCCGGCTCCCCGGCGAGCCCTGGCTCACCCCCGACACCGCACCCGTGCTCGACCACGGTGAGACCCTGCACCTGTCCTCGGGGCTCCTGGAGCGCAGGACGCGGTACGGCCTCGGCGCCGGACGGGCGCTCCTGGTGCGCCAGCACCGCTTCGTGCACATGGCCGACCCCCATCTGGCGGGCCTGCGCACGGAGTTCACCGCCGAGGGCTTCTCCGGCCCCCTGGAGACCGAGGCGGCGCTCGACGGCGACGTCACCAACGCCGGGGTGCCGCGCTACCGGAAGCTGGACGGCCGTCATCTGACCCACGTGCTCACCGGCACGGCCGCCGCGGACACGGTGTGGCTGCGCTGCCGCACCCGCACCTCGGACATCCGGATCGCGCTCGCCGCCCGGCTGACGGCACCCGGGCCCGTCACGAACCGGCACGACCGCCCGCGCGCCCTGCAGAGCATCCGTCTGGACCTGGCCGCCGGGGACACCGTCACCGTCGACAAGATCGTCGCCCTGCACACCTCCCGCGATCCCGCGATCAGCGACCCGCTGCACGCCGCCGTCGACCGGGTGGCCCGGGCGGGCGGCTTCGACGAGCTGCTCCCGCCGCACCTGACGGCCTGGGCCCAGCTGTGGCGCCGGGCCGAACTGGACGTACCCGGCGAGGCGGGCCGCATCCTGCGGCTGCACCTCTTCCACGTCCTGCAGACCCTCTCCCCGCACACCGCGGACCTGGACGTGGGGGTCCCGGCCCGGGGGCTGCACGGCGAGGCGTACCGGGGGCACGTCTTCTGGGACGAGCTGTTCGTCCTGCCCTACCTCAACCTGCACTTCCCCGAGATCTCCCGCGCGCTGCTGCACCACCGCCACCGGCGTCTGGAGCGCGCCCGCACCGCCGCCCGGGACGCCGGGCGCCATGGCGCGATGTACCCCTGGCAGAGCGGCAGCGACGGCCGGGAGGAGACCCAGCAGCTGCACCTCAACCCCCGCTCCGGCCGCTGGCTGCCCGACCACTCCCACCTCCAGCACCACGTGGGGTCGGCGATCGCGTACAACGTCTGGCAGTACTGCGAGGCCAGCGGCGACCAGGAGTTCCTGCACACCAAGGGCGCCGAGATGCTGCTGAACATCTCCCGCTTCTGGGCGGACTCCGCCACCTTCGACGACCGGCTGGGCCGCTACCGCATCAAGGGCGTGGTCGGCCCCGACGAGTACCACGACGCCTACCCGGACGCCGCCGAGCCGGGCCTCGACGACAACGCGTACACCAATGTCACGGCCGCCTGGGTGCTCGCCCGCACCCTGGACGTGCTGCGCGGCCTGCCCGAGCCGCGCCGCCGGGAACTGGCCGAGCGGACCGGACTGGACGCGAGGGAGCTGGAGAAGTGGGAGGAGGTCTCCCGCACCCTCCACGTCCCCCTCCACCACGGCGTCATCAGCCAGTTCGAGGGCTACGGCGAACTCGCCGAGCTCGACTGGCGGGGCTACCGGCACCGCTACGGCGACATCCGGCGCCTGGACCGGCTGCTGGAGGCCGAGGGCGACACCGTCAACCGGTACCAGGCGTCCAAGCAGGCGGACGTCCTGATGCTGGGCTACCTCTTCTCGCCCGCCGAACTCCAGGGGATCTTCCGCAGGCTGGGGATGAGCCTGGACGAACGGACCTGGCGGCGCACGGTCGACCACTACCTGCACCGCACCAGCCACGGCTCCACCCTCAGCGGCCTGGTCCACGGCTGGGTGCTGGCCAGGGCCCGGCGCGCGGACGCCTGGAAGTTCTGCCAGGAGGCCCTCCAGGCGGACATCGCCGACATCCAGGGCGGCACCACCGGGGAGGGCATCCACCTCGGCGCCATGGCCGGCACCCTCGACCTCGTCCAGCGCGGACTGACCGGTCTGGAGACCCGCGGCGGAGCCCTGTGGCTCGACCCGGTGCCCCTGCCCGAGCTCTCCTCCTACGGCTTCACCCTGCGCTACCACGGTCACTGGGGTGTCCGGCTGCGGCTGGAACACGGCCTGCTGGAGGTCGCCGTGCCCTCCTCCGGCCGCTCCCCGATCGAGGTCCACCTCCCGGACCGCACGGTCCGCCTCCACCCGGGGGAGACGGACCGTCTGGTCCTCCCGGACTGACCGCCGGGCGCCGGATCACTTGTGGAACGACACGTACCCGTTGCCGTCCGGGTCGGAGCCGCGCGCGGTGTACGCGTGCACGTCGGCCCGGCTGCCCGTCGGCTTGACGAGGTGGACGGTGTCCTTGTCGTTGTTCCACAGGAAGTTGCAGTCGTCGCGGTAGACGACGTTGTACTTGTCGGAGTCGGTGCCGTTGCCGCCGCGCAGCTTCACGTGGTCGCCGGGCTGGAGGTGGTGATGGGCGGTGAAGACGAACCTGTTCCCGGCGGCGTCCTTGACGAGGTAACCCTTCAGGTCGACCGTCTTCGACGACGAGTAGTTCCTGATCGTCAGGTACTCCTGGTGGGTGTTGCCCCCGGAGCACCGGTTGGAGTCGCTGCCGGGCGCGTCGTACTGGATGCCGCGCACCTTCAGTGCGGAGGTGTACTCGGCGGCCTGGGCCGGAACGGCCGTCAGCGCGGCCAGCGCGCCCGCGGCGGTGGTGGCGACGGCGGCAGTGCGTATGCGCATGAACTCATCCCCCCTGCATGACTCTTCCGTGAAGGTCATGTGGTGATCCGGTGAAGGGTCGGATCGTACACAACGCGCCGTCGTCCTCACCCTCCGGGGTGAGCGCGCCGGCGGCCGTGGACGCGCCGAGCGCCTGTCAGGTCCGGGGAACGGACCTGGCAGGCGCTCGGCGGTGGGCCCTCGGGGGCGGGAGGTCAGGCGCCGCTCTCGCGCAGCATGTCCTCGCGCTCCACGAGCTTCACGCGCTCACGGCCCTGCGGCTCGCCCAGTGCCTTCTCGGCGGCGTCCAGGCGGTACCAGCCGTCCCAGGTGGTGAAGCGGATGCCGCGTTCGGCGAGGAACGCGTCCACGGCCTCCGGGTCCGGCGACGCGGGCGTCTGGAGCCGGCCGCCCGCGTAGTCCGCCAGCAGGTTCCCCACCGTCTCGTTGGCGTCGCCCTTGGTGTGGCCGATCAGGCCCACCGGACCGCGCCGGATCCAGCCGGTGACGTACGTGGAGTCCAGGTGCTCGCCGGTCTCCTGGATGACGCGCCCGCCCTCGTCCGGGACCGTGCCGGAGTCGATGTCCCAGGGGAGCTTGGGGAGCTTGTCGGAGAGGTAGCCCACGGCCCGGTAGACCGCGCTGACGTCCCAGTCCTTGAACTCGCCGGTCCCCTTGACGTTGCCGGTGCCGTCGAGTTCGGTGCGCTCGGTGCGCAGGCCGACGACCTTGCCGTCCTCGCCGAGGATCTCGGTGGGCGACTCGAAGAAGTGCAGGAACAGCTTGTGCGGACGGTCGCCGGTGTCGCGGATCGCCCAGTTCTCCAGGGTCTTGGCGACCATGTCGGCCTGCTTGTTGCCGCGCCGGGTGGCGATCGAACCGTCGTCGTAGTCGATGTCCTCGGGGTCGACGATGACCTCGATGCTGGGGGAGTGGTCCAGCTCCCGCAGCTCCATCGGGCTGAACTTCGCCTGCGCCGGGCCGCGGCGGCCGAAGACGTGGATCTCCACCGCCTTGTTGGCCTTCAGGCCCTCGTAGACGTTCGGCGGGATCTCGGTGGGCAGCAGTTCGTCGGCCGTCTTGGCCAGGATGCGGGCCACGTCGAGGGCGACGTTGCCGACGCCGAGCACGGCGACCTTCTCGGCCTGGAGCGGCCAGGTGCGCGGCACGTCCGGGTGGCCGTCGTACCAGGAGACGAAGTCCGCGGCGCCGTAGGAGCCGTCGAGGTCGATGCCGGGCACGTCCAGCGCGCGGTCGGCCGTGGCGCCGGTGGCGAAGATCACACCGTCGTAGAACGTGCGCAGATCGTCGAGGTGGACGTCGGTGCCGTAGTCCACATTGCCGAACAGCCGTATCTGCGGCTTGTCGAGCACTTGGTGCAGGGCCGTGATGATGCCCTTGATCCGCGGGTGGTCGGGGGCGACGCCGTACCGGATCAGTCCGAACGGTGCCGGCATGCGCTCGAAGATGTCGATG
The DNA here is from genome assembly GCF_040646935.1 of Streptomyces sp. NPDC044984. NCBI lineage: Bacteria > Bacillati > Actinomycetota > Actinomycetes > Kitasatosporales > Streptomycetaceae > Streptomyces > Streptomyces sp. NPDC044984. The sequence continues at coordinate 30,030 of NZ_JBEZBE010000031.1, forward strand.
GACACGCCCGGTTCGGCGGCCACGTCGGACTTGAGCAGGGCGTCGGCGGCGTAGATCCCGGCGGGGCCGGATCCGACGATGGCTACCCGCAGGGGGCGGGGCATGGTCAGGTTCCCTTCGAGTGATGACAGGCGACTCGATGGGAAGCCTAAGCTGAGGCATGCCTTACCTGGTACGCGGGTCCGGTCTATGGACTCATAAGTCTCTCTTATGAGATGTCCCTACGTGCCCTTATGCCTCACGGAACGGGCTGTTCCGCCCAGATGACCTTGCCGGCGGGCAGGTAGCGGGTACCCCAGCGTTCGGCGAGCCGGGCCACCAGGAACAGGCCGCGTCCGCCCTCGTCCGTCATGGTCGCGTACCGCAGATGGGGCGAGGTGCTGCTGCTGTCGTAGACCTCGCAGATCAGGTTGCGGTCGTACAGCATCCGCACCCGGATGGGGGTGCCGCCGTAGCGGAGCGCGTTGGTGACCAGCTCGCTCAGGATCAGCTCCGTGCCGAACGCCAGCTCCTCCAGCCCCCACTCGGCCAGCTTCCGGGTGACCGCCGCCCGCACCTCGCCGACGGCCGCCGGGTCCGGCGGCACCGGCCATTGGGCGATCCGGCCGGCGGCCGGCGCCCGCGTCCGCGCCACGAGCAGCGCGATGTCGTCACCGGCCCGTGCCGGGCGGCGGGACTCCAGGACGACCCTGCACGTGTCCTCGGGGGAGTCACCGGCCCGGGACAGCGCTTCGCGCAGCCGCTCCAGACCGGCGTCGATGTCGTGGCCGCGGTCCTCGATCAGCCCGTCGGTGTAGAGGACGAGCCGGCTGCCCTCCGGCAGTTCCAGCTCGGCCGACTCGAACGGCAGGCCGCCGAGCCCCAGCGGGGGGCCGACGGGCACGTCCCAGAACTCCACGCCGCCGTCCGGGCGGACCACGGCCGGCGGCGGATGGCCCGCCCGGGCCACGGTGCAGCGCCGGGAGACCGGGTCGTAGACCGCGTACAGACAGGTCGCCCCCGTCACCGGTGCGCTCTGCTCGTCCCGCGCCTCGTCCTGGTCGATCCGCCCGACCAGCTCGTCGAGCAGGGCCAGGAGCTCGTCGGGCGGGAGGTCCAGGGCGGAGAAGTTGTGCACCGCCGTGCGCAGCCGCCCCATCGTGGCCGCCGCGTGCAGACCGTGGCCGACGACGTCGCCGACCACGAGCGCGACCCGGGCCCCGGACAGCGGCAGCACGTCGAACCAGTCCCCGCCCACCCCGGCCTGCGCGGGAAGGTAGCGGTAGGCGATCTCCAGGGCGTTCTGCTCGGGCAGGGAGCGCGGCAGCAGGCTCCGCTGGAGCGTCACCGCCATGCTGTGCTCGCGCGTGTAGCGGCGGGCGTTGTCGATGGAGACCGCGGCCCGGGCGACCAGCTCCTCCGCGAGAGCCAGCTCCTCGGTGTCGAACGGCTCCGCCTTCCGCGAACGCCAGAGACTGACCACCCCGAGTACCAGCGCCCCGGCCCGCAGCGGCACGGTGATCAGCGAATGGATGCCGTACTCCATGACCTGTCCGGAGCGCTCCACGTCCTGTGCGTGCCAGCCCGGCGCCTCGCCGAGCCGGGGCTCCAGGACCGGCCGGCCGGTGGCGAGGCTGACGCCCTGCGGGGACGACGCGACGAAGCGGATCCGCTCGTCCTTGGGGTAGAGCGGAGCGTCCGCGCCGATCCCCGCCGACGCCGCGCGGCGCAGTACGCCGGCCGCGTCGGGGTCGCCGCCGGCCAGCACCGACTCGAACAGGTCCACCGTGACGAAGTCGGCGAACCGCGGCACGGCCAGCTCGGCGAGTTCCTCGGCCGTGCGGGTGACGTCCAGGCTCGTCCCGATGCTCACCCCCGCGTCGTACAGCATCTCGAGCCGCTCGCGCGACGCCTCCGCCCGGCCGGACAGGGCGCGCAGCTCGGTGGAGTCCCGGACCGTGGCCACGCTGCCGGGCGGGCCGCCCGCCCGGTCGGTGGGCCGCTGGTTGACCGCCAGCAGCCGGTCGGCCACCAGGTGCACCTCGTCCGTGGCGATGCGGCCCGAGGACAGCAGCTCGGCGGTGCCGGGGTCCAGGCCGATGTCCGGCACGGGGCGGCCCTCGGCGTCCTCGGGCAGGCCGAGCAGCCGGCGCGCCTCGTCGTTGGCGAGCATGAGCGTCCCGTCCCCGTCGACGATGACGACCCCCTCGCGCACCGCGTGCAGCACCGCGTCGTGGTGCTCGTACATCCGGGTCATCTCGTGCGGGCCCAGGCCGTGGGTCTGGCGCAGCAGCCGTCTGCTGACCAGGGCCGCACCCCAGGTGGCCAGGGCCAAGGCGGCGGCCGCCGCGCTCAGCACGAGCGGCAGCTGTTCGGCGGCGGCTCCGCCGACGCGCTCGGTCGTGATGCCCGCCGACACGATTCCCACCACGGTGCCGTCCGGGTCCGTGACCGGCACCACCGCCTGCACCAGCCGGCCGATGGTGCCGTCGATCTCCTCGACCACCGGCTCACCGGCCAGCGCGGGCTCGGTCGTGCCGACGAACCGCTTGCCGATGCGGTCCGGTCTGGGGTGCGTGTAGCGGATGCCCTCGGTGCTCATGACGACGACGAAGTCCACCCCCGTCCGCTCACGGGCCGCTTCCGCGCGGTTCTGCAGCACGGCTGTCGGATCGGGGGAGAGGACCGCCTCGGTGATGCCCGGCGAGTTGGCGAAGGCCTCCGCGACGGCGAGCGAGCGGTTGCGGGCCTCCTCGCCGCTGTTCTGCCGGGCCTGGAGCACCAGCGCGACCACGGCGGCCACGACCAGCAGCAGCACGATCGTCAGATGCAGCACGAACACCTGCCCGGCGACGCTGCGCCCGCTCAGCACCGACCGCAGTCCCGCCGCCGGATGCCACCGGGAGCGGCCGTCTGCGTCCCACCGGCGCCGTACGGACGCCGCGGCACCGGGCCGCAGGGACGACCGGGGCCGGGATCGACCCGTGAGTCGGACCATGTGCCATGTCTACACTGCCGCGCCACGCGAGGCGAGGGGCGGCACCCGCCTGACCGGCGGGCCGTCACCGTTCCGTGGTTTCCGGGTCGCGCGCGGCCGTCCCCCCGGTTGACCGCGCGCGACCCTCCCCCGGCGCGCGACTCGTCCCCCGAAGGTCGCGCGCGTCCTTGACCGGGCCACCCCGGAAACCGTGCTCCGCGGCCTCAGTCGGCCAGGGCGCGGGCCAGTTCCGTGGTGGCGCGGGCGATCTCGGTGTCCGACTCGGCCAGCAGCCGGTTCAGGTCGCCGCGCCGGGCGCGCACCGCCTGCCGGGCGGCCCGCTCCCACACCACCGGGTTCTCCCTGCGGTTGAGCAGCTTGGGATACGCGGTGGCGGTGCTCTCCCACTGTCGGGCGTCGGCGATGGCCTTGAGCAGCTGGATGATCCCGGCCCGGCAGGTGACGTGCGGCAGCTGGGCCAGTTCCCAGAGGAAGGGGACCGCGGCGGCGGTCGCCTGTTCCGTGACGAAGCCGTACTGGCAGATCCGTTTCCGCAGATCCTCCAGGGCGGCGCGGGCGGTGCCGGCGTCCCCCCAGGCGATGCCGTTCAGCAGCAGGGGGATGGCCGCCGCCGAGCCGGTGGAGTCCTGCATGTCGGCCCACGGCACGCGGGACAGTGCCGTGAGGGGCGTGGTCCGTGCCACTTTGGTGGGGGACGTGTGGCGCACAGGGCGCTCGCTGCTCGGCTGTTCCGTAGAAGCGCTGCGCATGGCGTGGGTGCCTTTCCGCGGCAGTCGTGTCAGATGGGGGGTCGGGTCGACAACCGGGCCCACACCGTCTTGCCCGCCGGAGGGGTGGGGGTCCAGCCCCATCCCTCGGACAGGGCGGCGACGATGCGCAGCCCCCGGCCGTCCTCCTCCAGGCCGGAACCGGCACCGGGTGCGCGGACGGGTGGGTGGTCGTCGGGGTCGGAGACGGTGAGCAGCAGGTGCGCGGGCTCCAGGCGGAACCCGAGCCGGATGTCCGGCGCACCCGCGCACCGCGGTGCCGCGTGCGTCACGGCGTTGGCGGCGAGCTCGGTGATCACGAGGGTGGCGTCGTCGCAGTGGTGGGCGAGCGACCAGTCGCGCAGGGTGTCCCGGGTGAAGGACCGCGCCCGCGCGAGCCCCTCCCGGCCGCGTGCGAGGCGCAGCGTGACCGAGGCGGACACGGGGCGGGCCGTCCCCGGCACCGGGAGCGGCCGGCGGGGATCCGTCGCCGCCGTGCCGTGGCCACTCGTCCGTACCGCGGCGGTGGCCGGTGGCCGGAGCAGTGGATGCGCAGGTGATGACACGGCATCTCCCCGATGCGACGTCAGGACGGGGCGCCAGCACGGGGGTTGACGCCGCAGCTATTATCCACGCTGTCAGCGCTCGCGTGCAATTGCACGAGAAATTGCGCGAGATTTTTCCCGGCGCGGCCGGACATCCGGGCCGCGTGCGGGAGGACACGGGAACAGCGAGGAGACAGCGGTGCCAGGAGTGCGGAACGGAGTGCGGGCCAGCCAGTTGGACGCCCGCTGGATCAAGAGCCGGCACAGCAACGCCGAGGGCAACTGTGTCGAGGTGGCCCCGCTGGCCGGCGGGGGGATCGCGATGCGCAACTCCCGTGACCCCGACGGTCCCGCCCTCGTCTACACGGCCGCGGAGCTGGCGGCGTTCCTGGCGGGCGCGAAGGACGGCGAGTTCGACCACCTGGTCTGAACGCTCGCGACGGACCTGCGCCGGCTGTCCGGATCGGTGCCGGCCGTCCGGGCCGGTGCCGGTGAAACGGAACTCAACGCGCCATTTCCTCGGGGGTTTTCGTACGCGGATGCGGTGAGGGACAGTCAGGTGCGATAGTGTAAATCGCCCCTGTGCCGGTCTGCTGGGAGTCAGGATGTCCGCCGCGTCGCATCGAATCTCCCGCCTGGAACCCTATCTGGACAGGCCCGAGCCCGCTCCGACCCTGCTGAAGATGCTGGTCGGCGTGCAGCTGGCAGGTTTCCGTGACGATGCCGGGCTGTCCCAGGACCAGGCGGCGCGCTCCGTCGGCTTCAGCCCGGCGAAGCTGTCCCGCATCGAGTCGGGCAAGGGCCGCCGCCCACCGACCGAGGGTGATGTCCGGGCCCTGCTGACGCTGTACGGCACCGACGAGTACGAGGCGTCGGTACTGCTCAAGCTGCTCCGGCGAGCCGGGGAACCGGGCTGGTGGCAGCGGTACGACAAGCGGCTGATGCCCGAGTGGTTCGACCGCCTGGTCGGACTCCAGGAGGCCGCCGCCACCATCCGCACCTTCGAAATCCAGTACGTCCCCGGACTGCTGCAGACCGCCGCCTACACCCGCGCGGTGGTCGAGCGGGGGCTGCCGAACGCCCCGGCGAGCGAGGTGCAGCGCCGGGTCGAGCTGCGCATGCGCCGCGCCGAACTGCTGCTGCGCGAGGCCGCGCCGCAACTCTGGGCCGTCATCGACGAGTCGGTGCTGCTGCGCGTCCTGGGCAGCCCCGCGGTGATGCGCGAGCAGCTCGAGCACCTGGTGGCGATGGCCGAGCGGCCCAACGTGACGGTGCAGATCGTGCCGCTGGACGTGACGAACGCGTCGGCTCCCGCCATACCCGTGACCTATCTGCGCTTCGGCGGGCTCGACCTGCCCGACGTGGTCTACCTGGAGCACATCAGGAGCGCCAACTTCCTCGAGGACCTCGACGAGACGGAGGAGTACCGGATCGCGCTGGACCGCCTCGCCGACGAGGCGCTCAAACCGCGCGACTCGGTGGAACTGCTCCACAGGACGATCAAGGAGCGCTACGCCACGGCGTAGCGGCAGGCGCGAACACGCCGACGCCCCCGTGGGACCCGAGCGGTCCGGCGGGGGCGTCGCGGCGTCGGGGGATCACAGCGGGAGCCGACCCACACCGCCGAACTCGATCCACTCCTGGGTCAGCTGGCGGGGCGCCACCTCGGTGTCCGGACGCCAGGTGGACACCTCCACCAGGCCCGGCTCCAGGATCTCCAGGCCCTCGAAGTACGACTCGACGTCCTTCTCCTCGCGCACCCGGCCCCAGTTCCCGTGGGTCGCCCGGTCCATGAAGTCGGTGACGAACGCGCGGACCTCCGGGTCCTCGCTGACGAGCTGGCACATCACCATGAAGCTGCCCGGCGCCAGCCGTTCGCGCACCCGGCGGGCCAGGGCGAGCGGACCGTCGGTGTCGCTGTCCGGGATGCAGTGGAAGACCGAGTTGAACAGCACGCACACCGGCTCCGAGAAGTCGATCAGCCGCTGGGTCTCCGGGTGGCCGAATATCCCGTCGGTGTCGCGCATGTCGGCCTGGATGACCACGGTGCGCCGGTCCTGCTCCAGCAGGGCACGGCCGTGCACCAGCACCATCGGGTCGTTGTCGGCGTACACCACGTGGGCGGTCGGGTCGACGCGCTGCGCGACCTGGTGGACGTTGTCCTGGGTGGGCAGACCGGAACCGTGGTCGACGTACTGCCGTATCCCGTACTCCTGCGTGAGGGTGCGGACCACCCGCTGGAGGAAGCGCCGGTTGTTCAGCGCCAGGCGGCGGGTGCTGGGCACCACCTTGTCGAGTTCCTCGGTCGCGGCACGGTCTGCCGCGTAGTTGTCCTTGCCGCCCAGGTAGTAGTCGTACATGCGCGCCGCCGTCGGCACGGTCGCGTCGATCTCGGTGGACAACTGCTTACCGGTGTGCATCGTTCCCCCTGCGGGCCGCGCCAACTGGACTGGCTGGACAGGGAGTACATCCTAGGGAGCCGTGAAGGGGCCGTGCCAGCCCGTCGGGCACGTCGCCCGGAAGGAATGACGCGCCGATCGCTCGAAATGACACAAAGTGCCACATCGGACGCCCCGTGTGAGCGCTTGGGCTCCGGAGAGGGGGTACTCGCGGGGCGACACCGTTTCCCGTGGGAGGCCGGACCTTGGACAGCTCGACGGACCGGATCGCGGACCCCCGGGGTGCGCGCACCCCCTACGCGCCCGGCACCCCCTGGCCGGCCCGCACCGACACGCACCCGGCGGAGGGACTCACGGAGGAGGACGTGGAGCGGTGGGTGCGGTCCGCCTCCATCCTGCACTCCAACGGTGACGCGCTGGACATCGCGGTGCGCGAGGGGCGCATCGTGGGCGTGCGGGGCCGCGCGGCCGACCGGGTGAACCGCGGCCGGCTCGGCCCCAAGGACCTCTGCGGCTGACAGGCCGACCACTCACCGGACCGGCTGACCAGGCCGCTCCTGCGGGAGAACGGACGGCTGGTGGAGTCGGACCGGGACACCGCCATGGACCGGATCACGGCCCGCACGAAGAACCTGCTGGACGAACGCGGTCCGGGCGCCGTCGGCTTCTGCACCACCGGGCAGCTCTTTCCGGAGGAGTACTACACCCTCGCCGTCCTCGCCCACGCCGGCGTCCGCACCGACCACCTCGACGGCAACACCCGCCTGTGCACGGCGACGGCCGCCGAGGCCCTCAAGGAGACCTTCGGCTCCGACGGCCAGCCCGGTTCGTACGAGGACGTCGACCACGCCGACACCATGGCCCTGTTCGGACACAACGCGGCGGAGACCCAGACGGTGCTGTGGATGCGGATCCTGGACCGCCTGGAGGGGGCCGAACCGCCCCGGCTGCTGTGCGTCGACCTCCGGTACACCCCCGTCGCCCGCCGCGCCGACGTGCCCCTGGCACCGCGCCCCGGCACCAACGTCGCGCTGCTCAACGCCCTGCTGCACGAGATCATCCGCACCGGCCGGACCGACCGCGCCTACCTCGACGCGCACACCGTCGGCTTCGGCGAGCTCGCCGCCCGCGTCGAACGGTGCACCCCGAAGTGGGCGGCGGGGATCTGCGACGTCCCCGCCGCGCAGATCGAACGGGCGGCGGAACTCCTCGGCGACGCGCGGCGGCTGCTGTCCACCGTCCTGCAGGGCGTCTACCAGTCCCACCAGGCCTCCGCCCAGGCCCTCGGACGACGCCCGGAGACGGGCCTGCGGCTCCTGCACGACCTGCATCTGGCCGCCTCGCGCAACTCGCTCCACTGGGAGATGCCCGCCCAGGCGGCACAGGCCACCCGGGACCGGGAGCTGCTGGAGCCGGTCTCCTCCTGTCATCCGCAGACCCTCCGCCAGATGCGCTGGACCAACGCGATGATCAAGGTGCTGTCGCCGCAGCTCCTCGTCAGCGCGTGACCGGCACGGGTGGCGGTCCCCGCAGGCGCCTGCACCGACGCCGGTGCCCCGCTATCGTCGGTTTCGTCCCCAGGGGACGTTCATCGCCGGCGTCACCGGCGGCCGGCCATCCGCGGGAGGCACGCATGGACGACTACTACGACCTCGGCGACCACCACCGGCTCGTGACGACCTCCTCCGCCGACGCCCAACTCTGGTTCGACCGGGGTCTGACGTGGACGTACGCGTTCAACCACGAGGAGGCGGTCGCCTGTTTCGAGAAGGCGGCCGAGGCCGACCCGGACTGCGCCATGGCCCACTGGGGCGTCGCCTACGCCCTCGGCCCCAACTACAACAAGCCCTGGGAGGCCTTCGACGGCGCCGAACTCGCCGGCACCGTCGCCCGCACCCACGCCGCGGTGGAGCGGGCGCACGAGAAGGCCGCGCACGCCACCCCCGTCGAGCGGGCCCTCATCGAGGCCCTGCGCGCCCGCTACCCGCAGGCGGAGGCCGCCGAGGACTGCTCGGTGTGGAACGAGCCCTACGCGGACCGGATGCTCGCCGTGTACGAGGACGCCCCCGGCGACCCGGACGTGGCCGCGCTCTGCGCCGACGCCCTGATGAACCTCACCCCCTGGCAGCTGTGGGACCTGCGGACCGGCCGCCCGGCCGACGGCGCCCGCACCCTGGAGGCCAAGGCCGTCCTCGACGGCGCGCTCGCCACCGGAGCGGGCGCCCGGCACCCCGGCGTCCTCCACCTGTACGTCCACCTGATGGAGATGTCCCCCACGCCGGAAGCCGCCCTCACCGTCGCCGACCGGCTGCGCGGCGCCGTGCCCGACGCCGGGCACCTGCACCACATGCCCTCACACCTGGAAGTGCTGTGCGGCGACTACCGCCGGGTCGTCTCCGACAACACCGCCGCCGTCGCCGCCGACGAGAAGTACCTCGAGCGGGCCGGCGCCATGAACTTCTACACGCTCTACCGCGTCCACAACCACCACTTCAGGATCTACGGCGCCATGTTCGCCGGCCAGTCACAGGTCGCCCTGGACGCCGCCGCGCGGCTCGAGGCCGCCGTCCCCGAGGAACTCCTCCGGGTGCAGAGCCCGCCCATGGCCGACTGGCTCGAGGGATTCCTGGCGATGCGCGTCCACGTCCTGATCCGCTTCGGTCGCTGGGACGACGTCCTGGCGCTGCCGTTCCCCGCCGACCCGGAGCTGTACTGCGTGACCACCGCCATGCTCCACTACGCGCGGGGCGTCGCCCTCTCCGCGACCGGCGCCACCGAAGGCGCCGAGGCGGAACGGGAGCGCTTCCGCGCGGCCGTGGACCGCGTCCCCGGGACCCGGATGCTGTTCAACAACACCTGCCACGACGTCCTCGCCGTCGCGTCGGCGATGCTGGACGGCGAACTCGCCTACCGCAAGGGCGAGTACGACACCGCCTTCGCCGCGCTGGAGCGGTCGGTCGAGCTGGACGACAACCTGCCCTACGACGAGCCCTGGGGCTGGATGCAGCCCACCCGGCACGCCTACGGGGCGCTGCTGCTGGAGCAGGGCCGCGTCGAAGAGGCCGAAGCCGTGTACCGGGCCGACCTCGGCCTCGACGGCACCCTGCCCCGGCCCCTGCAGCACCCGGGCAACGTCTGGGCGCTGCACGGGTTCCACGAGTGCCTGCTGCGCACCGGGAGGGCCGGGGAGGCGGCGATCATCGCCCAGCAGCTCAGGCAGGCGACCGCACTGGCGGACGTGCCCGTCGAGGCGTCCTGCTTCTGCCGGCTGGAGACGCACCGCCCGGAGGCCTCCGGCGCAGACCGCCCCTGCCACTGAACCGGCCCGCCCGGGCCGGTCCGGCGGAGCCGGACGGTGGCCGGCCTCAGCTCGCCTCGACGACCGCCTGGAAGTTCTTCATGCAGGAGAAGCAGTGCCGGTCCGTCACATGCCGGTGAGCCGACTCGTCCTGCTTCTCCACTCCGCAGAGCGTGGATGACTTGTCCGACGTGAGGACATGCCACACCAGCTCTCCCGAAGTGTCTGCACCGCACCACATCTCGTGCATTCCCAGCTCCCTCCGGGTAGGCATGGAGGCCGCTTCCATTCGAGCACGGACCGGGCCCGGACGGCTCCTCCGGCGAGCCAGTCGGGTGACGTGCGGGGCCGGGACGCATACCGGCGGTGCCGGCCGGATCCCGGAAGGACGACGAAGGCGCCGGTCGCGGTGCGCCCGCCGCCCGGGCCGGGGGCGGGCGGACGACGGGTGACCGCGCGGTGAGAGCGCCGGCCTGGCGGACTCCGGCCGGGACGCGGTGGAGTTCCCGCGGCGCGCGGGGCTGCCGGAGGACGAACGGCCGCCGGACGATCCCGCCCGGGGCGGGTGGGACGGCGGCCGGGCCCACGTCCACGACGTGGCGCGAGAACCCCTCCGGTCGGCTGCCGACCGGCTGCCGACCGGCGAAGAGCCGGGAGCGGCGCGGGCCGCGATCACCGTCGGCGCCGACTCCGACGGTGACCGCGCCTGCCCGCGTACCCCCGTTCCGCACCGGCATGCCGTGCGCACGGGCACGGCTGCCCCCGGCGCCCGAGGCCGTCGCGGAGCCCCGCGACCCGGCACCCGGGACACCCGGTACGGTGCACGAGACCGGTGAGATTGCCGGTCCGCACCGGCCCCTTCCTCTCCGACAGTGGCACCCCCAGTCAATCGGCGGCGCCCCCGGCCGGTGCACGGCCCCCACCACACCGTGACCCCGTGCACCGGCCGGGCGGGCGACCCGCCGCGGCAGAGAGGACCACTCGTCGTGCAGCAGCACCCCCACACCAGCAGGCGCCGGACCGGCCGGCTCGCCGCACTGGCCGCGGCCGTCACCGCCGTCGTCGGCCTCACCACCCTCACCGGCCCCGGCGCCCAGGCGGCCGACAACCCTTACGAGCGCGGCCCGGCACCGACCGAATCGAGCATCGAGGCGCTGCGCGGACCGTACGCCGTGTCGGACCTCTCCGTCTCCTCGCTGTCCGTCACCGGTTTCGGCGGAGGCACCATCTACTACCCGACCAGCACCGCCGACGGCACTTTCGGGGCGATCGCCATCTCACCCGGGTACACCGCCTACCAGTCCTCCATCGCCTGGCTGGGCCCGCGCCTGGCCTCCCAGGGCTTCGTGGTGTTCACCATCGACACCAACACCACCCTCGACCAGCCCGCCTCCCGCGGCGACCAGCTGCTCGCCGCGCTGGACTACCTCACCCAGCGCAGCGCGGTCCGCAGCCGGATCGACAGCAGCCGGCTCGGCGTCATGGGACACTCGATGGGCGGCGGCGGAACCCTCGAAGCCGCCAAGGACCGGCCCTCGCTCCAGGCGGCGATCCCCCTGACGCCCTGGAACCTCGACAAGACCTGGCCCGAGGTCCGGACCCCCACCCTCCTCTTCGGCGCCGACGGCGACACCATCGCCTCCGTCTCCAGCCACGCCGAGCCCTTCTACAGCGGCCTGCCGTCCTCCCTGGACCGGGCCTACATCGAGCTGAACGGCGCCACCCACTTCACGCCCAACTCGTCGAACACGACGATCGCCAAGTACAGCGTCTCCTGGCTGAAGCGGTTCATCGACAACGACACCCGCTACGAGCAGTTCCTGTGCCCGCTGCCCCGGCCGAGCCTGACGATCGAGGAGTCCCGGGGCAACTGCCCGCACACCTCCTGAGGTCCCCGGCTCCCGCCGAACGACCACCCGGTGGCGGTCCGCGCACGGCGCGGGCCGCCACCGGCGTTGTGTGCGCGCACCGCCGGAGGCCGGGCGCCCTGGGCCCCGGTACATTCGTGGACGCCTCCCCTCCACTTCACCTTACGCGTGAGTAATATCAGGTGAATGATCGGACAGACGCCCCCGCGGCCGCGGGCGACCCACCGGCTGCCGGACGGGCTGAGCACCGACGGCGGCGTCCGCGTCGTGACCGGTGAACCCGGCTGCGGCCGTACGGCGTTCCTCGAGTACGCCGCCGGTTCCTTCCGAGCCGGACCGGTGTGGCACGTACGCGCCGACCCCGGCCGCGGCGCACCGCCGCTGAGCGGCCTGCACACCCTGCTGCGCGCCGCCGGCCGCACCGTGCGGGTCGCGGGGGACGGTACGGCGGGGGAGACGCTGTTCGACGTCCTGTGCGCGGCGGCCGGCGCGTCGCCGCTCCTGGTGTGCGTGGACGACGTGCACCTGTGGGACGCCGCGTCGCGCGCCGCGCTGGGACACGCCGCCGCGCGGGTGCGTGCGACGGGGATCCGGGCGGGGCTGCTCCTCACGGTTCCCGGACACCGGCCCGTCGACCGGGAGCTGGCGGCACTGCCCGTGCTGCGGCTGGACCCGCTGGCACCCGGGGACGCGGCCCGGGTGGTCGACGACGTGACCGGCGGTGCCGTCGCCCCCGGCGTGCGCGAGGAACTGGTGACGGCGGCCGAGGGCAATCCCGCGCTGCTGCTGGCGCTGGTCCGCCGGCTGTCGCCCGCCCAGCTCGCCGGGCGCCGGGCGCTGCCCCGTCCGCTGGCCGACGGGGAGGTCCTCACCGGAGTGGTCGGCGAGTGCCTGACCGGCCTGCCGCCGGACCACACAGGACTGCTGCTGACGACCGCGGCCGCCATGCGCGCGACGGGGGAACCGGACGCGGACGCGGACCTGGTACGGCGGGCGGCGGGGGCCGACGCGGCGCGGCCGTTGCCCGAGGTGCTGGTCCTGGCGGAGGGCCGCCTGCGGTTCCGCAGCGCGCTGCTGGGGAGGGCGGTGTACGCGGGCGCGCCGCCCGAGCGGCGCCGTGCCGCGCACCACGCACTGGCCGCGTGCCTGGCGGGCACCGGCGCGGACGACGTCCTCGCGCTGCTGCACCGCTCCCGGACCGTCACGGGCCCCGCCCCCGCCCTCGCGGCCGAACTCGCGGCGGCAGCGGCCTGCGCGCCGCAGCCGGACCTGCGCCGCAGGGCGCTCACCCGCTCCGCCGAACTGACGGCGGACGAGGCGGAGCGGGCACACCGCTACACCGCCGCCGCGGAACAGGCCCTGTTCGCCGGGCACTCCCCCGAGGCCCTGCGCCTGCTCGACGCCGCCCGGAACGGGCGGGCCCCCGCGTCCGCACGCGGCGGCGCGGAACTCCTGCGCGGCGCGGTGCTCCTCGCCGACGGGCCGGTGGACGACGCCCGCGAGTCCTTCCTGCTGGCCGCGGGTCTGCTCGCCGGGGCCGGCCACGAGGCCGCCGGCACGGCGATCCTGGGAGCGGCGGACGCGGCATGGGCGGCAGGCGACCCGGACTCCTGCCTCCACGTCCTCACCCCCACCCGGGCGCTCTCCTCCGAGGCCCCGGCCGCCGGGCCGCTCCCCGAGCTGCTGCGGGACCACCGGGACGGGATGCGGGCCGTGCTCCTGGGGCGGTTCGACCGTGCCGCCGGCCCGCTGCGGCGGGTGGTCGAGCGCGGGCTGTCCGGCGACGAGCCCGAGCCGCTCCTGCGGTCCGCCTCCGCCGCGCTCATGCTCGGTGACCTGACCGCCGCCCGCCGCGCCGGCGCGCGGGCACTCGCCACGGCCCGCACCCTCGGCCGCGCCGCCCTCGAACCGAGGGCGCTGGAGTACCTGGCCTACGGCGAACTGCGGGCCGGACGCCACCAGCTCGCCCGGACCCACGCCGAGGAGGGGCTGCGCACCGCGTCGCGGACCGGACAGCGGAACACGGCCGCCCACCACCACGCGGTACTGGCGCTCGCCGCGTCCATCGAGGGGGAGCAGGAGATCGTCGCCGAGCACGTCGCCGCGGCCCTGCGCACCGCCCGCCGGCACGGACTCGCGCAGGCCGCGACGCTCGCCCAGTGGGCCGCGGCCCGCGCCGACCTCGGCGCCGGCCGCCCCCGTGAGGCCGCGGACCGGCTGGGCCCCCTGGTCCGCCCCGGTGCCCGCCGCGGCCACTTCGCGGTGTGGATGCTCGCCGTCCCCTGCTTCGTGGAGGCCACCGTGCTCGCCGGACGCCCCGAGCACGCGGCCGCGGCCGTCGAGGAGTTCGCCCTGTGGGCCGCCTGCGGAGCCGACCCGCAGGCCCCCGCCCAACTCCTGCGCTGCCGCGCCCTGCTGGCCGCCCCGGACGCGGCCGACACCCTGTACCTGCGCGCCCTGGACCGCCACGAGGAGACGGCCGGGGACTTCGAGCGGGCCCGCACGGAACTGCTCTACGGCAAGTGGCTGCGGCGCAGACGCCGGCTGCGCGAGGCGCGGAACCGTCTGGGGGAGGCGCTGATGGGCTTCGAGCGCTGCGGCGCGCACCTGTGGGCGCAGCAGGCCGCCGCCGAGTCGCGGGCGGGCGGCGCGGCCCCCGGCCTGCCCGGGGCCGGGGAGCTGTCCCGGCTGACCCCGCAGCAGCTGCGCATCGCACGGCGCGTCGCCGAGGGCGCCACCAACCGGGAGGTGGCCCTGAGCCTGTCCGTCAGCACCCGCACCGTCGACTACCACCTGCGGAACATCTTCGCCACCCTGGGGGTCCGTTCCCGGGTCGAGCTGGTCCGCCTCGTCGGGCAGGCGGAAAAGACCGGTGCACAACCCTAGGGACCGACCGGACGGTATGTCATCCTTCGGGGCAGGACGAGTCCGATGGCGGCCGGCCCACGGGCTCCCCCCGTACCGGCCGGGCGCCGGTACGGGGACCGCCGCCGCACGGGCACCGCCGGGAAGCCGACCCTGGGGGAGATGCGCGATGATGCGACACGCCGTACGGCCACGTACCCTGCCGCGCCCTGGACCCGCGCCCGCCGCGCGGTCCCGCACACCGCGCGTGCGGGCGCTGATCGACGCCGACGCGCTGCGCGTGCTGCACCGGGCCGCCCGCGTCCTGCTGGACGACCTGCCCCAGCTCACCGACGGGCTGGTCGCCGTCCTGCAGGAGCAGGAGCCCGCCTACCGGGCCGCGGTGGAGGGCGACGCCACCACGACCTGGCAGGAGGTGCACCGCTCGCTGCGGCACAGCATCTCCTCCCTGCTCGATCCGCGGGGCGCCCGCGACGCGGCGCGGCGCTGCACCTGGAAGATCGGTGCCACGCGCGCCGAACAGGGGCTGCCGCTGGACGCCCTGCTGCACGCCTTCCGGCTGGGCGGCTCGCTGGTGTGGCAGGGACTGGTCGACGAGACGTCCCGGACGGCACCCGAGGACGTACGGCTGCTGGTGCACGTGGCGTCCGACGTGTGGGACTTCGTCGACGAGCACTGCACCCTCGTCGCGGACGCCTACCGGCAGACCGAGCGGCAGCTCGCGTGGCGGAGGGAGAACAGGGTGCGTCTGCTGGCCGCGGCCCTGCTGGACGGTACGAGCAGGATCGCCGACCTGCCCGAGGCCGCGCAGGCGCTGGACCTGCCCGAGCACGGGCGGTACGTGGTCGTCGCGGTCGCCGGCGGCCGGCCCTCCGGTTGTTCCGGTGCCCAGGCGGACCTCGCCGCGGGTGTGCGCGTGCACTGGCACACGGGCGTGGACGCCGACTACGGCATCGTCCTGGTCGAGGACGGCGCGGAGCCCGTCGTGCCGGAGGAGCAGCCGGCCGGTGCGCGGGTGGGCGTCAGCAGCGTGGTCGAGGGGCTGTCCGCGGTGGGGGAGGCGCGGCGGCTGGCGGACACCGCGCTGAGCCTGTGTCCCGGGCAGGGCGGCACGGTCCACCTGACCGAGCACCTGCCGGCGGCGCTGGTGGTGTCGACCCCCGAACTCGGCGCCGCGCTGGCCGAGCGGCTGCTCGGCCCGCTGGCGCACCTCGAACCCGCCGACGCGGAGGTCCTGCTGGACACCCTGGCCACCTGGCTGGCCTGCGACGGCTCGGCCCAGCGGGCCAGCCGTCGCCTCTACTGCCACCGCAACACGGTCCTCAACCGCCTCCGCCGCTACGAACAACTCACCGGCCGCTCCCTCTCCCGCCCCACCGACCTGATCGAGGTCAGCCTGGCCCTGACGGCCCGCACCTTCCTGACACAACGACGGGCAACCTGACGCAGCCGCGGGCAGTCGTGCCTCCCCCAGTGCCTTCAAGGGCCTGGGAGGCACCCCCAGGGCGGCACGGGTGGGCGAGGCGGCACCCTGCCGGAGGCGACAGGCGACACCCCGGCCCGACACCCCGGCCCGGCGCTGCGGCTCCGGTGCCCCGGGTCCCGCCCCCGGCCTGGGCACCCGCACAACCCCCGCCCACCCGCGTTGGTACGCCGCAGCGTACGGGCGGCAAAAGCTGTACCGCTCCTCCGTCCCCGTGCTGTCGTGAGGCACCCCTTCCCCCGAAGCCGTGACCGCCCCGAGCGGTCCGGCCCCGAGGAGTCGTGATGCCCGAAGCACCACCGGACAGCCCGCCCGCCCTGCACGTCGAGAGCGTCGACGTGACGTACGGGCGCGCGCTGTCCGCCCTCCGCTCCGTGTCCCTGACCGTGCCGCACAGCACCGTCGTCGCCCTGCTGGGCGCCAACGGCGCCGGCAAGACGACCCTGCTGCGGGCCGTCTCCGGCACGCTGCGCCTGCACCGCGGCGCGATCACGGCCGGCCGCATCCGCTACGGCGGGACGGTGCTCGACGGCAAGGACCCCGTCGCGGCGGTACGCGCCGGAGTCGTCCAGGTCCCCGAGGGGCGACGGGTGTTCGCCGGACTCTCGGTCGACGAGAACCTGCGCTCCGGCGGCCTCGGTCTCGGCCGGCGCGGGCGCGCCCAGGTCCAGGAGGCCCGCGACCGGGTCTTCACGCTCTTCCCCCGCCTCGCCGAACGCACCCACCAGGCCGCGGGACTGCTCTCCGGCGGCGAGCAGCAGATGCTCGCCATCGGGCGCGCCCTGATGGCCGCCCCGCGCCTGCTGCTCCTCGACGAGCCCTCCCTCGGCCTCGCCCCGCAGATGGTGTACCGCATCGCCGAGGTGGTCCGCGAGATCAACGCCCAGGGCACCGCCGTCCTCCTCGTCGAGCAGAACGCCGGCATGGCGCTCTCCCTCGCCGACCACGCGCACGTCCTGGAGGTCGGCGAGACCCGCCTGTCCGGCCCCGCCGACGAACTCGCCCGCACCGACGCCGTACGCCGCCTCTACCTGGGCGAGTCGGCCGAGGACCAGGGGGCGGCGTGACCGACCGCACCACCACCGCGCCGCCCGTGCTCGACGTACGGGACGTCACCGTGCGCTTCGCCGGGCTCACCGCCCTCGACGGCGTCTCCTTCACCGTCGCCCCGGGCTCGGTGCACGCGCTCATCGGACCCAACGGCGCCGGCAAGTCGACCTGCTTCAACGTGCTGTCGGGCCTGTGCCGCCCGGCCACCGGCACGGTGACGCTCGGCGGCACCGAGCTGACCCGCCTCGCCCCGCACCGCATCGCCGGGCTCGGTGTGGCCCGCACCTTCCAGAACATCGTCACCACCCACGGCACCGTCGCCGACAACCTGATGCTCGGCCGCCACGCCCTGTCCCGCGCCGGGTTCGCCGCGAGCGCGCTGCGTCTGCCGGGTGCCGTGCGGGAACAGCGCGAACACCTCGGCAGGGCACGCGAGATCGCCGAGCTCACCGGCCTCGGGGACCACTTCGACAGCCCCGTCGCGCTGCTGTCGTACGGCGACCGCAAGCGCGTCGAACTCGCCCGCGCCCTCTGCCTGGAGCCCCGTGTGCTGCTCCTCGACGAACCCGTGGCCGGCATGAACGCCGCCGAACGCGCCCGCACCGCCGAGGTGGTGGGCGAACTGCGGGCCGAACTCGGCCTGTCCATCGTCCTCGTCGAGCACGACATGGGCCTCGTCATGCGCCTCGCCGACGACGTCACCGTGCTCGACTTCGGCAGGCCCATCGCCCACGGCACCCCCGACGAGGTCCGCCGGGACCCCGAGGTGCTGCGCGCCTACCTCGGCACCGACGCGACCGGGGAGGACGCGGCATGACGACCTTCCTCGACACCGTCCTCGGCGGGCTGGCGCTCGGCGCGGTCTACGCGCTGGTCGCCCTCGGCTTCGTCGTCATCTTCAAGGCCTCCGGCGTCCTCAACTTCGCCCACGGCTCCCTGCTCCTGCTCGGCGGCTACCTCACCGCCGTCCTCCACGACGACCTCGGCTTCGCCGGGGCGCTCGCCCTGGCGGTCCTCACCACGGCCGCCCTGGCCGGCGCACTCGACCGGTTCCTGCTGCAACGCGGCGGCCAGGACGCCCACTCCGCCCACGTCCAGACCATCGTCACCATCGGCGTCGACATCGTCCTGCTCACCGACCTGGCCCGGCGCATCGGCGGCGACCTGCTGTCCCTGGGCGACCCGTGGGGCGACTCGGTGACCGAGCTGGGCCCGGTGACCGTCGCCGACAGCCGGCTCGCCGCGATCGTGGTGTCGTCCGTGGTCATCGGCGGAGTGTTCGGGCTCTTCCGGTTCACCTCCTGGGGGCTGTCCCTGCGGGCGGCGGCCGAGGACCTGGAGGCCGCCGCGCTCATGGGCGTACGGCTCGGCCGGGTGCGCGCGGGCGCCTGGTGCCTGGCGGGCGCGCTCGCCGCGCTGGCCGCCGTGTTCCTCGCCGCGTTCCCCGCGCCCGGACTGGAGCGCACCACCGGCCAGATCGCCCTCAACGCCTTCCCGGCCGCGATCCTCGGCGGCCTCGCCTCCCCGGTCGGCGCCCTCGCGGGCAGCCTGATCATCGGCCTGACCGAGGCGCTCGTCGTCGGCTACCAGTCCGAACTGCACGTCCTCGGCGAGGGCTTCGGCGACGTCGCCCCGTACGCCGTGATGCTGCTCGTCCTTCTCGTACGGCCCACCGGGCTGTTCGGCGCGAAGGGAGCGGCCCGTGTCTGACCGACTCCTCGGGGTCCTGACCCGCCGACGGGCCTCGCTCCTGCTGCTCGCCGTGGTGCTGTGCCTGCCGCCGTTCTACCTGGACGCCTTCTGGCTGCGCATCGGCCTGTTCTCCCTGGCGGCCGCCATCGGCGCCACCGGCCTCGCCCTGCTCAGCGGCACCGCCGGGCAGCTCTCGCTCGGCCACGCCTTCTTCCTCGCCGTCGGCGCCTACGGCTACGCCTGGCTGGCCGGCGAACCCGGCCCGGGGCTGCCCCCGGCCCTCGCCGCGCTCCTCGCGGTCCTGCTCGCGGGAGCGGCCGGCGGACTGTTCAGCCCCGTCGCCGCCCGGGTCAAGGGCATCTACCTGGGCATCGCCACCCTCGCCCTCGTCTTCCTCGGCCACCACGTCCTGCTGACCGCCGACTCCGTCACCGGCGGCTTCAACGGCCGCTCCGTGCCCCCGCTGACCCTCGGCGGGTTCACGTTCGCGGAGAGCGACCCCGAACTGACCGTCCTCGGCGTGCCGTTCGGCGCGGAGGAACGGCTGTGGTTCCTGGGCCTGGCCCTGTTCGCGTTCACCTGGTTCACCGCCCGCGGCCTGCTGCGCGGGCGTCCCGGCAGGGCGCTGGCCGCCCTGCGCGACAGCGAGACCGCGGCCGCCGTGATGGGCGTCGACGTCGCCCGGCACCGCTCGGCGGCCTTCGTGGTCTCGTCGATGTACGCCGGCCTCGCGGGAGTGCTCCTGGCGCTCGCCTTCCGCCGCGTCGTCCCGGACTACTTCTCCCTCGCGCTCTCCGTCGACTACCTCGCCATGATCGTCATCGGCGGCCTCGGGTCCGTCGCCGGAGCCACCGCCGGCGCCGTCTTCGTCACCGCCCTGCCGCTGCTGATGGCCCGGTACGCCGACCAGCTCCCGCTGGTGACCGCCCCCGGCTCCGCCGAGGGCGCCGTGGGCCCCACCGAGGCGGCCCGCTACCTCTACGGCGCGGCGATCGTCCTGGTCCTGCTGTACGCCCCCGACGGGCTGCACGGCCTGGCGCGCCGGGTCCGGGGCCGCGTGCGGCGCCGCCGATCCCGTACCCCCGCCCCGGACACCGCCGTCCCTTCGTCCTCGCAACCGGCCGCGGCCGCACGACCCAAGGAGCACACCCCGTGAACACCACGCACCGCACCCGTCGCGACCGGCACCGCACCGCCGGGACCGTCCTCGCCGGCGCCCTCGCCCTGCTGCTCGCGGCCACCGGATGCAGCTCCAAGGCGGACGACGGCGACAAGGGCGGCGAGGCCGCCGACGGCGTCCGCACCGGACCCGGTGTCGACGCCGACACCATCCGGCTGGGCGCCCTCACCGACCTGACCGGGCCCTACGCCACCCTCGGCAAGAGCATCGTGCAGGCCCAGCAGATGTGGGCCGAGGAGACCAACGCCAAGGGCGGCATCTGCGACCGCAAGGTGGAGATCGTCGTCAAGGACCACGGCTACGACGTGCAGAAGGCGGTCACCGCCTACGCCGACATCGCCCCGGACGTCGTGGCGCTGCCCCAGGTCATCGGCTCCCCGGTGGTCGCCGCCCTGCTCGACGACATCGAGCGGGACAGGATGCTCACCTTCCCGCAGGCCTGGGCGGCCTCGCTGCTCGGCAAGGACGCCATCCAGGTGCTCGGCACCACCTACGACGTCGACATGATCGCCGCCGTCGAGTTCCTCACCCGCGCCAAGGGCCTGAAGAAGGGCGACACGATCGGCCACGTCTACTTCGAGGGCGACTACGGCGCCAACGCGCTGGAAGGGTCCACCTGGGCGGCCCAGAAGGCCGGACTGAAGGTGGCCGGGCAGAAGATCAAGGCGACCGACACCGACCTGTCGGCCCAGGTGTCGGCCCTGCGCAAGGAGGGCGTGAAGGCCGTCCTGATCAGCGCCGGACCCGCGCAGACGGCCTCCCTCGTCGGGGTCGCGGCCTCCCGCGGCCTGAAGGTCCCCGTCGTCAGCAGCGCCCCCGGCTTCGCGCCCCAGCTGATGAAGACCCCCGCCGCGCCGGCCCTGGCGGCCATGCTCAACGTGGTCAGCGCGGCGCCCGCGGTCAGCTCCGACCTGCCGGGCGTGAAGAACATGGTGGCGGCGTACCGGAAGAAGTACCCGGACTCGCCGGTCGACTCCGGGGTGCTGTCCGGGTACAACGCCGCACAGCTCATGGGCGCCGACCTGAAGAAGGCCTGCGAGGCGGGCGGCCTCACCCGGGAGGACGTCGTCAAGGCGCACCGCGCGCAGACGAACGCCGACACCGGCCTCGGCACCCCGCAGAACTTCTCCGACGTCGACCGCCCCGCGAGCGTCGAGACGTACGTGCTCAAGCCCGACGCCGAGGCGGTCGGCGGCGTGGTGAACGCGGAGGACGCGCACGCGGCGCCGGGAGTGGAGGACTACCTGTCCGCGCGGTGACGGACGGCCGGCTGACCCCGGCGTCCCCCGGAGGACCCCCGGGGGGACGCCGGGGTCAGCCGCCGGCCGCCTCCGGATCGCGGTCGGACGACGGCCAGACGTACGGCAGGTCGTCCGGCTCCCCGGGGAAGAGCTCCGCGTAGACGGCCGGGTCCTTGCGGACCAGCGCCGAGCGGTGGCTGCGGTGCACGGCGTCGTCCCCCAGCCAGGGCGGCAGCTCACCGGCCTCGGCCAGCTCCCGCTGGCCGCGCACCGGTGCTCCGGGCCGCACGCCGGCGAGGTCGGCGACGAGGGTGGCGGCGCAGCTGTCCTGGTGGCCCCGGTCCCGCCAGACCCGGCAGACGTCCAGGCCGTACCGCACCAGCGCCTCCTCGTAGCCGGTCCACATGCGGACCGCGGGATGGCGGCGCCACCCGTAGCCCGGAACGATCAGGCCGCGCAGCACCTGGAGCGCCTCGACCCGCTGCTTGCCGAGCCGACGCCGGTCGAGAACCAGCGCCGACTCGCAGAAGTCGGGGTACGGCAGAAAGGTCTGCATGGGGTCGTCCGAACGGTGGGGGTCAAGCGGTTCACCGCACCGCAGTTCCCCTTCCGCGGCGGCGCACACCTCACGGCGGCCCCGGGGACTCAGCCCAGCGTGCCGAGCCGGGCCTCGCGCCACAGGTCGACGCCGCCGTCGGTGGCGTACGTGTCGATCTCGGCCAGTTCCTCGTCGCTGAAGCCGAGGTTCTCCAGCGCGGCGACGTTCTGCTCCAGCTGTTCGGTGCGGGACGCGCCGATGACCAGCGAGGTGACCCGCGGGTCCCGCAGGGCCCAGGCCAGCGCCATCTGTGCGAGGGTCTGCCCGCGCCGGGCCGCGATGCCGTCCAGGGCGCGCAGCCGGTGCAGCATGTCGTCGGTCAGCCACTTCGTGTCGAACGACGTGCCGGCCGCCGCCCGCGAGTCCTGCGGCACGCCCTCGAGATAGCGCCCGGTCAGCAGCCCCTGGGCGAGCGCGGTGAAACCGATGACCCCGAAGCCCTCCTCCTGGGCCGCGTCCAGCAGGCCGTCCGTCTCGATCCAGCGGTTCAGCATGCTGTACGACGGCTGGTGGATCAGCAGCGGGGTCCCGAGCTCCCGGAGGACGGCCGCGGCCTCGCGGCTGCGCTCGGCGTCGTACGAGGAGATGCCGACGTAGAGGGCCTTGCCCTGGCGGACCGCCGTGTCGAGGGCGCCCATCGTCTCCTCGAGCGGAGTGGTGGCGTCCAGCCGGTGCGAGTAGAAGACGTCCACGTACTCCAGGCCCATGCGCCGCAGCGACTGGTCCAGCGAGGCCAGCAGGTACTTGCGGGAGCCGCCGCCCCGGCCGTACGGGCCGGGCCACATGTCCCAGCCGGCCTTGGTGGAGACCACCAGTTCGTCCCGGTACGGCGCGAGGTCCCGCTTCACCAGCCGGCCGAAGTTGATCTCGGCGGAGCCGTAGGGCGGGCCGTAGTTGTTCGCCAGGTCGTGGTGGGTGATGCCCAGGTCGAAGGCGCGCAGGGCGATCTCGCGCTGCGTCTCGAACGGCCTGTCGTCGCCGAAGTTGTGCCAGTAGCCCAGGGACAGCAGGGGGAGGTCGAGTCCCGAGCGGCCGGTGCGCCGGTAGCGCATGGTGCCGTCGTAGCGCCCGGGATCGCTGACGTGGTTCATCGGGGTGTCTCCGGTGGTGCGGACGGGGGTGTCCCGTGGCAGGGTGTGGACTCCCGCCCACGGTCTCTCCGAGTGACCGGGAAGTCCAGCCGGTCCCTTCCCCGGCATGCGGCGGTACCGCTTCTCGCCCGGGCCGGCCGGAATGAGGGATTGGCGGCCGTGCCGGTGGGGCAGGAACGCCAGGTGTGTCATGTGCACGACTGCCTTTCCCCCACATGGAGGTCGACCATGCACGTTCGCAAGGTGACCGGCGGCCTGGCCGCGGTCGTCACGTTGTCCTTCGCCCTGCTGGGCGGCCAGGCCGCGGCCGCGCCGTCCGACGAGACCGCGCGACCGGTCGCCGCCCGGGTGCTCACCTACGACGCGAGCGGTTCCGCGGAGTTCCGGTCCGCGGTCGACCGGGGCGCGGCGATCTGGAACGAGAGCGTCGACGCCGTGGAACTGCGCCCGGTGGCGTCCGGGCAACGCGCCAACATCCGGGTCCTGGCGGACAACGGCTGGCCGCGCGCCCTGCCCGGCTCCCTGGGCAACGGCACCGTCTACATCGGCCGCCAGGCCGTGAACCAGGGATACAACACGGTCCGCATCTCGTCCCACGAGCTCGGTCACATCCTGGGCCTGCCCGACCGCAAGCCCGGGCCCTGCTCCAGTCTGATGTCCGGGTCCTCCGCGGGTGTGGCGTGCACGAACCCGTACCCGAACGCGGCGGAGAAGGCGGAGGTCGAGGACAACTTCGCCCAGGCGGTCGCCGGGCAGCCGGTACCGGCGCCGCGAGCCGTCCTGATCAGGGACTGACGGACCGTCCGACGCCCGCACGGGATGCCTCCCGCCCCAGCGCTCATGTGACTGATGTGACTACTGAGGCGAATACCGCTATGGTTGAGGCACGTCACGGCGGCGGGACCACCCGCAGCCCGGCCGTGCGTTGGTGGTCCAAGGAAAGACGCCCCGCTTCCTGCGGGGAGATGCAGGTGCAAGGCCTGCCCGGCGCTCCAGCACGAGCCCCGTCCCGGAATCCCGGGACGGGGCTCGCGGCGTTCGCGGGTGTCTCAGCGCCGTGCCGGCAGGCTCCCGCAGTCGGACCCCGCCGGCTCGCCCTCGAGCCGGTCCGTCAGCCAGGCCACCGCGTCGCCCTGGTCGGTGATGAGCGGTGCCAGGTGGTTGGTGAGCAGCTTGTCGCCCAGGTTGGGCAGCCGGACCGCCTTGTAGGTGACGTCGCCGCCCTTGGCGCACCAGTCCACCGCCAGCTGCCGTGCCTGCTCGTGCGGGACGATGTCGTCCTGGACGCCGGTGGCCACCCGGACCGGCCCGGTCGGTTTCGTCGTCCCGATGCGCTGCTCGTCCAGCACGGCCTGGGCGGCGGGCTCGCCGGCGATGACCTCGGCGATGGACCTGCCGCTCTTCGTCCACTTGGTGCTCTTGGTGAAGCCGTGGCCGAGGATCGCGTCACCGACGCAGGCGGTGGCGACGTCCTCCAGGGCGGCGCGTCCGGTGGCGTTGATGTTCTCCTCGACGACCGCGCGCACCTCCGGTTCCGCCTGGGCGAACCCGTTGATCGACCACCCCAGCGCGCCCGCCAGGGCACTCCCGTCGATGCCCTTCATGACCTCGGTCAGATCGGCGGGCGGCGCCCCGCTGTAGGTGCCGACGAGCCGCACGTCGGGTGCGTAGGAGCGGTGCAGTTCGGCCGCGGCGGCGCTGGCCCCGCCGCCCTGGCTGTAGCCGTACAGGGCCACGCGGGACTCCCCGGTGACGGACGCGCCCGGCACCGAGTGCGCGGCGCGGGCGGCGTCGAGCATGGCGTGCCCCTCGTCGACGCGGTTGACGTAGGTGTGGAGCCGGTCGGTCGCACCGAGGCCGACGTAGTCGGTGACGACGACGGCCGCCCCGGTGGCGAGCAGCCGGTAGACCGCCAGGTTCTCGTAGCCGAACGACACGGTCCGCCCGTTGAGGGTCAGGGGGTGCTGCAGGGCGAGCGAGGGCGCGCACTGGTCGCCCTGTCCCATGGTTCCCGAGCCGACGACCACCAGGGGGCGGGGCCCCTCGCCCTTCCAGTCGGCGGACGGCTCGATGTAGGCGCCGGTGACGGCGACCCGCTGCCCGCCGGAGTCGGTGGAGGTGTACATCAGACGGGTCGCGGTGCCGGGCAGGGTGCGGCCGTCCAGTCCGGGCAGGCTCAGCCCGAGGCGCAGCGGCTCGTGGCGGACCAGTACGCCGTCGTCCGCGGGCAGTTCGGCGGGCGGGGTGTAGAAGGCGGGGATGGTGACGCCCCGCGACACCACGGGGTCGCTCGCGGCGGCGGGCGGCGCGGACGCGCAGACACAGGCGGTCGTGGCGACCACGGTGGTCAGCACGCTGCTGATACGGCTCACGGCTCACTCCTCGCTCTGCTCCAGGAAGGTGAACCGGAAACTAGCAGCGCTTACTTACCACCGGTAACCCATGAGTAAGTTACGGCACGGTAACTTTTGCGAGGGGTGAACTTCCGGCCGCACGCGAGAGCGGGCCCCGCCGGTCGTCCGGCGGGGCCCGCTCCCGGTCGTGGCCGGTCAGGCCGTGTGCAGCGTCAGCCCGTAGCGGTTGAGGATCTCGTTGACCGGCTGGAACCAGGTCTCGCCCCCGCCGGAGCAGTTGCCCCAGCCGCCGGAGGTGACGCCCTGCGCCTGGTCACCGCTGATGAACGAGCCGCCCGAATCGCCCGGTTCGGCGCAGACGCTGGTCTTCGTCATCTGACGCACCGCGCCCTGGCTGTAGTTGACCGTCTCGTTCTTGGCCAGGACCCTGCCGCAGTGCCAGTGGGTCGTGGAGCCGGAGCGGCAGATCGAGGCGCCGACCGGAGCCTCCGCCGAGCCGCGCACCAGCTGGTCCGACACCGTGCCCCAGCCGAGCACCACCGGCACCGTCCACCAGCCGCTGCCCACGTTCACCCAGGCGTAGTCGTTCTCCGGGAACGAGGAGCCCTGGAAGTTGCCGATGTACGAGCCGTCCCAGCCCCTGACCTGGCCGCCGACGCCGCCGCAGTGTCCTGCGGTGACGAAGCCGCCGTGCACCGAGAAGCCTATGGAGCAGCGGACGTTGCCGGTGTAGTACGGGTCGCCGCCCACCGTTCCGGCGGCGAAGGTCTCGGCCGGGGCCGCCACGGTCCGCACGGTGACCGGGCCGGCCTCGCGGGCCTCGTCCACGAAGGCGCGGACATCGTTGTCGGCGCGCTGGTCGGCGACGACGTTCACGACGACCGTGTTGGCGGCCGGGTCGACGGCCCAGCTGCTGACGCCCGAGGGCGCGTCAAGGCGGTCGATGCGGGACTTGGCCGCGTCGAGCTGCCGTGCGCTGTGCTCGACGGTGCGGACGGCCGCGCCGGACGCGCGCAGGGACCGTACCGTCGGGGCGTCGGCGTCCGGGGTGACGGCCACGGTCAGCTTCTCGCTCTTCGCGTCGAACCAGGCGCCGCCGTAGGCGGATCCGGCGGTCTCCCGGGCTCGGGGCGCGAGACCGGTGGCCTCGCGCTCGGCGGCCAGCCGGTCCTCCGCCTCGGCGCGGGTCAGCCCGAAGTCCCGCTGCATCGCCTCCAGCAGGCCGGCGGAGGCGGGCGCGGAGTCGGCGGCGCGGGCGGTGGGGGAGTCGGGGGCGTCCTGTGCCGCGGCCGGCAGGGTGCCGGCCGCGGTCCAGCTGCCGATCACGAGCAGGGCGGCCACGCCGGCATGCGTGAGTCTGGTGCGTCCCATGGAAGGTGTCCTTCGTCGTTCCAGCAAGGTGGGGGTGGAACAACCGCAGTGTGAGAGCGCTCTCAGGCTGAGTCGAGCAGAGCTTAGCGAGCCGAGTGCTGTCAGGTCTATGCCAATGCAGAGGCCGATTCCCGGGTGCCCTGGGCGCCGCGTCCGGCACCGGCCGGAGCCGAGGGCTCGAGACCTCCCGGAGCGCTGCTCCGGAAGGCGGCCCGAGCCGTGCGTCCCCCTGGGCGGGGAGCGGTCAGAGCCGTTCGCCCGCCACCTCGTCCTCGCCCGGCTCCGGTCCCGCGCCGGCCGCCCGTGCCCGGTGGGTCCGCAGCCGGTCGAGGCGCGAGATGACGGGGGTGGCGCTCACCCCGTGCAGTACGACGGACGCCAGCACCGTGAAGGTCACCACCGCCCACAACCGCTCGGCCGGGACGCCGAAACCGGTGGAGCCGAGTGCGTGCGCCAGGTAGAACAGCGAGCCGATGCCGCGGACCCCGAAGAAGGCGATCACCACCCGCTCCCGGGGGCCGGCGGACGTACCGAACTGGGCGGCCCACGCGGTCAGCGGCCGGACCGCCACCAGCAGCAGCAGCCCCACGACCGCCCCCTGCCAGGTCAGCGACGCCAGCCCGCCCTGCGCGACGAACACACCGAGCAGGAACAGCAGTACGGCGGTCAGCAGCCGCTCCACCTGCTCCACGAAATCGTGCAGCACCATGTGGTAGCCGTGGGCGCGCTCCGCCGCACGGATCCGGCAGGCGGTGACGAACACGGCCACGAAGCCGTAGCCGTGCAGCAGCTCCGTCACCCCGTAGGCGAGGAACGTGGCGCCGAGGGCGACGAACCCCTCCCGGTGCTCGGACAGCCGCATCGCCCGCCGGCCCGCCCGGAAGAACAGCCACCCGAGCAGCGCGCCGACGGCGAGCCCCGCGGACACGCCCACCGCGCACTTGTACAGCACGTCGACCAGCGCCCAGTGGGCGATCCCGCCACCGGTGGGACGTCCGCCCGCGGCGGCGAGGGCGACGGCGGCCAGGACGAAGGGGAAGGCGAGGCCGTCGTTCAGCCCCGCCTCGCCGGTCAGCGTGAAGCGCACCTCGTCCTCGTCGTGCTCGGAGTCCGTGGGCGCGCCCACCCGCACCTCGGAGGCGAGCACCGGATCGGTCGGCGCCAGCACGGCCGCCAGCAGCAGCGCGGCGGCCGGCGGCCAGTCGAGCAGGCCCCAGGCCAGGAGACCCACGGCCGCGATGGTCAACGGCATGGTGACGCCCAGCTGCCGCCAGGTGCCCTGCCAGCTCCGGCGGCCGAACGGCCGGTTCAGGGCGAGACCGGCGCCCATGAGGGAGACGATCACACAGATCTCGGTGACGTGCTCCACCCACGTCCGGTCCGACACCGGGTCGATGCCGGGAACGGGCAGGGGCGACAGCTGGAGGGCGATTCCGCAGACGAGGAACACCAGTGGCAACGACAGCGGTCTGCGGGCCACCAGCCGGGGCAGCACGGCCGCGCCGAGGGCACCGGCTCCGAGCAGGGCGAAGAGGTAGTCGGGGGAGGTCACCGATCACAGGTGCCCGGAGTCGGCCGCGGACACGCCGAGGTTCCGGCCGAAACATCATCCCGGCGTCGGGAGCCCGCCCGAACGGACGGACGGACGAACGGGTGCCGCCCTCGCCGCCCGCCGGGTCGCGCACTCCGGTGTGAAGGGCGGGGCCCGCGGGAAGCACCGCGACCGGTGTGCACCGAGTGCGCCGCCTCGTGACGCGGAGGACTTGACGGAGCGGGGCGTGCTCGGCGCTACTGGAAGACGTGCCGGGCGCACATGCGTGGGGGGCCCGCCCGGCGCCGACCCGGTGTACCCACCCCCGCCGGACGCATGCCGAAGGGGTGACCGGTGCGGTCTCGATGGGCGGCGGCGGTCGTACTGCTGGCCTCGGTGCTCCTCCTGACCCTGTGCTCCCCGGCGCCGGCAGCGGACCGGCCCGCCCCGGCGCACCCCGGAGCACAGCAGAACCAGCCGGCGCAGGACCGGCACGACGAGCCGGCCGAGGCGGTGCCGGAGGCCGCCGGAACGCCGGAGACCGCCGGAACGCCGGAGACCGCCGGAACGCCCGAGACCGCCGGAACGCCCTTCCCCGGAGAGGGCGACGCCTCCCCCCACCGGCCCGTCGCCCGCCCGCCGAGGGCCTCGGGAGCGGCCGGAGCGGTCGGCACCGTCCACCCGACGGCCGGGACCGCGTCGACGGCCACCGCGCAGCGACGATCCGCTCCCCGGCCGTACCCGGTGGGACCGCCACGGGGCCGGGGTCCGGCCGATCCGGCCCCCGTCGCCGCCGGCCTGCAGACATTCCGCTGCTGAGCGACCGCGGTACCGCCCAAGGCCTGCGCCGTGCGGCCGGGTGCTGCCCGCCGCGTGCTCCCCGAGCCGGTCCACGGCGACGAGCAGGTCTTCTCGTGTCCCGGAGACCATGACGACACAGGAGGCACACATGCAGGGAAAGCGCGTTCTCGTGGTGCGGCCCGACGAACTCGGGCCGAGCGAGCACAAGACGTGGAGACAGCTGCGCGCGGAGTCCGGCGCGCCGGAGAACCCGTTCCTCGATCCGGCGTTCACCACGGCCGTCGGACAGGTCAGGCCCGGCGCCAGGGTGGCCGTCCTGCAGGACGACGGGGCCCCGGTCGGCTTCCTCCCGTACGAGAAGGGGCCGCTGGGCCAGGGCCGGGCCATCGGCCTGGGAGTGTCGGACAGCCAGGGCGCCGTCCTGCGCCCGGGCCTCCGGCTCGACCCGCGCACCCTGCTCGCGGCCTGCGCGCTCTCCTCCTGGGAGTTCGACAACCTGGAGGCCGGCCAGCACCTCTTCGTGCCGCACGCCGTCGAGGAACTGGCGAGCCCGGTCATCGACCTGGACCGGGGACACGAGCACTACACCGACGGGCTGCGCGCCCGTTCCCCCGGTTTCCTCAAGCAGACCCTGGCCAAGGAACGCAGGCTCGCCCGGCAGGTCGGCGAGGTGCGGTTCGTGTACGACAGCCGGGACCCGGAGGCCTTACGGGCGCTGATGCGCTGGAAATCCGCCCAGTACCGGCGGACGGGCCGCCGGGACCGGTTCGCCCAGCAGTGGATCACCCGGCTGGTGGACCTGCTGGCGCACGGCGACGATCCCGAGTGCCGCGGACTGCTCTCCGTGCTGTACGCCGGCGGCCGCCCCGTCGCCGCGCACTTCGGCCTGCGCTCGGCCACGGTGCTGTCCTGGTGGTTCCCCGCGTACGACCGCGACCACGGCCGGTACTCACCCGGACTGGTGCTGCACCTGCGGATGCTCCGGGCGGCCGCCGCCGACGGCATCCGCATGGTCGACCTGGGCAGCGGTCCCGCCCGCTACAAGGACTCCCTCAAGACCCGCGAACTCCCCGTCTACGAGGGCGCCGTGGTGCGTCCGGGACCGGGCGGGGCCGCGTACCGGCTGGGCCGGGAGCCGGCGCGGGCCGCCCACCGCTTCGTGCGCGGCCATCCCCGGCTGGCCGACGCGGCCCGGCGCACCCTGACGGGGCTGGGCCGGCTGCGCGAGCGCTGACCGCGTCCGGCGTACGCCGACGTCGGTACGCGGGATTACTCCCGCCGTCAGATGTCCGCGCGGCGCGGGCCCGGCACCGTGGGCCGGGTGAAACTCAGCCGACCCGCACGCCGGGCCCACCTCGTCGTCCACGTCCTCGCCTCCGCCGGCTGGCTCGGACTCACCGCCGGGCTGCTCGCGCTCGGCGTCACCGCGAACACCACCGGATCCGCGGCCGCGGTGGAGGCGTCCGTCCGGGCCATGAAGCTCTTCGCGGACTGGCTCCTGCTGCCGGTCGCCCTCCTGACGCTCACCAGCGGGCTCGTCCTGTCCCTGGGCACGTCCTGGGGACTGGCGAGGCACCGCTGGGTGTGGACGAAGTTCTGGCTGACCCTGGCCACGACCACCGCCACGGCCTTCGTGCTGCGGCCGGGCGTGAACGCGGCCGCGGCGGCCGTGTCCGCCGGGCATCCCCTGCCCGACGGGGGCGACGTCCTGATGGGGCCGGTCGTCTCCCTGACCGCCTACGTCTTCATGACGGTGATCTCGGTCCTCAAGCCGTGGGGCCCGACCCGCCGCGGCCGGCGCCTCCGGGCGGCCGCCCGGAGGCCGGGGACGGCCGAACCGGCGCGCCGGTGACCTACGGGCGCGTCACAGGGTGCGCTCCAGCCGGTCCGCCATCAGCCGCACGAAGCGCGCCGGGTCCTTCGGCCGGCCGCCCTCCGCCAACTCGGCCAGGGAGTACAGGAGTTCGGCCGTGTCGGTGAGGTCCGAACGGTCCTCGCGCTCCCCGTACGCCTCGTTCAGGCCCTTCACCAGCGCGTGGTCCGGGTTGAGTTCGAGGATGCGCTTCGTGCGCGGCACCTCCTGGCCCATGGCCCGGTACATGTTCTCCAGCGCCGGCGTGAGGTCGTTCGCGTCAGCGACGAGACAGGCCGGGGACACCGTCAGACGCGTGGACAGCCGCACCTCCTTGACGTCCTCCTCCAGCCGCTCCCGCAGCCAGCCGAGCAGACCCGCGTACTCCTCGGCCTGCTGCTCCCGCTCGCCCTCGCCCTTGTCGTCCTCCCGCGCGCCGAGGTCGACCTCGCCCTTGGCGATCGACCGCAGCCGCTTGCCCTCGTACTCGCCCACGGCGTCGACCCACATCTCGTCGACGGGATCGGTGAGCAGCAGCACCTCGATGCCGCGCTCCCGGAACGCCTCCATGTGCGGCGAGTTGTCGATGCTCTCCCGGGACTCACCGGTGATGAACCAGATGTCGTCCTGCCCGTCCGGCATCCGCTCCACGTACTGCCGCAGCGTGGTCGTGCCGTCGTCCCCGTGCGTGGTCGCGAACGAGGCCACCGCGAGGAGGGCGTCACGGTTGTCGGGGTCGGTGACCAGGCCCTCCTTCAGCACGGCGCCGAACTCCCGCCAGAACGTGGCGTACCGCTCGGCGTCGTCCGTCATCATGCTCTTGACCGTGGCCAGCACCTTCTTGGTGAGCCGGCGCTGCATCATCCGGATGTGCCGGTCCTGCTGGAGGATCTCGCGGGACACGTTCAGCGAGAGGTCCTGTGCGTCGACCACACCCTTGACGAAGCGCAGGTACGGCGGCAGCAGCTCCTCGCAGTCGTCCATGATGAAGACGCGCTTCACGTACAGCTGCAGCCCGTGCCTGAAGTTCTGGGTGAACAGGTCGTGCGGGGCGTGCGACGGGAGGAACAGCAGGGCCTGGTACTCGAAGGTGCCCTCGGCCCGCAGCTGGATGGTCTCCAGCGGTTCGCGCCAGTCGTGGCCGATGTGCTTGTACAGCTCGTGGTACTCCTCCTCGGACACCTCCTCGCGCGAGCGCGCCCACAGCGCCTTCATCGAGTTCAGCGTCTCGGGCCCGGCCGCCTCGCCGTCCTCGCCCGTCTCCCCGACGAGCCTGACCGGCCAGGTGATGAAGTCCGAGTAGCGCTTGACGATCTCCTTGATCTTCCACACCGAGGTGTAGTCGTGCAGCTGGTTGTCGGGGTCGGCCGGCTTGAGGTGCAGCGTGACCGAGGTGCCCTGCGGCGCGTCGTCGACCCGCTCCAGGGTGTACGTGCCCTCGCCGCGCGACGTCCACCGGGTGCCCTGCCCCTCGCCCGCGCGCCGGGTGAGCAGGGTGACCTCGTCCGCGACCATGAAGCCCGAGTAGAAGCCGACGCCGAACTGGCCGATCAGCCCCTCCGCCCCGGCCCCGTCCTGCGCCTGGCGCAGCTCCCGCAGGAACTCCGCGGTGCCCGAGTGGGCGATCGTGCCGATGAGCTGCCCGACCTCGTCGTACGACATGCCGACGCCGTTGTCCCGCACGGTGAGGGTGCGGGTGTCCTTGTCGATCTCGAGCTCGATGTGCAGGTCGGAGACGTCGGCGTCGAGGGAGTCGTCCCGCAGCTTGGCCAGACGCAGCTTGTCGAGCGCGTCGGAGGCGTTGGAGACGAGTTCACGGAGGAAGACGTCCTTGTTCGAGTAGACCGAGTGGATCATCAGCTGGAGCAGCTGACGGGCCTCTACCTGGAACTCAAACGTTTCGGTCGGCATGATGCGCGATTACCTCACTGATCCACGGATCACCGGATACTGGCGCGATCACTTTAGTAAAAGACGGCGCCGGCCGGTCGCGTTCACCGCCGCTTCCCCGGCGTCCCGGACGCGGGCCCGACGGCCGGCGCCGTACCCCGGGCGCTCCCCGGGGCGCGCCGACGGCCTTTTCCGTCCGGCGTGCGAGCATGGACGGATGGGCATCCACCGCAGGAACAACATCCGTGTGACCGGGCGCACCTCCGGCCGCACCGTGGTCCTGGTGCACGGGTTCGGCTGCGACCAGAACATGTGGCGGCTGGTCGAGCCCGCACTGGCCCGGGACTTCCGGGTGGTGCTCTTCGACTACGTGGGCGCGGGCCGCTCCGACCTGTCGGCCTGGCAGGAGGAGCGCTACTCCTCCCTCGACGGTTACGCCCGTGACGTGGTGGAGGTCTGCGAGGAACTCGATCTCCGGGACGCGGTCGTGGTCGGCCACTCCGTGAGCGCGATGACCGGGGTGCTGGCCCGGGCCGCGGCCCCGGACCGGATCGGCTCCCTGGTCATGGTCTGTCCGTCGCCGTGCTACATCGACGAGGACGGCTACCGCGGCGGCTTCAGCGCGGAGGACATCGACGAGCTCCTGGAGTCCCTGGACTCCAACTACCTGGGCTGGTCGGCGGCGATGGCTCCCGTGATCATGGGCAACCCGGACCGGCCCGAGCTGGGCGAGGAGCTCACCAACAGCTTCTGCGCCACCGACCCGGACATCGCCCGGGTCTTCGCGCGCACGACGTTCCTGTCCGACAGCCGCGAGGACCTCGCGGGCGTGACCGTGCCCACGCTGATCCTGGAGTGCGAGCAGGACGTCATCGCGCCTCCGGAGGTCGGCGCGTACGTCCATGCCGCGATACCCGGCAGCGAGCTGGTCACCCTGCCCGCCACCGGCCACTGCCCCCAGCTGAGCGCCCCGGAGGCCACCAGCGCGGCGATCCACGCGTTCGTGTCGGCCCTAGGCCGATGAGCAGGGCGGCAGGGGGGCCGGAGGAACCGGACACGGACGGGTCCGGCACGCGCGCGGCGTTCAGCGCGCTGCTGGAGGACTCGGCGGAGGACCTGTACGAGTCGGCGCCGTGCGGCTACCTGTCCACCCTGATGGACGGCACCATCGCCAAGATCAACGCGACCCTGCTGGGCTGGCTCGGCCTGTCCCGCGGCGAGGTGGTGGGCCGGATGCGCTTCAGCGACCTGCTCACCGTCGGCGGCAAGCTCTACCACGAGACGCATTTCGCCCCCCTGCTGCGCATGCAGGGACACCTCGGCGGTATCGCGCTGGAGATGAGGACCGCGTCCGGCTCCCGGCTGCCGGTGCTGGTCACCTCGACGGTCAGGCGCAGCGACGGCGGCGAGCCAATGCTGATCCGGACCACCGTCTTCGACGCCACGGCCCGGCGCGCCTACGAGAAGGAACTGCTGCGCGCCCGCCGCGCGGCCGACGAGGCCCGCAGGCAGGCCGAGACCGACCGCGAGGCGCTGCGTGAGGCGCTGGCCGTGCTCCAGCAGAGCCTGCTGCCCGCGGCCCTGCCCGACCTCCCCGGGGTGGAGGCCGCCTGCCACTACCACACGGCCTCCCCGATCCAGCTGGGCGGCGACTTCTACGACCTGTTCGCGCTCGACGACGACCGCTCCGCCTTCTTCCTCGGCGATGTGTGCGGCAAGGGGCCGCAGGCCGCCGCGCTGACCTCACTGACCCGCTACACCCTGCGCGCCGCGGCGCTCCACGACGCCGATCCCGTCGCCAACCTGCGTGTCCTCAACACGCTCCTGCTGGACCGGTACACCGGCGACGATCCGCGGTACTGCACCGTCGTGGCCGGTGTGCTGGAACGCGCGGGGGACACGGTGGAGGTCCGCCTGGCCTCCGGCGGCCACCCTCCCGCGCTGGTCCTGCGCGCGGACGGCCGGGCGGAGTACCTCCCGACGCGCGGCGGCATGCTCGTCGGAGTCCTGCCCGGGGCACAGTTCGTCCAGGTCCGCACCACCCTGCACCCGGGCGACACCCTGCTGATGTACACCGACGGCCTCACCGAGGCCCGTATCGGCCCCGGCCGGGAGCTGTACGGTTATGAGGCCCTGGAGTCCTTCGCCGCCGGTCTCGCCCCCTCGGGCCCCCACCGCGTGGTCGACGCCCTGAAGGACCTGCTGAAGGGTTTCGGCGAAGGACTGGACGACGACACCGCCCTGCTCGCCATCGGCCTCCCCGCCCGCACCGACACCGAATGCAGAACCCCGCGATGAAACCTTTGACGATCACCGAGTCGCCCACGCCCGCCGGTCTCGCCCTCGAGGTCGCCGGTGACCTCGATCACAGCAACGCGCGGCAGCTGCGCGAGGCCGCGTACGGAGCGACCCTGCCGACCGGGCGGCTCCTGGCGGTGGACCTGGGCAAGCTGGAGTTCTGCGACTCGAGCGGCATCACCGCGTTGATCGCCGTCCGCAACCACGTCCTCTCGGCCGGTGCCGACGTGGTCCTCGTGGCTGTGCCGGCCAACCTGCGGCGACTGCTGCACCTGACCGGCCTCGACGAGTGGTTCGACATCCGCGACAGCGTGTAGCCCGGCGGGGGACGCCCCTCCCGCGCACCCGCGGAGGACCCGGCCGCTCATCCGAGCACCGTGTCCCGATTGCGGTCCCCGTATCCGGGGCACCCGGACCACGCCGCATCCACCGCCGGTGACCTCGGGAACCGCGCGGGGCGGCTCAGGACTACCGGCAAGGGGACAGCGGTGACGGTGCGTATCGGAGCAGAGGAAGAGTTCCATGTCCTGGACGTGGAGAGCGGTCGGCTCGCACCACGGGCCGACACGCTGCTCGGCCGGCTCGGCGGATCCGGGTTCAGCCGTGAGCTGCAGCAGTCGGCCGTGGAGCGCAACAGCCGGGTGCACGACACCCTCGACGGTCTCCACGCGGACCTGTCCGGCGCCCGGCGCCGGCTGGACGCCGCCGCGTCCTCCTGCGGCCTGGCCGTCGTGGCCGCGGGCACCGTTCCGCTGGCCCGCGTCACCTCCCGCGACATCACCGCGGATCCCCGCTACCGGCACATGGCCGACGATTACCGCCGGGTCGCCGACGAACAGCTCATCTGCAGCGCCCAGGTGCACGTCGACATACCGGACCGGGACACCGCGGTACGCGCCATGTGCCTGGTGTCGCCCTGGCTGCCGCCGCTGCTGGCCCTGTCGGCCAGCTCACCGTTCTGGCTCGGCTCCGACACCGGATACGCCAGCTGGCGCACCATGGTGTGGCAGCGGTGGCCGACCGCGGGCCCCGCGGGATGCTACGAGGACGCCGCCGACTACGACGCCGCCGTGGCCGAGCTGATCGGTTCGGGCGTCATCAGCGACACCGGGATGCTCTACCACGACGTACGGCCGTCGGCGCACCAGCGCACGCTGGAGCTGCGGGTCTGCGACGCCTGCCCGCGCGCCGAGACCGTGGTGCTGGTCGCCGGACTGTTCCGTGCGCTGGTGCGCGACGCCTGCGACCGTCTGGAGCGCGGGGCGGACCGCGGGTGCGACGGACACCACGAGTGGCTGCGCGCCGCCACCTGGCGTGCCGCGCGTTCGGGCCTGGAGGGCCGGCTCGTCGATCCGGTGACCCGCCGCGCGACCCCGGCCCCCATGGTGCTGCGCGGGATGCTCCACCGGCTGCGCCCGGCACTGGAGGCCTCCGGTGACTTCGCCACCGTGCGCACGCTGCTCGAAGAGGCCCTCGCGACGGGCAGCGCGGCGCACCGGCTGCGGCGGGTGGCCCGGGACGAGGACCTGCTCGCCGGCATCGACACGCTGGTCGCCGAGACCCGCGGCGACCGCCTCGCGGCCGGCGCCTCCGGCCGCCGCCACCGGCGTCCGGGCACCCCGCGCGGCGCCGGCCGGACCCCGGCCCGCGTCCACTCGGCGACGACACCGGGCACACCCGGCTGATCCGGACGGACCGCGGGCCCTCCGGCCCCTCACGCGCGTCCGCAACCCCCTGACCAAGGAGAGTGTCACACCGTCATGCCCAGCAGCACGCACGTCTCTTCGCCCCCGCCCCAGGACCGGTACCCGAGGGAAAGGAGGGCCCACTGATGTGCGGCCTCTGCGGGGAGATCCGGTTCGACGGCGGGCAGCCGGACATCGCGGCGCTGGAACGCGCGACCGACCGGCTGGCACCGCGCGGCCCCGACGGACGCGGCCTGTGGTCCCAGGGGCCCGTGGCCCTCGGACACCGCCGACTGAAGATCATCGACCTGTCGGACAGCGGCGCCCAGCCCATGACCGACCCGCGTGCCCGTCTCGCCGGCGTCTTCAACGGCTGCGTGTACAACTACCGCGAGCTGCGGGACGAACTGCGCGCGCTCGGCCACCGCTTCTTCTCGCAGTCCGACACCGAGGTGGTGCTCAAGGCCTACCAGCAGTGGGGCACCGGCTGCGTCGAGCACTTCCACGGCATGTTCGCCTTCGTGATCGTCGAACAGGACACCGGGCGCGTCGTCCTGGCCCGCGACCGGCTGGGCGTCAAGCCGCTCTACCTGTCCGGCACGACCGAACGCCTGAGGTTCGCCTCCTCCCTGCCCGCACTGCTCGCGGCCGGCGGCGTCGACACCTCGCTGGACCCCGTCGCACTGCACCACTACCTCAGCTGGCACGCCACCGTCCCCGCGCCCCGCACCGTCCTCACGGGCGTACGCAAGCTGCCCCCGGCCACGGTGCGGGTCGTCGAGCCCGACGGAAGCCACCGCGACCACCGCTACTGGCACCCCGCCCACACCCGCCGCCCCGAGTACGCCGGCCTCGGCGCCGACGACTGGACCGACGCCGTGCTCGACGCCCTGCGCACCGCCGTGCGCCGCCGCATGGTCGCCGACGTGCCGGTCGGCGTGCTGCTCTCGGGCGGCCTGGACTCCAGCCTGATCGTCGCCCTGCTGGCCGGCGAGGGCCAGGAGGACCTCGCGACCTTCAGCGTCGGCTTCGAGTCCGAGGGCGACGAGGAGGGCGACGAGTTCTCCTACTCCGACCTCGTGGCCCGGCACTTCGACACCCGCCACCACCAGCTGATGGTTCCCTCCGACCGGGTCGCCGGCGCCCTCGACGGGGCGGTCCGCGCCATGAGCGAGCCCATGATGAGCCATGACGTGGTGGCCTTCCACCTGCTGTCCGAGCAGGTGGCCAAGGAGGTCAAGGTCGTGCAGAGCGGCCAGGGCGCCGACGAGGTGTTCGCCGGTTACCACTGGTACGCGCGGATGGCGGACGTGCCGCGCCCGCGTGCCGCCGAGGCGTACACCGACACCTACTCCGACCGCTCGCACGCCGATCTCGCAGCCATGGTCCACCCCGACCTGCTGCCCGGCCACGACGTCTCCGCCGAGTTCGTCCGCGCGCACATGGCGACCGAGGGCGCCGAGACGGCGCTCGACGCCGATCTCCGCCTCGATACGCTCGTGATGATGGCCGACGACCCGGTCAAGCGGGTCGACAACATGACGATGGACTGGGGCCTGGAGGCCAGGGTGCCGTTCCTCGACCACGAACTGGTCGAACTGGCCGCCGCCTGCCCGCCCGAGCTGAAGCTCGCGGACGGCGGCAAGGGCGTCCTGAAGGCCGCCGGCCGCAAGGTCCTGCCCCGCCGGGTCGTCGACCGGCCCAAGGGCTACTTCCCCGTCCCGGCGATCAAGCACATGGCCGGGCCCGTCCTCCAGCGGGTCCGCGAGACCCTCGCCGCCCCCGAGGCCAGGGCCCGCGGCGTCTTCCGCGAGGAGTACGTCGCCGAACTGCTCGCCGCACCCGACGCGCACCGCACCAGGCGAGGAGCGAACACGCTGTGGCAGATCGCGCTGCTGGAGACATGGCTGCAGACGCACGGCATCCGCTGACACCCGTGGAGACGCGCACCGACGCCACCACGCGGGCGCTTCCCGCACCCGAGCCCGCCCCGCTCGCCGACGCCTCGACGCCGTACGACGTACCGCCCCCGGCCGTCCACGGCTGCTGGTACCCCTCGGCCGACCCCGGCGGCCGGCACGTCGCCTTCATCTGCGACCGGGCCGGGGTGCCGCAGCTGTGGACCGCCCCCGTGGACGGCGAGGAGGTGCGCCGGCTCGACGCCGACCCGAATCCGGTCACGGAGGTGTCCTGGTCCCCGGACGGACGCTGGATCGCCTACACCGTGGCGCCGGACGGCGGCGAGCTCACCAGCGTCCTGTGCGTACGCCCCGACGGCACCGGGCGGCGCCTGCTGGCCGGCGGCGAACCGGGCACCTCCGCACGCCTGGGCTGCTGGCAGCACGACGGCTCGGCGGTCGCGGTGACCGTCACCGATTCCGCCCCGCCCGGGCGGCCCTTCGCCGCGCACCCCGGGGCGGACGGCTTCTCCCGCCCCGCCCGGGCGGGCCGCGACGGCCGGGCCGTGCTGCTGGAACCCGGCGCACCACGGCCCGGCCTCACCACGG
Organism: Streptomyces sp. NPDC044984; assembly: GCF_040646935.1. Lineage (NCBI taxonomy): Bacteria > Bacillati > Actinomycetota > Actinomycetes > Kitasatosporales > Streptomycetaceae > Streptomyces > Streptomyces sp. NPDC044984. Next base: position 69,352 of record NZ_JBEZBE010000031.1, read on the forward strand.
GGGCCGTCGACGGCGACCGGACGGCGTCCGCCGAGGAGCCGGAACCGAGGGCCCTCTCCGCCTACCTCGTCGACCCCGAGGGCATGGCCGCACCCGTGCTGCTGGCGAGCGAACGCGGCGCGGCCAACCAGCGCGTGTGCGACCTCAGCCGGGACGGCAGGCTCGCCCTGGTGTACCGGGGCCCCCGCGGACGCCGCGAGGCCCTCGTGGTCCGCACCGGCGACCGGGTGGTGACCTGCGCGCTGCCGGTCGCCGACGGCGACCCGTGGATCGGAGGCTTCTCACCGGACGCCGGCACCGTGTGGCTGCGCAGCGACGGCGACCGCGAACACGCCGCCCTCGTCGCCGCGCACCTCGATCCGCGGGGACACCTGCTCGGCACCGCGGTGGCCGCCCAGCGCCCCGACTGCGGCCTGGAGCTGCTCGCCCTGAGCCGCGACGGGCGGAGCGCGGTGCTGGCGTGGAACGTGCGCGGCGTCAGCGAACTGGAGGTGACCGAGCTGACCGCCGCCCGGTCGCCCGACTTCCCGGCCGGCGTCCCGTCCTCCCGGTCCGCCTCCGCCGGTGCCGCACGGACCGTCGGCCTGCCCCACGAGGTGGTCACGCGCATCGCGCCCACCGCCGACCCCGACGCCCCCGTCGTCGCGCTGTCCGGGTCCCGGCGCCACCCCGGAGTGTGGTGGCTGCCGCACGGACTGCCCCTGCGCACCCCGTGGTCCTCGCGCGACGAGGACGCGTTCCCCGAAGGCCGCACGCCGGTGCGGCCGATGCCCATGAGCCCCGTGGCCCGCGACGGCCTCGTCCTGGGCGGCTGGTACTACCGTGCCCCGGGCCGCTCGCCCGGCGAACCGGCACCGTGCGTCCTGCACCTGCACGGCGGGCCGGAGGAACAGGAACGCCCGGTGCTCGAACCGCTCTACCTCGAACTGCTCGGCAGGGGACTGGACGTGTTCGCGCCCGACGTCCGCGGCTCCTCCGGCCACGGCCGTTCCTTCGTCGACGCGGACCTGGGCGCCGGGCGCTTCGACGCGATCAACGACGTCGCGGACTGCGCGGCGCACGTGATGGTGCGGGGCCTGGCGGACCCCCGGCGGATGGCCGTGATGGGCCGGTCGTACGGCGGCTACCTGGTGATGGCGTCCCTGGTGTGGCACCCGGACCTGTTCCGCACCGGCGTGGCGGTCTGCGGCATGTCGGACCTCACCACCTTCTTCGCCGGGACCGAACCCTGGATCGCGCAGTCCGCCGCCCACAAGTACGGACACCCGGAGCACGACCGGGAACTGCTGCGCGCGCTGTCGCCGATGAGCCGGATCGACGCCCTGCGGGTCCCGGTCCTCGCCGTGCACGGCGAGCACGACACCAACGTGCCTCCGGGGGAGTCCGAGCAGTTCGTCCGGGCCGCCAGGGAGCGCGGGCTGGAAGCGGAACGCCTCCTGCTGCGCCACGAGGGCCACGACTTCCGCCGCTCCGACAACCGCCGCCTGTTCCGCCGGACCGCCGCCGACTGGCTGGAGAGGCACCTGGCGGACTGAGATGTCTGAGGTACCTGTCACACTTCAGTGGCGTGCGGGGGAGCGATGCGGGTAGTCGCGCGGTGTGATCGGTGAGTGAAGGCGGACCGGATGGAATCAGTTCCAGTCGACGAGGGGGACACGGTGCCGGGCGCACCGCGACTGCGGGCTTCGTACGCCCTGGACGAGGACGGCACCTGGATAGCCCAGGCGCGTCACCTCGCCGCCGCGTTCCTGGCCCGGGTGCGGGCCGAGGACGGCCTGCCGGTGTCGACCCGCGCGGTGGAGATCACCCAGCTCGTGGTCAGTGAACTGGTCACCAACGCCCGCAAGTACGCTCCGGGCCCCGTCGGTCTCGACCTGCGGGTCGCCGGCGACACCGTCGAGGTGATCGTCCGGGACGGCAACCCCGCGCCGCCGGTGGCCCGGGACGCGGACCCCGGCCGGGTGGGCCAGCACGGACTGGAGATCGTGATGGCCGTCGCCCAGGCCCTGCACGTACGGCAGGAGCCGGCCGGCAAGAGCATCACGGCCCGCATCTCGCTCCTCGCCTGAACCCGCCGGGCCCCGGGGCCCGCCGATGCGGCGCCGTCCGCACGCCCGGCGCCCGGGTGAAGGCCCGCGCGGTTCACCGCCGCGCGAAGGCGGCCCGGGAAACCGCCCGTGTCCCTTTTCCGGCATCGCCGCGAGGGCGGGCGCGAACGCGTCGGTGCGCCGCAGCCCGGCCCGCTGTCCGAAGGCGGTGGCGCGGCCGGAACAATGGGGTCTCCGGTGCGGTTCTCACTGGTGGACGCCGCAGGACACGTGGGAGAAGGGCGAGACGAAGATGACGACGAACGAGGAGAGGGCGCTGCTCGCGGGCGGCTGCTTCTGGGGCATGCAGGAGCTGATCCGCACGTTCCCGGGTGTGCTGACCACCCGGGTGGGCTACAGCGGCGGTGACGTGCCGAACGCGACGTACCGCAACCACGGTACCCACGCCGAGTCGATCGAGATCACCTACGACCCCGCCGTCACCGACTACCGCACGATCCTGGAGTACTTCTTCCAGATCCACGACCCGAGCACGAAGAACCGGCAGGGCAACGACATCGGGACGAGCTACCGCTCCGCCATCTTCTACCTCGACGACGAGCAGAAGCGCGTCGCCGAGGAGACGATCGCCGATGTGAATGCCTCGGGGCTGTGGCCGGGCGCCGTGGTGACCGAGGTCGTGCCGGCCGGCCCGTTCTGGGAGGCCGAGCCGGAGCACCAGGACTACCTCCAGCGCTACCCGGACGGCTACACCTGCCACTTCCCGCGGCCCGGCTGGCGTCTGCCGAAGCGCGCGGAAGCCTGACCGGACCACCCGCCCCGGCCCGTCGCGGGCCGGGCGGGCGCGGCCGGTCAGCCGAACTGGCCGGGCCGGTAGTCGCCGGCGGGCTGCCGGCTGATGAGGTTGACGCGGTTGTAGGCGTTGATGACGGCGATCAGCGAGACCAGGGCCACGAGCTGGTCCTCGTCGTAGTGCTTGGCGGCGTTCGCCCAGGCGGCGTCGCCGACGCCGCCGGCCGCGTCGGCGATCCGGGTGCCCTGCTCCGTCAGCTCCAGGGCGGCGCGCTCCGCCTCGGTGAAGACCGTGGCCTCCCGCCAGGCGGCGACCAGGTGGAGCCGGACCGATGTCTCCCCGGCCGCGGCGGCGTCCTTGGTGTGCATGTCGGTGCAGAAGCCGCAGCCGTTGATCTGGCTGGCGCGGATCTTCACCAGCTCCTGGGTGGCCTGCGGCAGCCCGGAGTCCGCCACGGCCTTGCCCGCCGAGTTGATGTGCTTCAGCACCTTGGCCGCGAGGGGGCTGGCGAAGAGGTCGAGGCGCGCTTCCATGATGATCTCCTGTTCGGTCCTTGTCCGGTCCCTGTGGTGACACAGCGCTGACGGGCGGGCTCCGCCCCGTGTGACCGGAACGGGAGTGTGACCTACGTCTCTCTGCCGGGCGGCGTCGCGCAACGTGCCGTTCTCGGGGCACCGGACGACCGATAACCTGGCCGGATGGACGGGGAGCGGAGCGTAGGTGAGTGAGCGTCGGGAACGCGACTGGACGGACATGACGCCCGGGGACTTCGACCTCGACGCTCCGCTGTGCCTCAACGTGGGAACCGGCCCCGTCGTGGTGCCGGCCGAGCCGGACGAGTACGGCACGGCGCCGCTGTTCGGGGACGAGGCCCCGGTGCGGAGCCCCGGCCCGCGCCGTACCCCGCGCCGGGCCGCCCCCGACGAGCAGGGGCGGTTGTTCTGAATCCGGCGCGGGGCACCGCCACGCTCAGGGGAACCGCGTGACCTTGGACGGGACGGTGTCCGTCCCCGAGGTGGGCGCACCCGTGTCGTTGATGACGTGGCGGTACTGCCCCTTGCCGCCGAGCGAGATCACCTGCAGGTGCCGCATCCTGATGCCGGGCTTCACCGGCACCTGGAATCCGTGGTGCTGCACGATGGTGTCGTCGGACGTGTAGTTGCAGTAGCTGCCGAGTGCCCAGGCCTCGTGCTCGTCCACCAAGTCGGCGACCTTGTAGGCCGCGTATCCGACGATGCCGTCATGAGTGATGGCGGCCTCGTTCGGGGCGTCGTAGGCCTTCTCGTTCTGGAAGAAGATCGTGCGGCCGCGCTCACCGCTCCAGACCACGTCGTACTTGTTGAAGTGCTCGACGAACAGGCCCGTGGTGAGGACGTCGTCGCCGTTGACCCGTAGTCCGTAGTCGGCCCGGTTGGTCTCCCAGCCGACCCCCTCGCCGTGGTCGGCGCGCCAGATCCAGGTGTGGTCGACGATCACGTCGTCGCTGTTGACCACGACGGAGTCGGTGGCCCGGCCCGGCCCCGCGCCGCCGATGCGGATGAACACGTCCTGCACGGTGGTCGGGTCGGCGGAGTGGTCCGCGGACGAGCCCTCCTCGCCGATCCGCAGCAGCGTGTCGGAGTTGACCGGGCCCGCGTCGATCAGGAAGCCGGCCAGCCGGACGCCGTCGACGTCCGCCACGTGCATGGCGTCGACCCCGCCGTCCGGGACGATCGTCGCCAGACCGAGACCGAGCACGACCGTGTCGGCACGGTCGACCTCGATGGTCCGGTCGATGTGGTGGACCCCGGGCGTGAACAGCAGGTTGAGGCCCTGGTCGAGCGCGGCGTTGATGGTCGCGGCCGTGGCGCCGGGCTTGACCACGTAGAACCGGTCGAGCGGAAGGGACGTACCGCCGGCGTTGGCCGGCCAGGACACCCCGCGCGCGTCGGTGCGCTTGGCGGGCACGAACACCTTGTACGCGTCGCCGTCCAAGTAGAGGAACGGCTTCTCGCGGGAGATCGGGGTGGTGTCGAACGTGGTGTACGGGCCGGTCTCGAAGTTGGTCGCCGGAGCGCCCTGGACACCCGTGAACGTCATGTTCCACACGCCGTTGGTCCAGCCGCCGACGGAGCTGTCCCGCGTGTACCACTGCTGCTGGGAGTACGGCCCGACGGTGCCGTCGATCCTCGAGTCGGCGATGTAGCCGCCGGAGGCCCAGCCGTAGCCGTTCGGGGCGAGGTTGAGGCCGCCCTTGACGTGGATCCGGCGGAACGGAGCGGCCTGGGCGACCGCCCACCGGTTGGTGCCGTTGACGGGGGTGATCGCGAGGTTCTCCGCCGAACGCCAGAAGTTCTGCGTGGCGTTGCCGTTGAACCAGCCGGCGTCCACGGTGATGTCGCCGTTGATCTGCACGTCGTCGGGGTTGAGGCCGAGCCCGGAGACCGAGGTGTAGAAGCCGAGTTGGGCGTTGATGCCGTTGTACGTGCCCGGCTTCAGCAGGAACTGGTAGCGGCCGCTGCCGAACTGGCTCGTCTCCTGCTGGGCGAAGACCTGGTCGAACTTCTGCTGGAGGCCGGGCGTCGACGGGTCCACGACGATGACGTTCGGACCCAGGTCGCCGCCGCCCTCGACCGGGCCGCCGCCGCCGTCCGACGCGGTGTGCACGGCGACCTCCCACAGGGAGTAGCCGTACCCGGTGGCGCGGGCCGTTCCCAGGACACGCACGTACCGGCCCGAGCCGCTCACCTCGTAGGAGGACCGGCCGCCCGTCGCGCCGGTGACGGACTCGAGCGTGCTCCAGTTCTGCCCGTCGGTGGAGGCCTCGATCCGGAAGTCCTGGGCGTAGGCGGCCTCCCAGCTGAGGTCCACCTCGCACAGGTCCTGCACCGAGCCCAGGTCGACCCGCACCCACTGCGGGTCCGAGGCCAGGCTCGACCAGCGGGTGCCCGCGTCCCCGTCGAAGGCGGCGGAGGCGGGGGTGCCCGCGTTCTCCGTGGAGGAGGCGGAAGCGGGCCTGCCCAGGGCGGCGTCGTCCGTGCCGCAGGAGGGGGGCGGGTTGCCGCCGGCGGTGCCGAAGACCTGGAACTCCCACAGGGAGTAGCCCCACGCGGTGGCCCGGTCCAGGCCCTGCATCCGGACGTACCGGGCCTGCCCCGACACGTCCACGGTGTCGGTGCCGCCGTCGCTCCCGGTCACGGTCCTGGCGTCGGTCCAGCCGCCGCCGTCCTGCGAGAACTGGATCCTGTAGTCCTTGCCGTGGGCGGCCTCCCAGTTCAGGACGACACGGGTGACGGACGCCGTGGCGCCGAGGTCGACCTGCAGCCACTGGTCGTCGCTCGCGGCCGACGACCACCGGGTGCCCGGGTCGCCGTCCACGGCGCCGCTCGCGGGTGTGCCGGCGTTCTCGGTGGACGATGCGGTGGCCACCCTGCCCTGGGACAACGGGGTCTCGGCCGCGGCGGCCGGGGCCTGGGCGGCGGGCAGGGTGACGAGCGCCGCCGTGGCGGCGAACGCCGCACCCAGGGCTCCGCGTCTCAGGCGGCTCAAGTGCTTCGTGTGTCTCATGCGTCAGCCTTCTGCCGGTGCGATGTGGGGATGCGGGCGAGCCCGCGTGCGCGCGGGCCGGGCCGTTCGGACGGCGGTGGTGCGGTGGCGCGGCCCCCTGTGCGCGAGGGCATGCCGGAGGACTGGACGCGGCCCCGCGACTGCTTAGTTCAGGATTTGATTTAAGTGGTGAGGCATTGCACGGGCAAGCCCTTGGACGTGAATTGGTGAGCGGGCGCCCGTCGGTGGGCGACGTGCCGCTCCACATCCGTATGCCTTGACCGCCGTGCCGCGGGTACGCGGGCGGGGCGGTCGGATCCGATGGAGGGGAGTGGAGAGGGGAGTGCGGGTGCGCCGGGGCGCGGGGCGTGGCGGTGTTCCGGAGCGGAGATTTCACCCCATCGGCGGGTGCCCGCTGCGAGGGCGCGCCCACCGTGAGACGTTGACGGCACCCGATGCCCTTTTCCTGGTGTTTCGTCCCCTCGGGTCGCCCGCAGTCGGCAATGGAACGCACGGCCACCCGTCCGTGGCCGGTCTGAAGCGGAGGAGTGTCACCCCATGAGCGAGGCCAACCCCGTCAAGCGGGCGGCGAAGAAGATCGCCGAGAAGCTGCAGGACGACGGCTCGGCCCCGGCCGACGGCATTCCCGGACGGCCGGGTCCCCAGCCGCCGTCGGTGGCCGAGCCGACCGAGCCCCGCGAGCCGCTGCCGCCGAAGCCGGACCAGAGCGGCCCGGCCACCGTGTCGCCCACCGGTCAGCCCACCGGTGCCGACCAGGCCAGGGTGGCGCAGTCCGGGAGCTACCTGACCAACGCGCAGGGCACCCGGCTGTACGACACCGACCACTCGCTCAAGGCGGGGCCGCGCGGCCCCGTACTGCTCCAGGACCACCACCTGCGCGAGAAGATCATGCACTTCGACCACGAGCGCATCCCGGAGCGCGTGGTCCACGCCCGCGGCGCGGGCGCGCACGGGGTCTTCCAGAGCTACGGCACGGCGGCCTCCGTGACCAAGGCGGGGTTCCTCGCCCCGGACGTCGAGACGCCGGTGTTCGTACGGTTCTCCACCGTGGTCGGCTCGCGCGGGTCCGCCGACACCGTGCGCGACACCCGCGGTTTCGCCACGAAGTTCTACACCAGCGAGGGCGTCTTCGACCTGGTCGGCAACAACATCCCGGTCTTCTTCATCCAGGACGCCATCAAGTTCCCCGACGTCGTCCACGCCGCGAAGCCGCACCCCGACAGGGAGATCCCGCAGGCGCAGAGCGCGCACGACACCTTCTGGGACTTCGTCTCCCTGCACACCGAGGCGACCCACCACACCCTCTTCTTCATGGGCGACCGCGGCATCCCGCGCTCCTACCGGATGATGGAGGGCTTCGGCGTCCACACCTTCCGGCTGGTGAACGCCGAGGGCGCCACGACGCTGGTGAAGTTCCACTGGAAGCCGAAGCTGGGCGTGCACTCCCTGGTGTGGGACGAGGCGCAGACGATCAACGGCGTGGACCCGGACTTCCACCGCCGGGACCTCGCCGACGCCATCGAGGCGGGCGCCTACCCGCAGTGGGAGCTGGGCATCCAGACCTTCCCCGACACCCCGGAGCAGACCTTCGAGGGCATCGACCTGCTGGACGCGACGAACATCGTGCCCGAGGAGCTCGCCCCGGTGCAGCCGGTCGGGCTGATGACCCTCAACCGGAACCCGTCCAACTTCTTCGCCGAGACGGAGCAGGTCGCCTTCCACGTCGGTCACCTCGTGCCCGGTATCGACGTCACCGACGACCCGCTGCTCGCGGGACGGCTGTTCTCGTACCTGGACACGCAGATCACGCGCCTGGGCGGCCCCAACTTCCCGCAGCTGCCGATCAACCGGCCGCAGGCACCGGTCAACGACATGCTGCGCGACGGCATGCACCAGACGGCCGTGCACCGGGGCGTGGCCCCCTACCGGCCCAACTCCCTCGACGGGGGCTGCCCGTTCACCGCGGGCGCGGACATGAGCGCGTTCATCGAAGCGCCGGTGCGCGTCCCGGAGGCGTCGAAGGTGCGCGAGGCGCCGGAGTCCTTCGCGGACCACTTCAGCCAGCCCCGCCGGTTCTGGCTGAGCATGAGCCCGGTGGAGCGCGAGCACATCATCGGCGCCTACACCTTCGAGCTGGGCAAGTGCTACGAGCAGGCCATCAGGGAACGGACCCTCCAGGTCCTGGCCAACATCGACCCCGAGCTGTGCGCCGGTGTCGCCGAGGGGCTCGGCCTGCCCGCGCCGAAGCCCACCGTGCCGCTCGCCGACGTCGAGCCGAGCCCGGCCCTCTCGCAGATCGGGGGGACCTGGCCCGTGGACGGGCGCGTCATCGGCATCGTCACCGGCCCGGACGGCGACCTCGACGGCGTCCACGCGGTACGCGACGCGGTGCTCGAAGCGGGCATGGTCCCGCTGGTCGTGGCACCGACCGGTGGCACGCTCGGCTCGGCGGACCCGGCCCTGACGGTCCAGCGCACCTACGTCACCGCGCGGTCCGTCGAGTTCGACGCCGTACTGCTGGCCGGGGTGCCGGCAGTGGGCGGCGACACGGCCGGCGCGCGCGACGGCAAGGGCGCGCCGTCCGCCGCGCGGCGGACGGCGACCGACCCGCGGATCGGACTGCTGCTGACCGAGGCGTTCCGGCACGGCAAGGCGATCGGCGCGTGGGCGGGCGGCGAGGCGGCCCTCGAAGCGGCCGGCGTCCCCACCGACGCCCCCGGCATCGTGGTCGGCGACTCCGGGGCCACCGTCCTCGGCCAAGTCCGCGAGCTGCTGGCCTCGCACCGCGTCTGGGAACGCTTCACGGTCCGGGCCTGACACCCCGACCCCGACCCCGCCCCCGGCCCCGGCGACCGGCTCGCCCCGGCCGCCGGGGAGCGGGCGGGCGCCGGTGGGTTCCCGGCGGCCGGCAGGGTCCCGTCGCACCGGGCGACGTGCTGCCGGCGCCCGTGCGGTGGTGCGGGGGAGCGGCTGGGCGTACGGGCCGCCCCCGGCGGCCGGCTCGGCCGCGGTCGCGGTGGGAGCACGTGCTGTCCGCCGCCCGCGAGGGCGGCGGGACGGGGCCTCGGCGTCGGTTCGGCCCGGCCGTGGTGGGGTCTTCGTCACCGCCGTCCGCACGGGCGGGGACGGCCGGGCGGGGGCCGGTGAGTCCTCGGCGGCCGGTTCGGCTGCGGTCGCGGCGGGGCACGTGCCGCCCACCGCCCGTACGGCCGGGCGGGGGCCGGTGACCCGGGGGTCCGGTCGGCCGCGGCGCGCCGTCCCGTCGCCGTACAGTGGGAGGACGGCCGGAGCCCGACAGAACCGGTCGGCGGGCACCCGTACCGCATCCCCGCCCGAGAAGCCGGTCAGAACATGCGCCACCACCCCTCCCCGTCCCACGGCCCGCAGGAGCCGCTCTTCGGCCTCGGCGACCTGCCGCCGGCACCGGCGGCCGAGCCGCCGCCGTCCACCTCCGCCTTCCGGGACTCCGCGCAGGCGCGCCGGCTTCTCGCGATCCGGGAGATCCACGCGGAACCGGCCGCCGCCGCCTCGCCCCGCGGGCGGCAGATCCTCGCCCGGTTCCCCGGGGCCCGGCTGATCGAGGCGGACTCCCACTGGCGCGTCCCCGAGCTGCACGGCAACGAGGGCAGCGCCGACCGCTGGATGCGGATCAAGCGCGAGACCCTCGTCCTGGGCGTGAAGAAGACGCTCACCACCCGCCCCAACGGCCGCTCCGCCGACTGGATCGCCCCCGGCCCGTCCAACGGCTGCGCCCTGTCCTGCGTGTACTGCTACGTACCCCGCCGCAAGGGCTTCGCCAACCCGATCACCCTCTTCACCAACATCGACGGGATCATCGCCCACCTCGGCCGCCACGTCGCCGCCCAGGGGCCCAAGACGGAGCCCAACCAGTGCGACCCCGAGGCGTGGGTGTACGACATCGGGGAGAACGGCGACTGCTCCGTCGACGCCCTCGTCTGCGACAACACCGCCGACCTGGTGCGCGCCTTCCGCGACTGGCCCACCGCGAAGGCGTCCTTCGCGACCAAGTTCGTCAACCCCGACCTGCTGGAGCTCGACCCGCGCGGACGCACCCGCATCCGGTTCTCGGTGATGCCGGCCGGCGACTCGCGCCTGCTGGACCTGCGCACCAGTCCGGTCGACCGGCGGATCGCCGCCGCCGCGGACTTCCTCGACGCCGGGTACGAGGTGCACTTCAACCTCTCGCCCGTCGTCGTCCGCCCCGGCTGGCAGGACGCCTGGGCCGAGCTGCTGCGGCACATGGACGACGTACTGCCGCAGCGCGTGAAGCGGCAGGCCCGCGCCGAAGTCATCATGCTCACCCACAACGCGGACCTGCACGACGTCAACCTCCGCTGGCATCCGCGCGGTGAGGACGTGCTGTGGCAGCCCGCCGCGCAGGAGACCAAGCGCTCCCAGAACGGTGCCCTCAACCTCCGCTACCGCGCCGGCATCAAGCGCCGGGCCCTCGCGGATCTGCGGGAACTGGTCGCCCGTCACACGCCGTGGCTGGATATCCGCTACGCCTTCTGACGGCCCGGCAGGAAACGGTCCGGTCTTCCCGCAGGTCACCCCCCGATAACGGGAATTAAGGGTAGGCTAACCTTGCCGTGTGATTCCTGCTGAAGAGGCGGCCCTGGGCCCCCGTGGCCATCGACTGTCGGCCACCGACGTGACCGTGGCGTACGACGGCGCCGACGTCGTGCACGACGCGGCACTGACCCTGCGGCCCGGCGAGGTGACCGTCCTGGTGGGCCCGAACGGCAGCGGCAAGTCGACCCTGCTGCGCACCGTCGCCCGGCTGCAACAGCCCCGGCGCGCCACGCTCACGATCGACGACGGCACCGACGCGCTGGCCCTCGGCCCCCGGGAGTTCTCCCGCCGCGTCGCCCTGCTGCTCCAGGGACGCCCCACGCCCAGCGGTCTGAGCGTGCGGGACGTCGTCGAGTTCGGACGCTACCCGCACCGCGGCCGATGGGGCGGGAACGACCCCGGCGGCCGGGCCGCCGTGGACCGCGCACTCGCCCTCACCGGCGTCGCCGAACTCGCCGAGCGCGGGGCCGAACACCTCTCCGGAGGGCAGCTCCAGCGCGTGTGGCTGGCCGGCTGCCTCGCCCAGGAGACCGGCGTCCTCCTCCTCGACGAACCCACCACCTACCTCGACCTGCGCTACCAGGTCGAACTCCTCGACCTCATGCGCGACCTGGCCGACGAGCACGGCATCGCGGTCGGTGCCGTCCTGCACGACCTCGACCAGGCGGCGGCCGTCGCCGACCGGATCGTGCTCCTCGCGTCCGGACGCGTCGTCGCCGAGGGCCCGCCCGAGGACGTCCTCACCCCGGAGCGCCTGACCGAGGTCTACGGCATCCGGATCGAGGTCGACACCGACCCCCTCACCGGCCGGCTGCGCACCCGCGCCATCGGCCGCCACCACACCCGCACCGAAAGGCTCAGCACCACCTCATGAGACGCCTCCTGCTCACCGCGCCCCTGGCCACCGCCGCCGCCCTCCTGCTGGCCGCCTGCGGCACCACCGAACCCGCCGCCGACGACGAGGCCAAGGAGTCCGCGCAGGCCATCACCCTCACCGACGCCACCGGCGCGAAGGTGGAACTCGACGGCCCCGCCAAGAAGGTCGTCGGCACCGAGTGGAACGTCGTCGAGCACCTGGTCTCCCTCGGCGTCGACCCGGTGGGCGTCGCCGACGTCAAGGGCTACAAGACCTGGAACACCGCCGTCCCGCTCAAGAACGAGCCCAAGGACATCGGCACCCGCGGCGAGCCCAGCATGGACACCATCGCCTCGCTCAAGCCCGACCTCATCGTCGCCACCACCGACCTGCAGCCCGACGCGGTCAAGCAGCTGCGCGAGGTCGCCCCGGTCCTGGAGGTGAAGTCCGCCGACGCCGCCGACCCGATCGGGCAGATGCTGAAGAACGTCGACCTCATAGCCGAGGCCACCGGCACCACCGAGCGCGCGGCCACGCTGAAGAAGGACTTCGACGCCAAGCTCGCCGAGGGCGAGAAGGCCCTCGCCGACGCCGGTCTGGACGGCGCGGAGATCGCCTTCGCCGACGGCTACGTCACCTCCAACCAGGTCTCCGTCCGCCCCTACACCTCCGGTTCGCTCATCGGCGCCGTCAACGAGCGGCTCGGGCTGAAGAACGCCTGGAAGCAGAAGGGCGACGAGGCGTACGGCCTGGCGGCCACCGACGTCGAGGGGCTGACCGACCTGGGGAAGGTCCAGTTCGTCTACATCGGCAACGACCAGGACCCCAGCAGCGACCCCTTCGGCAAGGAGCTCGCGGACAACTCCGTCTGGAAGTCGCTGCCGTTCGTGAAGTCCGGTGACGTCCACCGCATCGACGACGGCAGCTGGATGTTCGGCGGCACCGGCTCGATGGAGGCGTACACCGACTCCGTCGTCGCGGCGCTGACGAAGTAGCACGATGGCCGTCACCGCCACCACTCCCACCGCCCGTCCGGCGACGGTGTCGTCCCGGACGGGCGCGGCCGCGGTGACGACCGCGCTCGTGCTCCTGGTCGCGGCCCTCGCCGTCGTCGACATCACCCAGGGCACGGCCGCGGTCGGCCCGGCCGAGGTCCTCAAGGCCCTCACCGGACGGGCCGACGCGGCCGACGCGTCGGTCGTCATCGCCTCGCGGCTGCCCCGGATGACCGCCGGGCTCCTCGTGGGCGCGGCGCTCGGCATGGCCGGCGTCGCCCTGCAGGCCGTCAGCCGCAACGTCCTGGCCTCCCCGGACACCCTCGCCGTCAACGCGGGCTCCTACTTCGCCCTCGGCGTCGCCGCCGTCACCGGCGTGTCCCTGCCGCTGCTCGCCTCCTCGGGCGTCGCCTTCGCCGGCGGACTCGCGGCGGCGGCCGTCGTCCTCGGACTGTCGGGGCTCGGCGCCGGAACCGTACGGCTGGTGCTCGCCGGCACCGCGCTCGCCCTCGGGCTCACCGCCGTCACGGAGGGGCTGCTCCTGCTGTTCCCGCAGCAGACCGAGGGCCTCTACCAGTGGAACCAGGGCAACATCGGCCAGAACGGCTTCGACGGTGTCCTCCAGATGCTGCCCGTCGCCCTCGTCGGACTCGTCGGCCTGCTGCTCGTCGCCCGCCGGGTCGACGCCCTCGCCCTCGGCGACGACGCGGCCCGCGGACTCGGCGTCCCGGTGCGGGCCACCCGCGTCACCGCCGTCGTGCTGGCGACGCTGCTCTCCGCCGCCGCCGTCACCCTGGCCGGACCGATCGGCTTCGTCGGCCTGTGCGCCCCGGCCCTGGTCCGCCCGCTCGCCCGGTGGTTCCGGGGGGTGCTGCGGCTGCGCGCGGGCGTGCCGGTCGCGGGTCTCGTCGGCGCCGCGCTGGTGCTCGGGGCGGACGTGCTGCTGCGCACGTTCGTCGACGCGGACACCGCGGTCGCCGTGCCCACCGGTGTGGTCACCAGCCTCGTCGGCGCGGTGTTCCTGGTGGTGATGGCGGCCCGGCTCCGCGACACCGCCGGTGCCGCCGCGCCGGACGCGCTGCGCATCCGCAGCCGCGCCGTCTTCCTCACCACGCTCACCGTGCTGTCGGTCGTCCTGGTCGGCATCACGATCGCCGCCGTCCTGCTGGGCGACAGCAAGCTGCTGCTGGGCGACGTGGTCAACTGGGCGCAGGGCAGGGCGGGCAGGACCGTCTCCTTCGTGCTGGACACCCGTGTGCCCCGGGTGCTCGCCGCGCTCCTCGCCGGAGCGGCGCTCGCGCTGGCCGGCACCCTGGTGCAGGCCGTCACCCGCAACCCGCTGGCGGAACCCGCCGTCCTGGGCGTCTCCGGCGGCGGCGCGCTCGGCGCGGTGATCCTCGTGACGACGGTCCCCGTCGCCGGGGGGTGGGGCATCGCCGGGGCGGCCTTCGCGGGGTCCGCGGTCACCGCGGTCGTCGTGTTCGGCCTCGCCGCGCGCGGGGGCTACCGGCAGAACCGGCTGGTGCTCGTCGGCATCGGTGCCGCGACCGCGACGACGGCCCTGATCAGCCTGCTGATCGTGCTCACCGACCCGTTCAACGCGACCAAGGCCCTCACCTGGCTGTCGGGCTCCACGTACGGCCGGACCATGCCCGACGTCCTTCCCCTCGCGGCCGTCCTCGCCGTCGGCGCCGCGGTGGCCGGCGTACGGCACCGGGAACTCGACCTGGTCTCCCTCGACGAGGACACCCCCCGGCTCCTCGGACTCGACCTGGCGCGCGGCAGGCTGGGCTTCCTCGTCCTGAGCGTGCTGCTCACCGCCACCGCCGTGGCCGCCGCGGGCACCATCGGCTTCGTCGGCCTGGTCGCCCCGCACGCGGCACGCGCCCTCGTCGGGCGGCGGCACACCCGGGTGCTCCCGGTCGCGCTGCTCCTCGGCGCCGTACTGGTGTGCACGGCCGACCTGCTGGGCCGCACCGTGATCGCCCCCGCCCAGCTGGGCGCCGGCCTGATGACGGCCGTGATCGGAACGCCGTACTTCCTGTACGTGCTGGTGCGCGGCCGCCGGTAGACCGCGCGGGCCGGCGGCGCACCGCCGCCGACCCGTCGGGCGGCCGGCGGCGGTGGGACCGGGTGGCGGTGGAACGCTGGGGTCAGCCGAAGGCCCTGACGGCCTGGTAGTACGTCCACGCGGTGCTGTCGCAGGCGGTCTTCGTGGCGCCGCCGTAGCCGTTGCAGACTCGCTTGAGGTCCTCGTGGAAGGCACTGTCGAGGCGGGACTTGTGGGCGCTGAACGTGCCCGCGGCCTTGTAGTTGCGGTAGCCGAAGTCGTGGCGGGCGCAGGCGGTCGAGAACGGGAAGCCGAAGGGGTTGTCGGGGGAGGAGGAACAGTGGTCGGTGGACCAGGCGGACCGGTTGGCCCGGGCCGCGGTCCAGAGGCTGTAGCTCGACGAGCTGGTCTGCGTCCAGCTCGCGAGGACCTGGGACTTGTCGGCGGGTACGGCGTCGGCGGCGGTCGCGGTGCCGAGGACACCGGCCAATGCCAGGGCCGGGGCGGCGAGTGCGGCGGCGAGCCTTCGGTGCATCCCACACCTCCATGAGACTGCGGCCCGGCCATCGGACCGCAGGTTCATGCCAAGACGATGCCCGTGGTACCTGTCCTCCCACACCACGCGCGTCCAACAAACCGTTAACTCTCGGCCGCGCACCCGGACGGTGGCGGCGGAACGTGCTCAGGCCCGCGCGGTACGGGGCGGCCGGTACGTCCATTCCCGGTCCGCGTCGGTGATCGGCCGCAGCACACGGGCCGGGGTTCCGGCGACGACCGTCATCGGCGGCACATCGGCGGTCACCACACTGCCCGCGCCGACGACCGAGCCCCGCCCGACGGTCACCCCGGGCAGGACCACCGCGCCGGCCCCGACCCACACGTCGTCCTCGACGCGCACCGGCGCCGAGAACTGGCTGCCGTCCCGGCGCAGTTCCGGGTGGACGGGATGACCGGTGGTGCTGACGGTCACATGGGGCGCGAACATCACGCGGTCGCCGACGAAGACCTCCACGTCGTCGACCAGGGTGAGGCCGAAGTTGATGTACACGTCGTCACCGAGGTGCACGTGCCGGCCGTAGGCCACGTACAGCGGGGGCTCGATCCACACGCCCCGGCCCACCGAGCCGAGCAGTTCGCCCAGCAGGGTGCGGCGGGCCTCCCCGTCGCGCGGTCCGGTGCCGTTGTACGCGGCGGCGAGCTCCTTGCCGCGCAGCCGCTCCTCCTCGAGGCGCTCGAGGCCGGGCGCCGAGTCGGTGTACAGCTCGTGGGCCGCCATGCGGCGGCGCACCTCGCGCTCGGCGGCGTCGTCCTGTGCCACTGGTTCTCCAAGGAGTGGGCGGAAGCGGCCCGGCCGCACCGCGCGGGCGGTGCGGCCGGGCCCGGCGGGACCGGTCAGTCCGTGACGTCCGTGACCGTCCAGCGCTGGTTGGAACCGGAGTTGGGCTGCCACGTCGTGACCGCGGCACCCTCGTGCGTGGCCTGCCCGCCGACCTCCAGGAGGCGGCCGGTGGCCGCGTTCACCAGGGTCCAGGTGCCGTCACCCGTCGTGGACATGATCCATTCGGCGGCCGGGTCCCGTTCACCGGTGTGCGGTTCGGCCACCGGGACGTCGTCGCGCACGGCCAGCCGCCCGCCGTCCACCGGGCTGGTGAACTCGTAGCGCTCGCGCACGCCGTCGTCGGGGCGCACCGCGCTCAGCCGCCACCGCTGGGAGGCGGAGCCGTCGCCGGTGCCGATGACGAGCTTCGTGCCGTCACCGGCCACGGTGACCGCCTTGCCGCTCTGCACACCGGTGAGGGTGTACGTGTGTCCCTCGCGCAGCAGCGGGGCGTCCTCCGCGACGCCGGAGACGCCCTTGACGACGAAGGACGTCACCGACTGGGCGGGCACGGTGAAGGTGGCCGCGCGGTCGCTGACCTTGATCGCCCGGTGCCGCTCCAGCTTGCCGTCGGCGCTGGTCACGACGGGCGTGACGGTCGCGTTCCGGCTGATGGTGCGGAACTTGGACAGGTCGACGGTGACGTCGCGCGCCCCGGTGGTGCTGTTGACGTGGACGAGCGAGGCGCCCTTGCCGTTCTTCGTCACCGCCGCCGCGCTGGAGGTGTCGTCCACCTTGATCAGCCGGTCGCCCGGCTTGATGAAGTGGGTGAAGTTGCGGGCGGTGTCGAACTTCGTGTTCGTGTATATGGGGCAGGTCTCGAGGGTGTCCTCGGCGGTGCAGCTGAAGGGGAGCTGGATCTCGCCCCAGTTGCCGCCCTTGGCGGACTCGCCGCCGGGTTTCATGTTGTCGTGGTCCTCGACGGGCTGCCAGAACACCCAGGCGCGTGGTTCCAGTTCGCGCAGGTCGTCGACGATGCGCTGGGCGAGGCCGAGACCGGGACGCATGTCCGTGAAGCTCTGTCCGTCGCCCCAGTCGCCCTCGACCTCGCTCATCCACAGCCGTTTGTCCTCGGCCTTGGCGATGTCGCGCACGGTGGTGCGCTGACCGGTGCCGTAGGTGTGGACGTTCAGCTGGTCGACGAGGTCGCGCGCCTCGGGCGAGTAGGTGTTCCAGTTCTGAGCGAAGAGGGACGGGTTGGTCTCGTCCATGGCGGAGATCTCCGCCTTGGTCTTCGCCTTCCTCAGTGCGGGGGAGAGGGCGTGGAGCACCTTCTCCTGGAGCTCGGGACCGATGTGGGCGCCCTCCTGACGGCCGCCGACGGGTTCGCCGTCCGCGCCGAGCCGGGTGCTCCAGTAGGTGGTGTTCGGCTCGTTGAAGGGGTCGACGGTGTCGACCTCGATGCCGTGCGCCTTCTCCAGCCGCTTGGTGGCGCCCGCCAGGTAGGCGGCGAAGTCGTCGACCGACTCGGTCTTCAGCTGGTCGGCGCCGGCGTCGAACCCGCCGGACACATAGCCGCTGACGGTCATGAACCAGGGCGGGGAGTTGCTGAAGGTCTCCCAGTGGGTGATGTCCTTCTTGATGCGGTCCACCCACCACCGCTGGGTGGCGTCGGCGTTCTCGTTCCAGTCGGCGGGGTCCTCGGCGTCCCACCAGTCGGTGTCCTCGCGGGTGGTGCCCGAGGGCGCCTTCCACCAGCCCTCGACCGCGCCGCCGGCCCGCAGATAGTCCTTCACGTCGGGGGCGTTGCCGCCGCCGATGTTGTACCGGGCGATGTTCAGGGCGAGGCCGTCGTCGCCGAACAGCAGCCGTGCGAGCTTCTCGCGGATCTGAGGCGGGTAGTCGCCGGTGGCGTTGGCGAACCAGACGAGGCTGGTGCCCCAGCCCTCGAACTCCTCCTGCTGGTAGGAGGGGTCGGGCCGGACGGTGACGGAGGGGAGGTCCGCGGCCTGGGCGGCGGACGTCGGCCCGGGGATCAGGGCGGCCCCGGTGGCCAGGGCGGCGGTGAGCCCGGCGGCCGTGAGGAGCCGTCTGTTGCGGGTGCGGCGTGCCATCGGTGTGCTCCCAACATGGAGGTGTGTGGTCGCGCTTCGGTGGACCCTCCCGCCGCACCGGCTGGCGGCGGGAGGGGACGGCCCCCGGAACGGGTGCGTGCCGTTCCGGGGAGCTGTGGGGTGTCAGGCGGCCGGCTGCCGCAGTACGGCGACCGCGCGGGGCCCGAGCGTGAGGACGCCGTCGGCGCCGGCGGTGCCGACGAGCACCTCCCCGTCGAGACCGCGCACCGGGACGGTGCCGTCGGTCCGGTTCACCAGGAACAGGAACCGGTCCTCGGCGCTCCGGCGTACGACCGGCTCGACCAGCCCCCGCACCTCGGCGGGCAGTTCGCTCTCCACGCCGGCCGGCTCCAGCAGCCGGGGCAGCAGCGAGGTGAGCCCCTCGACACCGAGCCGGGTGGAGACGTACGCGGCGGAACCCCCGCCCGCAGGCCGCCGGGTGACGGCGGGCCTGCCCGACTGCTCGCCGGTGCGGTAGCGGGCCAGGACCTCGGTCCCGGCATCGGACACGGTGATCCGGTCGGTCCACAGGGTGCCGGTCGTGCCGTCGTCGAGCTCGACGCTGTCACCGGCGAGCAGCGGGCCGAACTCCTCGATGCGGATGCCGAGCAGGTCCCGCAGGGCGCCCGGATAGCCGCCGAGCCAGACGTGGTCGTGCTCGTCGACGACACCGGAGAAGTACGTGGTGATCAGATGGCCGCCCTGTTCGGCGTACCGGGCGAGGGTCTTCGCCAGGTCGGCGGGGACCATGTGCAGCACGGGGGCGATCAGCACCTGGTGGCGGTGCAGGTCGGCCCGGGTGGTGACGAGGTCGGCGCGGACGCCGAGGGCGAGCAGCGCCGAGTACCAGTCGAGCGCCTCCTGCCGGTAGTCGAGCAGGGAGGTGGGGTGGGAGTCCTGCTCGCTCGCCCACCACGACTCCCAGTCGTAGAGGATGCCGACCCGGGCGGGCTCCCGCTCGGACCCGGTGACCGGGGCGAGGGTCTCGAGGGTGGCGCCGAGCGCGGCCACCGCGCGGAACAGCTCGCTGTCCGCGCCGGCGTGCGGGACCATCGCCGAGTGGTACTTCTCGGCGCCCGCCGCCGACTGCCGCCACTGGAAGAAGCAGACCGCGTCGGCGCCGTGGGCGACGTGCAGCAGCGAGTCGCGGGCCAGGTCACCGGGACGCTTGGCCACGTTGACGGGCTGCCAGTTGACGGCGCTGGTGGAGTGCTCCATCAGGAACCAGGGCCGTCCGCCGGAGATGCCGCTGGTGAGGTTGGCGGAGAAGGACAGCTCGTCGCGGTCCTGCGGGCCGGGGTGGACGTAGTGGTCGTTGGAGACGAAGTCGACCTCGCCCGCCCAGTCCGGGTAGTTCATGCCCTTGACGCCGCCCGTCAGCATGAAGTTGGTGGTGACGGGGACGTCCGGGGTCAGCTCCCGCAGGATCTCCCGCTCGGCGCGCAGGTGCTCCTTGAGCACGTCCGAGGAGAAGCGCTTGAAGTCGAGCTGCTGGGTGGGGTTGGGGTGGGAGGCGGCCAGCCGCGGCGGCAGGATCTGCTCCCAGTCGGTGTACCGCTGCGACCAGAAGGCCGTGCCCCAGGCGGTGTTGAGCGCCTCCAGCGTGGTGTAGCGGGCGCGCAGCCAGTCGCGGAAGGCACGGGCCGCGTCGTCGGAGTAGTCGTAGACGTTGTGGCAGCCCAGCTCGTTGTTGACGTGCCAGGCGACGAGCGCCGGATGACCGGCGTAGCGGGTCGCCAGCTCCCGCACCAGGCGCAGCGCGTGCTGGCGGAAGACGGGCGAGGTGGGCCGCCAGTGCTGGCGCGCCCCCGGCCAGAGGGTCTCGCCGGTGGCCGTGACCGGGAGGATCTCCGGGTGGGCGGTGGTGAGCCAGGGCGGCGGGGAGGCGGTGGCGGTGGCGAGGTCGACGCCGATGCCGCCCTCGTGCAGCAGGTCCATCACCTCGTCGAGCCAGGCGAAGTCCCAGGTGTCCTCGGCCGGTTGCAGCCGAGCCCAGGAGAAGATCCCCACGGACACGAGGTTCACGCCGGCCTCGCGCATCAGCCGGACGTCCTCCTCCCACACGGTGCGGGGCCACTGCTCGGGGTTGTAGTCGGCGCCGTAGACGAGACGGGGAGCGGGGTCACCGTCCGCCCCGCCGGTGCGGGACAGGAGGGTGGAGATCATGGCGGTCCTTCCGGGGGTGTGGTGCGCGGGGGGCGGCGCGGAGTCCGTCCGCGCCGCCCGGTGTCTGGTGCCGTCCTACTTCTCGACGGTGAAGCCCTGTTCCTCGGCGTACTTCACCGAGGCGTCCTGCCAGGCCTTCAGACCGTCCGCGAGCGTGGTGTCCGAGACGTAGGCCTTGCCGACCGTGTCGTTGAAGACCGAGTGGGCGTACTGCTGGAACGGCAGGTACGTCCAGTCGCTGGCGACGTTCGCGGCGGACTCGGCGAAGATCTTGTTCGCCTCCTGGCCGCCGAGGTAGTCGAACTTGGTGCTCTGGAAGTCGGCGGACTGCAGCTCCGCCTTGGTGGCCGGGAAGGCGCCCTGCTCGACGCGGGTTCGGATGCCGTCACCGGAGTTCGCGTACTCCACGAAGGCGTAGGCGAGTTCCTTGTTCTTGCCGAGCGAGGGCAGGGTCAGCGAGCTGCCGCCGTTCTCCGCACTGGCCTTGTCGCCCTCGGTCCAGGCCGGCATCGGGGCCGCGCGCCAGTCGCCGGCCGCGTTCGGCACGCCGCTGACGAAGTTGGCGGGCATCCAGGCACCGGTGGTCAGGGTGGCGATGCTGCCGTCGCCCAGGCCCTTGTACCACTCGTCGGTCCAGCCGTTGACCGGGGCGAGGAGCTTCTCGTCGATGAGCTTCTGCCAGGTGTCCGTGAACTTCCTGGCCTTCGCGTCGCTGAAGTCGATCTTCACGTTGGTGCCGTCGACCTTGTACGGACGCGAACCGGCCTGCCACAGCAGGCTGGTGGTGAAGCCGGCGTCGCCGGCGTCATTGGCGATGTAGACCCCGGGGTCGGCCTTGTGCAGCTTGCGCGCGGCGTCGACGTACTCGTCCCAGGTGGTCGGGACGGCGATCTTGTGCTTGTCGAAGACCTTCTTGTTGTAGAACATCGCCATCGGGCCGGAGTCCATCGGCAGGCCGTAGACCGCCTCGTCCTCGCTCACGGCGTTCCACGGACCGGGCGTGTACTTGGCGGCCAGCTTGTCGGCGCCGAAGGGGGCCAGGTCGGTGAGGCCCTTGCCGAGGGCGTACTGGTTCACCGCGAAGTACTCGATCTGCGCGACGTCCGGGACGCCCTTCTCGGCCGACATCGCGTTCGACAGCGCGGTGTAGTGCTTGTCGCCCGACCGCTCGCTGACGAGGTTGACCTTGACCTTCGGGTACTTCTTCTCGAAATCGGCGGCGACCGTCTTCAGCGTGGGCTCCCAGGCCCACACCGTCACCGTGCCGCCCTTCTTCAGGGCCGCCTGGACGTCCGAGGCGGAGACCGCCTCGCCGGTGGAGCCGTCGTCGGAGCCGCCGCAGGCGGTGGCGCCCAGGGCCACGGCGGACAGAAGGGCGATGCCGCGCAGCAGGCGGCCGGTGTTTCTGCGCATGAGGGTGCTTCCACTTCTTCGTGGGCGGGACGGGGGCGAGGGTGGTGGTGCGGGGGGCGGGCCTGAGGGGGCGGCCGGGGGGCCGCGCGGTCACTCCTTGACGCTGCCCGCGGCGAGACCCGACTGCCAGTACTTCTGGAGCAGCAGGAACGCGGCGATGAGCGGCAGGATGGTGATCAGCGAACCGGTGATCACCAGGTTGAAGACGACCTCGCCGCCGACGGTCTCGGCCTGGGAGTTCCACGCGCTCAGACCGAGCGTCAGCGGGTACCAGTCCGGATCCTTGAGCATGATCAGCGGCAGGAAGTAGTTGTTCCAGGTGGCGACCGTGGTGAACAGCAGCACCGTCACGATGCCGGGGGCGAGCAGTGGGAGGGCGACGGTGAAGAAGGTGCGCGCCTCGCCGGCCCCGTCGATGCGGGCGGCCTCGAGGAGCTCGGAGGGGACGGCCTCGGTGGCGAACACCCACATCAGGTACAGGCCGAACGGCGAGACCAGCGAGGGGACGATCACCGCCCACGGGGTGTCGGTCAGGCCCATTTCGCTGAACATCAGGAAGGTGGGCACCGCGAGGGCCGTGGCGGGCACCGCCACCGCGCCGATGACCGTGGCGAAGACGCCGCGCTTGCCGGGGAAGTCGAACTTCGCCAGCGCGTAACCGCCGAGGACCGCGAGGAGGGTGGCCCCGCCGGCGCCCAGCACCACGTACAGCAGGGTGTTCAGCAGCCAGCGCGTGAACACGCCGTCGTGGTAGGTGAACGTGGAGCGGATGTTGTCCCACAGCGCGAAGTCGTCGGCGAACCACATCCCGGCCGAGTCGGCCAGCCCCGCCTGCGTCTTGGTGGCGTTGACGACCAGCCAGATCAGCGGCACGACGGTGTAGACGACGACCAGGGAGGTCAGCACGGTCAGCAGCACGCTGCGCCTGGGCTTGTCGGCGGAGTGCCTGCGCGTCCCGCGCAGCCGTGGCGCGCCGCGGCCGGGACCGGAGGCCCTGGCGGGTGCGGCCGGGGAGGCGGTGGTGAGAGGGCTGCTCATCGGGTCACGCTCCCTTGCGCATGCCGCGCAGTTGCACGACGTAGGCGATCACCATCGTGATCAGGCCCATGATGATGGCCACCGTCGCGGAGTAGTTGTGCTGCTGGCCGTTGAAGGACAGCGAGTACGTGTAGAAATTCGGCGTGTAGTCGGTGGTGAGGGCGTTGCGGGCGAGCGGACGCAGGATGTTCGGCTCGTTGAACAGCTGGAAGCTGCCGATGATGGAGAAGATCGTCGCGATGACCAGGGCGCCCCGGATCGCGGGCAGCTTGATCGCGGTGATCACGCGGAGCTGTCCGGCGCCGTCGATCTCCGCCGCCTCGTACAGGGAGTGCGGTATGACGCGCAGCGCGGAGTAGAAGATCAGCATGTTGTAGCCGACGAACTCCCAGGTGACGATGTTGCCGATGGACGCCAGCACCAGGTCGGGGGAGAGCGGGTCGGGCAGCGAGACGCCGAACGCCCCGTTGATGTCGCCGACCAGGCCGTACTTCGTGCCGTACATGAAGCCCCACATCAGGGTGGCGACCACGGCGGGCACCGCGTACGGCAGGAAGATCGTGATGCGGAAGAAGCTCTTGCCGTAGAGCCGGCCGCTGTCCAGGGCCAGTGCCACCAGCAGCGCGATGCCGAGCATGATCGGCACCTGGACGCACAGGAAGAGCGAGACCCGGCCGAGGGCCGCCCAGAACCGCTCGTCCCGCAGCGCCTGTTCGTAGTTGTCGAGGCCGACGAAGGTGGTCCCGCCGATGAGCTGGTCGCGGAAGAGGCTCAGGTAGAGCGAGTACGCGATCGGTGCCAGGAACACCAGGGCGAACACGGCCACGAAGGGGCCGATGAAGCCCCACCCCGTCCAGGAGCGGCGGTCCCGCCCCGCGGGGGGCGGGGCAGGCCGCGCCTCGGCGGCCACCGGCGGTTGCAGCGTCGTCATGTCGTTCCTCGCTCGTCACCGTTCCGGACCGGCCGCCGCCCGGCGCGTGAGCCGGACGGCATGCCCCCTGCACGTGATGTTTGCGTAAACATCGGCTGCCGCGAAGCGCCGGGGAGCTGTTATGTTTACGTAAACATCGGATGGCGGCATGTTTACACTGCCCTCCTGAGGACGGTCAAGGGTTTCCTGGGGAAACCGTGACGCGAGCAGTGACAGGAAGGCGGCTGACGGCGAGTGGACACGGCCGAGAGAACGCCGGCGGACGCACCCGGCCCCGCCACCGGGACGGCCACCGCGGTCGGCGGCGCGCGCCGCACCCGGGGCGGCGCCCGGACCACGGCCTCCATGGCCGACGTGGCCCGCCTGGCGGGGGTCTCGTCCCAGACCGTCTCCCGTGTCTCCAACGGCTATGCCGGGGTGACCGAGGAGACCCGCCGTCAGGTGCTGGCCGCGATGAAGGAACTCGGCTACCGGCCCAACAGCGCGGCCCGCGCCCTCAAACGCGGCGAGTTCCGCACCATCGGCGTCATCACCTTCACCCTGTCCACCACCGGCAACGTGCGCACTCTGGAGGCGATCGCCACCTCCGCCGCGCGCGAGGGCTACGCGGTGACGCTGCTGCCGGTCGCCGTGCCCACCCAGGACGAGGTGCGCGGGGCGTTCTCCCGGCTGGAGGAACTCGCCGTCGACGCCGTGATCGTCATCATGGAGGTCCACCTGCTGGACGCGGCGACGGTCACCCTGCCCCCGCACGTCCAGGTCGTGGTGGTCGACTCCGATGCCGGCGACCGCTACACGGTCGTCGACACCGACCAGGCGGGCGGCACCCGCGCCGCCGTCCAGCACCTGCTCGGCCTCGGTCACCGCACGGTGTGGCACCTGGGCGGCCCCGAGGACTCGTTCGCCGCACAACGCCGTACGGCCGCCTGGCGCGCCGCCCTTACCGAGGCCGGACGGGTGCCGCCGCCCCTTGTCCGGGGCGACTGGTCGGCGGACTCGGGCTACCGGGCCGGCCTCGAACTCGCGGCCCGTCAGGAGTGCACGGCCGTCTTCGCCGCCAACGACCAGATGGCGCTCGGCCTGTTGCGCGCCCTGCACGAACACGGCCGGCGCGTCCCCGAGGACGTCAGCGTCATCGGCTTCGACGACATCCCCGAGGCGTCCTCCTTCCTGCCCCCGCTGACCACCGTCCACCAGGACTTCGCCGAGGTGGGCCGGCTCTGCGTGCAGGCGGTGCTGAGCAAGATGCGCCAGGTCGGCCCCGAGCGGGGCACCACCCTCGTCCCGACCCGGCTGGTGCGGCGTGCCAGCACGGCGCCGCCGCCGGATCCAGCCTGACGGCCGGACTCCTCGGCCCGGAGCCGGCCGGCCCCGGCCCGGCGACCGCACCGGAGTGGTTCCGGACGGCCCCGCCGCCCCCGGAGGACAACGGCGTCCACGCGGGCGTGGCCCGCCTCCCCCGATCCCGGAGACCGTCCCGGACCCTTCGGTGATCACCGAAGGGTCCGGGCGTTAGCGTCCTCCCATGAACGTTCATCCGGGCCCCGGCCCGCGACAGGCACCCCCGGGCGGCGACGAGGCGACCGGGGCCGCGGCATGACGCCGCTGGAGATGCTCGGCGTCTTCGCGGCGGGCGTCGGCGCCGGCGCCATGAACGCCGTCGTCGGCTCGGGAACGCTGGTGACCTTTCCCGTACTGCTCGCCACCGGGCTGTCCCCCGTCACCGCCACGGTCTCCAACGCGCTCGGA
This sequence comes from Streptomyces sp. NPDC044984, assembly GCF_040646935.1. Taxonomy (NCBI): domain Bacteria; kingdom Bacillati; phylum Actinomycetota; class Actinomycetes; order Kitasatosporales; family Streptomycetaceae; genus Streptomyces; species Streptomyces sp. NPDC044984. The sequence continues at coordinate 94,962 of NZ_JBEZBE010000031.1, forward strand.
CTGATTCCCGGCTCCGTCAGCGGCGCCATCGGCTACCGCAGGGAACTCGCAGGACAGGGCCGGCGCGTGCGCAGGCTCGGCGTCGGCGCCGCGCTGGGCGGGCTCTGCGGCGCGACGCTTCTGCTGGCCCTGCCCGCCGAGGCGTTCGAGACCATCGTGCCGACCCTGGTGGGGCTCGCCCTCCTCCTCGTCGCGTTCCAGCCCCTGATCGGCAAGAAGGTGCGCAGCCGCCGCGCGAAGGGGCACCCCTCCCGCCGCGACGGCGGATGGCCGCTGTCCATCGGCCTGACCCTGGCCAGCGTCTACGGCGGCTACTTCTCCGCCGCGCAGGGCATCATCTACATCTCCCTGATGGGGCTGCTCATCGACGAGCCGCTGCAACGCCTCAACGCCGTCAAGAACGTGCTCGCGGCGATCGTCAACACGGTCGCGGCGGCCTTCTTCGTCTTCGTCGCCGACTTCGACTGGACGGCCGTCGCGCTCATCGCGGTCGGATCCGCCCTCGGCGGCCAGCTCGGTGCCAGGACCGGCCGCAGGTTCAGCCCCGCGGTGCTGCGCGCCCTCATCGTCACGATCGGCACCCTCGCCCTCGTCCAGCTGCTGCGCTGACCACCGCCCGCGCTCAGGGCAGGATCGCGTCGACGTAGCCGCCGTCGACGCGCAGTGCTCCTCCCGTCGTCGCGGGGGCCTGCTCCGAGCTGAGGTAGACGACCATTTGACATCCTCCCCCTCTCAAAAGAGGGGAGTTCCAACCCGGACGGGTTGAGGTTCACGGGTGCTCGAGCGGCTGGTGGCCGCTGTCACCCCTCCGGCACCGGCTGTGCGCCGGGGGCGGGGGATCCCGCCCTGTCCTGCCGCGACGTCGACTGCCGCGTTCTCGTCGGCGTCGCAGGTGAATCCGCAGGACACGCAGACGAACCCGGCTTGGCTCTTGCGCGAGTCCTTCTCGATCCGGCCGCAGGCACTGCACCGCAGCGACGTGTACGGGGCGGGGACGTCCTCCACCCGCCCGGGGGCCTTCTCACCGGTGCGGCGGCGCAGCAGGCCCCAGCCCTGGGCCAGGATGCTCCGGTTCAGCCCCGCCTTCTGCCGGACGTTCCTGCCCGGCTGTTCAGGGGTTCCCTTCGACCCTGCCCGGCAAGAGAGGTGGATCATCTCGGCGGGCGTGACGATCGCCGAGTCGCTGGCGATGTACTGGACGCGCCCCCAGCCGCGCCCGGTCGTGCCCGGCAGGAAGAGCCGGGGCAGCCGCACGGCGGCCAGGACGTTCACCTCGAAGTAGCGCCGCCACTCGTCGTCGGTGATCTCCAGCGGGTCGGCGGAACCGAAGACGCCGAGGTCGTTGACGAGGATGTCCACCCGCGGCAGGGCCGCGGCGACCTGTCCGGCGCCCGCCTCGGTGGTCACGTCCGCCGCGACCGGCACCACGTCGGCGCCCGGCACCTCCCGCTCGAGGGCGGCGGCACCGTCCCGTACGCGCTCGGCGGAGCGCCCGTTGACCGCGACCCGGGCGCCCGCCCGCGCCAGCCGGTGGCGATCGCCGCACCGATGCCCTGGGTGGAGCCGGTGACCAGCGCCGTACGGCCCTTCAGATCGATCCGCACGTCGTGCGTCCCCTTCGTCTGGGTACCAGTGCCTGCATGAGATGCCCGAACACGGACGGAAGGCGCCGCTCGCGCACGTGCTCCGCCCGATCCTGCTCCTTCCCCGGACCCGCGCTCGAATCACCGCAAAACGCCCGGTGGGCATACGCTTCTTGTGACGCACTCGTAAAAACGCGGGAGGCGACGTGACGGCCGAACACACGGACGCGCCGGACGGCCGGACGGAGACCGGCGGCGACGGCGACGACCTGCTCCACGGGCTGGAGGTGGACGACCGGCGCCCGGAGCGGCCCGTGCTGCTCGACGCCGACGGCACCCCGATCGAGACCTGGCGGGAGAACCACCCCTACGACCGCAAGATCCGCCGGGCGGAGTACGACCGCACCAAACGCATCCTGCAGATTGAACTGCTGAAGATGCAGCGGTGGGTCAAGGACACCGGCCAGCGCATCGTCGTGCTCTGCGAGGGACGGGACGCGGCCGGCAAGGGCGGCACCATCCAGCGGTTCATGGAACGCCTCAACCCCCGTGGCGCCCGCGTGGTCGCCCTGGAGAAGCCGACCGAGCGGGAGGCGGGACAGTGGTACTTCCAGCGCTACGTGGCCCACCTGCCGTCCTGCGGCGAGATCGTCTTCTTCGACCGCTCCTGGTACAACCGCGCGGGCGTCGAGCGGGTCATGGGGTTCTGCACGGACGCCGAGTACCACCAGTTCCTCGAGCAGGCGCCCCTGTTCGAGCGGCTGCTCACCGACGACGGCATCATGCTGGTGAAGTTCTGGTTCTCCGTGTCCCGGGCCGAGCAGCGGACCCGGTTCGCGATCCGCCAGGTCGACCCGGTGCGCCGCTGGAAGCTGTCGCCGATGGACCTCGCCTCGCTCGACCGCTGGGACGACTACACCGAGGCCAAGATCGAGATGTTCCGGGCGACGGACACGTCCCACGCGCCGTGGACGGTCGTGAAGAACAACGACAAGCGCCGGGGCCGGCTGGAGGCCATGCGCAGCCTCCTCGACCGCTGCGACTATCCGGCGAAGGACCACGGGGCGCTGGGCAAGCCGGACCCGCTGATCGTGGGCGCGGCGGACACCCTGCTGGAGGCCGGTGAGGAACCCGCGGCCCTCTCACCGACCCCCCTCGCGGGACCCGGCCACGGCCCGGGCAGCCACCCGGGTGCGTGACCCCGTCATCCCAGGGGCAGCGTCACCTCGCCCGCGCCCTGTGCCTCCGGCCCGCCGGGCACGCGCACCGTGAACGGCCGGTCGGTCCCGGACGCCGTGACCCGCAGGACGTCGCCGTCCCGCCGGACCCGGAACGTCGCGGCCGGAAGCCCCGCCGTGTCCGGCACGGTGACCTCGGCCGCGTAGTCGGCCGCGGCCGACGGGTGCACGAGCAGGACCGGGGCGTCCAGCCAGTCGCCGTCGGGCCTGGAGTCGTCGCCGGCCAGCGGCAGCACGGCGCCCTCACGGACGTAGAGCGGGAGGCTGTCGTAGCCGTGCCGTTCGGTGCGCCAGCACGGGCCGGTGACCCGCTCGCCGCTCAGCAGGTGCGTCCAGGTGCCCTCGGGCAGATAGACCTCCACCTCGCCGTCCTCGCTGAACACCGGCGCGACCAGCAGGTCGGGGCCCAGCATGTACTGGCGGTCGAGCGGGCGGCACGCCGGGTCCCGGGGGAACTCCAGCAGCATGGGCCGCATCACCGGGACGCCCGTGTGGTGGGCCTCGGCGGCGGCGCCGTACAGGTACGGCATCAGGCGGTGCTTGAGCAGGGTGAACCGCCGGGCGACGTCGACCGCCTCGTCGCCGAACTCCCACGGCACCCGGTACGACGTGGAGCCGTGCAGCCGGCTGTGCGAGGAGAGCAGGCCGAAGGCGAGCCAGCGCTTGAACACCTCGGGGACGGGCGTGCCCTCGAAGCCGCCGATGTCGTGGCTCCAGAAGCCGAACCCGCTCAGCGACAGGGACAGACCGCCGCGCAGCGACTCGGCCATCGCCTCGAAGGACGACCAGCAGTCGCCGCCCCAGTGCACCGGGTACTGCTGGCCGCCGGCGGTCGCGGACCGGGCGAAGAGCACGGCCTCGCCCTGCCCGCGCTCCTTCTCCAGGAGCTCGAACACCGTCCGGTTGTACAGGTGGGTGTAGTAGTTGTGCATCCGCTCGGGGTCGGAGCCGTCGTGCCAGACGACATCGGTGGGGATGCGCTCGCCGAAGTCCGTCTTGAAGCTGTCCACCCCCTGGTCGAGCAGTGGCTTGAGCTTGGACTGGAACCAGGCGCGGGCGTCGGGACTGGTGAAGTCGACCAGGCCCATGCCGGCCTGCCACAGGTCCCACTGCCACACGTCGCCGTTCGGGCGGCGCACCAGGTGCCCGAGGGCGGCGGCCTCGTCGAAGAGCGGGGACTTCTGGGCGATGTACGGGTTGATCCAGGCGCTGATCCGCAGGCCCTTCTCCTTGAGCCGGGCCAGCATGCCCTCCGGGTCGGGGAAGACCTCCGGGTCCCACTGGAAGTCGCACCACTGGTACTCGCGCATCCAGAAGCAGTCGAAGTGGAACACCGACAGCGGGATGCCGCGCTCGGCCATGCCGTCGACGAACGAGGTCACCGTCGCCTCGTCGTACGACGTGGTGAAGGAGGTGCTGAGCCACAGGCCGAACGACCAGGCCGGGGGCAGGGCCGGGCGTCCGGTGAGGGCCGTGTAGCGGCCGAGGACCTCCTTCGGGGTGGGGCCCGCGACGACGTAGTACTCCAGCGCCTGGTCCTCGACGCTGAACTGGACCTGCCCGACGGACTCGGAGCCGATCTCGAAGGAGACGGCGCCGGGGTGGTTGACGAAGACGCCGTAGCCGCGGGAGGAGAGGTAGAACGGGACGTTCTTGTAGGCCTGCTCGCTGCTCGTGCCGCCGTCGGCCTGCCAGACGTCGACGGTCTGGCCGTTCTTGACGAACGGGGTGAAGCGCTCGCCCAGGCCGTAGACCTGCTCGCCGACGCCGAGCGACAGCCGGCTCAGCACGTGGTGGGCTCCCTCGCCGGTGGTGGCGAAGGCGGTGCTCTTGGCGCCGGCGCGGGTCAGTTCGCGTCCGTCCGCGTCGTGGAAGGAGAGCCCGAAGGGACCGGACCCGTCCAGGCGCAGGGTCAGGGGACCGCTGGTCAGCTCGGTGACGGTGCCGTCCTGGCGTACCGCCCCGGCGCCGTCCGCGTCCCCGGCCAGGGCGAAGTCGGGGCCCGGCCGGTACTTGCCCGCGTGGTGGGTGACCCGGACGCCGATCACGCCCTCGGCGGGGGAGAAGCACTCGACCGTGATCAGCGGCGCGTTCAGGGTGTCGCCCCTGCGGGTCACTTTCTTCACGGCGGCATAGCCGGTGAAGCGCTTCGATTCCGGGCGCACATCGCGCACTTCGGTGGCGTACGAGATCTGGACGCCGTCACGGATGCGCCAGAAGCCGTCGGTGAATTTCATGGTCTTCCTCGGAGGGGGAGGGCGGCAGAGGCCCGGAAGGAAGCCTCTGACCAGGAACTATGACAGGAGACGCAGGACCTGTCACGCCTTGGCGCAAGCAGATCGTATCGCTGGGGGTCTAGCGCGACCGGCTTCCGCTGGCGTATTAGTAATCAGGCAAAACAAATTACACCCGGTGCAGCGCCAGGCAACACCTCGGCGAGAGCCGCCCCAAGTCGAAGCGCTTCACCAGCCTCCCGAAAGAGTCACCAGCTCAGCGCAGGCTGAGCCGGTCCCCACGCAAGGGCACCCACCGTGACAGCACATCCTCCGGTTGCCGCACACCGCGCGCGCGGACGTTCGCGCGGAGCCGTCACGTCGTTCGCCGCCGTCTCCGTCCTCATCGCCGGAGCGGCGCTGACCGGCTGCGCACAGCAGCGCGACAGCGACGTGTACACCGTGATGAACTCCTCGACCGACGAGACCTACCACCGCTGGGACGCCGAGGCGATGGCCCGCTGCGGCGAGCAGCTGGGCGTGCGCATCGAGCAGCAGAGCGTCCCCGCCGCGCAGGTGATGACGAAGGCCCTGCGCATGGCCTCGTCGAAGTCGCTGCCGGACATCGTGCAGTTCGACGCCTCCGAGATGCCGACCTTCGCCGACGCCGGCGGCCTCGTCGACCTGCGCACCCTGGGCCTCGCCACCGACGACGTCCCCGAGGGCATCGTGGACTTCGGCTCCTACAAGGGGACCTACTACGGCGCGGCCCGCTCCGTGAACACCCTCGCGCTCTTCTACAACAAGGACATCCTGGACGAGGCGGGCGTACGGGTGCCCACCACCTGGGACGAACTGCGCGAGGCGGCGAAGAAGCTCACCGAGGGCGACCGGTACGGCCTGGCGCTCAGCGCGGGCGGCGCCGAGGACGGCGTCTTCCAGTTCACGCCGTTCATGTGGTCCAACGGCGGCGACGAGACGGATCTGGACAGCCCCCAGGTCGTCGAGGCGCTCGACTACTGGAAGGCGCTGCTCCAGGACGGGTCGCTGTCCAAGTCCACGGTCAACTGGACGCAGGCCGACGTGAACGACCAGTTCATGGCCGGGAACGCCGCGATGATGATCAACGGCCCGTGGCAGGTCGAGACCCTCAACACCAAGAAGTCGCTGAACTGGGAGATCGCACAGATCCCCGTCCCCGAGGCGGGCGCCGACTCGGTGGGACCGCTCGGCGGCGCGGTGCTCACCGTGCCCAACACCGGCGACACCGAGCGCGAGAGGACGGCCGGCCGGATCGTCGCCTGTCTGGCGAGCGAGAAGGAACAGCTCACCTACGCCCTCAACAGCTGGATGGTCCCGGCCAACGAGAAGGCCGCCGCGAAGTGGCGCGAGGAGGTGCCCGAGCTGGACGCGCTGGCCGACCAGGTCGCCGCCGCCCGGTCCCGCACCGCCCAGCTCGGCGCCGGCTGGTCGGGCGTCTCGCTCGCCCTGCAGAGCGCCTTCCAGTCCGCCCTGACCGGCCAGTCCAGCGAAACCGCCCTGCAGCGCGCCCAGCAGCGCGCGACGAGCGGGAACTGAGGTACGCGTCCATGACCACGTCCACCGTCACCACCCCGGTGTCCGCGCAGACCTCCGGGAAGGGCGCCGCGCCGGACCCGGCCCGGCAGCGCCTGCGCCGCAGGCTCGCCCAGTGGGGCTTCGTCGCCCCCGCCGTCGCCTTCATGCTGCTGTTCTTCGGCTACCCGCTCGTCCGCAACGTCGTGATGAGCTTCCAGCACTACACGCCGAAGACGTTCTTCACCGGCGAGGCCCCCTTCAACGGCACCGACAACTGGTCGTCCGTCTTCCAGGACGTCCTGTTCGGCAAGGCCCTGTGGCACACCCTCGTCTTCACCGCCGGCTCCCTGCTCGGCCAGTTCTGCATCGGCCTCGCCCTCGCCGTCTTCTTCAACCGCAGGTTCCCCCTGAACGGCGTCCTGCGGTCGCTGATCCTGCTGCCCTGGCTGGTGCCCATGGTGGTGTCCGGCATCGTCTGGCGCCGCATCCTCGACCAGGACACCGGCGTGCTCAACACCTTCCTGGACACCCTGGGCCTGGGCGGCAGCACCCCGTGGCTGACCAGCCCCGACATGGCGCTGCTCTCGGTGATCCTGGTCAACATCTGGATCGGCATCCCGTTCAACATGGTCATCCTCTACGGCGGCCTCCAGGAGATCCCCAAGGAGCTGTACGAGGCGTCCGCCCTGGACGGCGCCTCGGCCTGGCGGACCTTCCGCTCCATCACCCTGCCGATGCTCAAGCCGGTGATCACGGTCGTCCTGGTGCTCGGCTTCATGTCGACGGTCAAGATCCTCGACCTGATCCTCGCCCTCACCGACGGCGGGCCCGCCGACGCCACCCAGACCCTGGGCACGCTCACCTACCAGAACTCCTTCGTGGAACTGGACTTCGGCGCCGGCGCGGTCGTCGGCAACGTACTCATCCTCATCTCCGCGGTGTTCGCGGTGTTCTACCTGCGGGCCAACCGCACCGAGGGGAAGTGACCGACATGGCCGCTCACACTCCCGCCGCGTCCCGGCGCCGCTGGGGCTCCACCGTCGCCGGTGTGCTGATCCTGGGCGTGATGCTCTTCCCGCTGTACTGGATGCTCAACACGGCGCTCCAGCCCGAGTCGGGCCTGCTCCAGGTCGACCCGGTGCCCGGCAGCCTGGACCTCTCCGGATTCTCCAAGGCCATCGACGACCAGGGCGGACACCTGCTGACCTCGCTGCTGGTCTCCTTCGGCGCCGTCGCCATCTGCCTGGCGATCTCCGCCCCGGCGGCCTACGGCCTGGCCCGGTTCGGCCTGCGCGGCTCGCGCACCATCGTGTTCGGCACCCTGATCACCCAGATGGTGCCGGGCATCGTCATCGCCAACGCCCTCTACAACTCGTACGTCGACCTGGGCCTGGTGAACTCCTACTTCGGCCTGATGCTCGCGGACGCCTCGCTCGGCATCCCGTTCTCCATCGTCCTGATGCGCTCCTTCATGGTGTCCATCCCGGGCGAGGTCATCGAGGCCGCCGAGATCGACGGCGCCGGGCCGGTACGGGTCTTCCTGCGGGTGGTGCTCCCGATGAGCCGCAACTCGCTGATCACCTCCGGCCTGTTCGCGTTCCTGTTCTCGTGGAGCGACTTCATGTTCGCGCTCACCCTGAACACCACCGACGACGTCAAACCGATCACGCTGGGCATCTACCAGTACATCGGCGCCCACGTCGGCGACTGGGGCGCCGTGATGGCCGCGTCCGTGCTCTCCGCCGTCCCGGCCGCGATCCTGCTCGTCCTCGCCCAGAAGTACATCGCCGCCGGCATCACCGGGGGCTCCGTCAAGTGATCACCGCACACACCGAGATGGACTCGCACCGCATGAGCGACTTCCCCCGTTTCCCGCCCGGCTTCGTCTTCGGCGCCGCGACCGCCTCGTACCAGATCGAGGGCGCGGCGTACGAGGACGGGCGCGGACCGTCGATCTGGGACACCTACAGCCACACCCCCGGCCTGGTCGCGAACGGCGACACCGGTGACACCGCCTGCGACCACTACCACCGCTACCCCGAGGACGTGGCCCTGCTGCGCGACCTCGGCGTCGGCTCGTACCGCTTCTCGATCGCCTGGCCGCGGATCGTGCCGGACGGCACCGGCCCGGTGAACCCCAAGGGCCTGGACTTCTACTCCCGCCTGGCCGACGAACTCCTCGCCGCCGGCATCGAGCCCGCCGCCACCCTCTACCACTGGGACCTCCCGCAGGCGCTCGAGGACCGCGGCGGCTGGCGGGTGCGGGAGACCGCGGAGCGGTTCGCCGAGTACGCGGCCGTCGTCGCCGAGCGCCTGGGCGACCGGGTGCCCCGCTGGATCACCCTCAACGAGCCGTGGTGCAGCGCCTTCCTCGGCTACTCCGTCGGCCGTCACGCCCCGGGCGCCCGCGAGGGCCGGGGCGCCCTGGCCGCCGCCCACCACCTCCTGGTCGGCCACGGACTGGCCGTCCAGGCGCTCCGGTCCGCGGGCGTCCGCGAGGTCGGCATCACCCTCAACCTCGACCACCACCTGCCCGCCACCGGCTCCGCCGCCGACCGGGAGGCCGTCGTACGCGCCGACACCCTGCACAACCTGGTGTGGACGGAGCCGATCCTCGCCGGGCGCTACCCGGACACCGAGGAGGACACCTGGGGTGAGCTGATCACCGCACAGGACTTCCGCCGCGACGGCGACCTGGAGCTGATCCATCAGCCCCTGGACTTCCTCGGCGTCAACTACTACCGCCCGATCGTCGTCGCCGACGCCCCGTACCGCGAGGACGACCCCGCCCTGCGCGTGGCGACCGACAACCGCTACGCCGAGACGACGCTGCCCGGCGTCCGGCACACCGCGATGGGCTGGCCGGTGGCCCCCGACACCTTCACCGACCTCCTGGTGGACCTGAAGGAGCAGTACGGCGACGCCCTGCCGCCGGTCCACATCACCGAGAACGGCTCCGCCGAGGACGACGAGGTGAGCGCGGACGGTGCCGTGCACGACACCGACCGGGTGGCGTACCTGCGCGACCACCTCACCGCGCTGCGGGCCGCGATCGACGCCGGCGTGGACGTGCGCGGCTACTACGTGTGGTCGCTGCTCGACAACTTCGAGTGGGCCTTCGGCTACGACAAGCGCTTCGGCATCGTCCGGGTCGACTACGACACGCAGCAGCGCACCCCGAAGGACAGCTACCACTGGTACCGGCGCATGATCGCCGCCCAGCGGCCCTGACGGACCGGCCCTAGGCGGCGCCTTCACGGTCGTCGAAGGCGCCGCCGACGCCCGGTTCCGGCCGCGCCGTGAGCGGCAGGACGACGGGGGAGTCCGCGTCCACCGCCCCGGCGGCGAGGACGGGCTTGCGCAGCAGGAGCAGTGCCGCGTCGTCGTGCAGCCGGCCGCCCACGTGGTCCAGCAGTTCCTGGTGCAGCGCGGCGAGCGTACGGGCCGGCTCGTCGCACAGGTGCCGGGCCAGGCCCTCGGCCAGCGGGTAGAACTCACGGCCGGCGTCACGGGCCTCCGTGACCCCGTCGGTGTAGAACAGCAGCTGGTCCCCCTCGGTGAAGGACACCACCTGAAGGCCGGGGCACTCACCCGACAGGGCACGCAGCCCCAGGGGCGGCGCCGGGCTGACGGGGTCCACCGGCACCACCTCGGTGCCGCGGACCAGCAGCGGGGGAGCGTGTCCGCAGTTGACCACCTCCAGCCGCCCCGGCTCCGGGTAGCCGGCGACCACGGCGGTGACGAAGTCGTCGTGGCCGAGGTTGCGGGCCAGGCTCCGTTCGATCCGGCAGACCACGTCCAGCAGGTCCGGCTCGTCGTAGGCGGCCTCCCGGAAGACACCGAGCACCAGGGCGGCCGTCCCCACGGCCGGCAGACCCTTGCCGCGCACGTCACCGACGATCATCCTGACCCCGTGCGGGGTGGGGATGAGGGCGTAGAGGTCGCCGCCGATCCGGGCCTCCGCCGCGGCGGCGCTGTAGTGGACCGCCGCCTGGAACGGGCCGACGGTCTCCGGGACCGGCTTGAGCAGGGCGTGCTGCGCGGTCTCCGCGACGGAACGGACGGCCGCGAGCACCCGCTCCCGGCGTCCGCGCAGGGCGCTGGCGAACGTGCCGGCCAGGGCGACGGTCACCAGCGCGGCGAGCACGACGGCCAGCTCCGGGGCCGCCATGCCGTGCCGGGCGCCGATCGCCCCGCCGAGGAGGGAAGCGAGGAGACCCACCCCGAGGACCCCGGCCGGCCGGCTGGTGGCCGCCGCCAGCGCCGGTCCGGCGGCGAGCAGCGGCAGCCAGACCGTGCCCGTTCCGCCGACGAGGTCGACGAACACGACGAGGAAGACGATCAGTACGGGGAGGGCGGGCGTGCCGGCGGCCCAGTGCGCGGCGGCCCGTGCCCGGGGCGACCACGTGTGGCGGACTCCCCGCTGGTACTGCCGTATCGGCCAGTGGTCGCGTCCATGCTGACGGGCGTGACTCATGTGTCGTCCGCAGTCCTCACCTTTGCGCGGCGTGCGCGCGTCCGTAATGCCTGACTTGACCAGGAAAGATGACTGTCGCGAACGTCACAAGGGCGCGCTTTTCAGATAGTGAACGACAGCCCTCGGGTCACCCGCCCGGCGGTCGGCAGGAGGCGCTCGCGGACCTCGTCGAGCCGGTGCAGCCGGTCCTTCGGCATGGAGACGCCGAGCGAGCCCAGGGTGTCCCCGCTGTAGACCGGCACCGCGACACAGACGGTGCCCAGGGAGTACTCCTCCAGGTCGGTGACGGCCGGCGCCAGGTCGCTGGTCTCGAGCCGGCGGATCAGCTCCGGAGCCGTGGTGATCGTCCGCGGGGTGAGGTCGTTGAGGGGGTGCCGGGAGAGGTACTCCCTGCGTGCCTCGTCGTCGAGCTCCCGGAGCACCGACTTGCCCAGCGCGGTGGCGTGCCCGGCGTCCTCGAACCCCACCCACAGCTCGGCCCGCGGGGTGCGGGGGCTGTCGACGATCTCGGCGACGCGGATCTCGCCGTCCTCGTAGAAGGTGAGGTAGGCGGCGGTGGACAGCTCGTCCCGCAGTGCGGCGAGCGCCGGCCGGACCCGGCTGAGCAGCGCCTGGCCGCGGCCCGCCGTGTGCAGGGTCTGGAACCGGTCGCCCAGGACGAATCCGCCGTCGTCCAGCTTGCGCAGATACCCGTCGTGCACCAGCGTGCGCAGCAGGTGGTAGGCCGTGGCCAGGGGCAGCCCCGTCTCACGGGCCAGCTGTTTCGCCGGCGCGCCGTTCTCGTGGGCGCCCGCCGCCTCCAGCAGCCGGAAGGCACGCTGCACGGAGGTGATGAGCGTCGGGCCCGCACCCATGGGACCAGCCTGCGCCGGCCGCCCGCCGCAGGCAAGACCGGCGTCGCTCCCGCTTCCCGCCGCGGCCGGACGCCGCGTCGCTCAGTGGGCCGCCGCCTTCACTGTCGTGAGGTCCTCACCGGTCAGTTCCGCGATCCGGTGGGCCGGAACCCCGGCGGCCAGCGCCCGCGTCAGCAGTCCGTCCCGTCCGTTCGTGCAGGACCGGTAGGCCAGCAGTTCCTCCTCCACCCGCGCCTGGTCCGGGGGAGTGAGCTCACCGCGCAGGCGGCTCAGCTCCTCGGCGCCGAGCGGAACGGGAAGGCGCTCGGTGCCCTCCGGAATGGCCCCCGTCTCCTCGGGCGGGAGGAGGCGCAACCGGGGGGAGGTGACGGTGACCCCCTGCGCGCCGAGCCAGGCACGCACCGCCGGCGTGTCCAGGCAGGCGAGTTCCCCCACGGCGGCCAGGGGGACGCCGAGCGGTCCGTCCGCGTCGTCGAGCAGGACCAGGTAGGCGTCGTCGGTCATGTCCGGATGTCCCTTCCTCACGGGAAAGCGGTCACTGATCGCAGCTCCTCTACCCCGTGAAGGCACTCTCACCGCGCACTGCCCACGATGGGGTGACCACCGTCCCGCGACCCCGGTCCCGCCCGTGGCTCGTCGGCGGAAGCCCCGGAAGCCCCGGAAGGTTGCGTGAACGCGGGGGGAACGGACGGGCGCCCACCGGAATGCGGCCGGGTCCGCACGGAGCGGACCCGGCCGGCGGGTTGGCGGGGATCACGCCGCCGCGCGAGGGCTCAGGGAGCGGGGACCTCGTCCACGAAGGACGTGCCGGCATCGCGGTAGGCGTCGATCCTCGCGGACACCTGGGCCGGGGTGAGCACCTGGTCCTTGACGTGCAGCACGTAGTCGACCTGCTGGTCGTAGGCGCGGGGTGTGGTCGACGTCTGGCCGTCGAGGTCGATCAGCCACTGGTTGAAGTTGATCGACATCGGGCGCTCGGGCAGGTACGCGGCGTCGTGGGTGCCGAAGTGCTGCCCGTCCACGTAGTAGGTGATGGCGGTGTCGTCGATGGTCACGACGAGGTCGTGCCAGCCGGCGAAGCTGCGCCGGCTCTCGCTGTGCTGGTTGACGGCCTGCCAGGGGTCGGGATCGTAGGTCTCCCACGAGGTCGTGTACAGGATGTTGGACGGCTCGCCCCAGCCCCCGTTGGGCAGGTACTCGAAGTCGTACTCGGCGTAGTCGTCGGCCATCGGGGCCTTGAGGTCGTTGATGGTGAAGAAGGTCTGGACGACGCGGTCGCCGTCGGGGCCGTACTTGGGGGCGTCGGAGAACCGCACCCGGGCGGCGTAGGTGCCGTTCCTGAACTTCATGCTCCTGGTGAGGACTTCGGTGTGGACGGTGGAGGCGCCGGTGCCGGCGGTGGAGGTCTCCAGGTTCATCACCGAGTTGCCGCCCGAGGCGCTGAAGGTGACCTTGGACGGGTCCCAGGCCGCGCCGGGCACGCCGGGGCCGCCGGAGTTGGAGCGCACGCTCCAGCCGTGCGCGGAGAGCGCCGGGTCGGTGTGCGAGGTGTAGGAGAAGTCGTCGAACAGGGTCCGGCCGTCGCCCGGCGGGTCGGTCGGGTCCGTGGTGTCGTCGCCCTCGGGCGCGGTGCCCCACACCGTGGCGCCGGCGAGCCGGGCGGTGACCTTGTTCCAGTCGGCGTACGAGGTCCGCGCGCCGTCGAAGGAGTAGTCGTCGCTCTGCCGCAGCGTCCGCCAGTCGGCCCGGTGGAAGCGCAGTTGCATGTCCCCGGTGTCGGCGCCGGGGGCCAGTGATCCGGCGGACGCGGTGAACCCGATCTCCAGGTAGCGGTCGGCCGTCGCCGTGGGGTGGGCGAGGGTCCCGAACGTGCCGGTGACGGCGGAGCAGCCCCTGACCGCCCAGGAGCAGGCGAAGCGGTACGAGGCGTCCGGGGAGTCGGCCTTGAAGTAGTAGCGGATCTTCACCTGGCTCAACCGCACGGTGGTGGAGCCGGTGTTGCGGACCTTGAACCAGGGCTCGCTCTGGTCGGCGGTGGCCCCGCCGGAGCCGGTGCGGTACTGGACGGCGAGGGCGCCGTCCGCGGCGGCGGCGGTGGTGGCGGGGAGGCCGGTCAGGGCGGCGCCGCCGAGCAGGGCGGTCAGTGCGAGTGCCGCTCGGGTGCGGCGGCCGGTGGGACGAGTGCTCATCGGTGCTCTCCTTTGTGGATACCCCCGGCTTCAGCCGGGGGTGGGGGTACCTCCCGCTTGCGGGGGAGAAACGAAGCTCCCGCGGAGCGGGGCGGGGAAAGCCGGTTCGCCGCCGGGGCGGACCGGCTTTCACCCCAAACCACCGGCAGCTCGTCACAAACTGATGGGCTGGTATGTGAACCGTGCGGACCACCCCTGTGAAGCGGGCGTTCAAGTACCGCTTCCAGCCGACCGATGCGCAGGCAGCCGAGCTGTCGCGCACGTTCGGCTGCGTGCGGAAGGTCTACAACCTGGCCCTGGCCGCCCGCACTCAGGCGTGGACGCGGCAGGAGCGGGTGAACTACAACCAGACGTCGGCGATGCTGACGGCCTGGAAGAAGACCGAGGAACTCGCGTACCTCAACGAC